>CAKZLA010000001.1 GCA_937124525.1 uncultured Desulfobacterium sp.
CCCAGGCTGCCACTCAAAAAGCCCTTGATCTTGTTACCATGGCCATCAAAAAGGCACGCCTGTTAATGCCCCTGACAGAAGAAGTTGTTCCTGTGGAAAAGAAAACCCTGGTCATTGGCGGCGGCATTGCCGGCATCCAGGCGGCCCTTGATCTGGCTGACAACGATTACCAGGTAACCCTGGTGGAAAAAAGCGGTTCCATTGGCGGCATGATGGCAAGGCTGGACAAGACCTTTCCCACCATGGACTGCTCCATTTGAATCCTCGGTCCTAAGATGACGGATGCCGGTCGGCATCCCAATATTACGCTTCACACCCTGGCAGAGGTTTCCGGGGTTACCGGATATGTGGGTAACTTTGACATTGAGATTATAAAACGGGCCAAGTATGTGGATGAAACCGCCTGTACCTCCTGCGGGGAGTGCGCTGTGGCCTGTCCCGTTGTGTTCCCCGATGAATTTAACGAGGGACTTTCATCAAGAAGGGCCATCCACATCCCCTTTCCCCAGGCCGTTCCCTCATCCTATCTCATCAACATGGATGAATGCATGGGCCGGGGCTGTTCCAAATGCATGGACGTGTGCGATAAGAACTGCATAGATTTTAATATGTCCGATGGGATAATCAAAGAGAAGGTTGGCACCATTGTGGTGGCAACGGGTCTGGAACCCTATGATCCCAAGGCCATGGACGAGTATGGGTACACCCGGTTTGAAAATGTGGTGACCAGCGTTGAGTTTGAGCGCCTTGTCAATGCTGGTGGTCCCACAAAGGGTGAGCTTGTACGTCCCCTGGACAGAAAACTGCCAAAGAGTGTTGGGTTTGTCCAGTGCGTGGGGTCCCGTTCTCGCAGAAGGGGGGGAGAGCACTGCTCCAACATCTGCTGTATGAACACCATCAAAAGCACCCTGATCCTCAAAGAGCATTACCCTGACATGGAGATAATAGTCTTCTACATGGATATCAGGGCCTTTGGAAAGGGGTTTGAAGATCTCTACAATCGCAGTCGCAGGCTTGGGGTGAAGTATCTCAGGGGACTTCCCGGCTCTGTGGAGGAGTTGCCAAATGGATCTTTGCAGGTGGCTGTGGAGAACATGGCCACGGCCCGGGTGGATTTCCACGAACTTGACATGCTGGTGCTGGCCCTTGGCATCAATGCCGCCAAAGGAACCCAGGAACTCCAGGAGATGCTGGGGCTCCAACTCACCCCGGATGGATTCTATCTTGAAGCCCATCCCAAGCTTTTGCCCGTGGATGCGGCAACAAGGGGTGTCTTTTATGCCGGGTGTGCCGAGGGACCCAAGGATATCAAGGAGAGCGTCACCCAGGGAACGGCTGCGGCATCCCGGGCGGTTCGTCTCATGCACAAGGGTGAAATCGCCTCGGAACCCATCACCGCCTCCGTGGTCACCGATCTTTGCAACTCATGCGGGATTTGTGCCAAGGTCTGTCCCTACAACGCCATTGTGGTGGATGTCAAGAAAAAGACCCCGGCCGTTGTTAATACAGCGGCCTGCGCTGGCTGCGGCACCTGTGGTGCCGAGTGCCGGAGTAATGCCATTGTTTTGAACCATTTCACCGACCAGCAGATCAATACCCAAACCGATGCCATCCTGGAAAACAAACCCGAGGAAAAAATCGTGGTGTTTGCCTGCAATTGGTGCTCCTATGCCGGGGCTGATTTTGCCGGGGTGTCAAGGATCACCTACCCTTCCAATGTAAGGCTGATTCGCACCATGTGCTCGGGCCGGGTGGATGAAAGCTTTATCTGGCGGGCATTTGAGGGCGGTGCCCCCGTGGTGCTGGTGAGCGGTTGCCACATTGGAGACTGCCACTACATTGATGCCAATAAATGGACCGTGAAACGGGTGGATAGAATCCATAAAAAAATGGCGAAAAAAGGTATTCGCCCCGAACGCCTCCAGCTCTCCTGGATCAGTGCCGCCGAAGGGGTGAGATTTGCCAAGGTGATGGCGGACATGGAAGATATTCGAAAAAAAGTTAGCAGTAGGGAAATCAGGGAGACCATTGCTGTTCTATCGGAATCCTGAGATCGACCCATTATATGAACCTTTGTGGTATTGGCTTTCCAAGTATTAATCTGGAAAGCCAATCCGCTGAAAAATGTTTTTGAATGGGGTAGTCAGTCATGGCTTATGGGTATTTTTTTTGCATAAGGATACACATATGTGGACAAAAAAGCCTTTCCCCTATTGCCTTCTCTTTTCATTGACATTTCAACTTGACTCCGAGTACATTGGTCTGAAAAAAACATTTCAATACAAAAAGCAACTGCCCATAACGCTATTCCACAGGGCTTAAGGGGGGAGTGTGGAACAAACAGATCGCGCGTTGAACACAAATATACGATTTCACTACAGCTGGATCATCGCTTTAACCGGCACTGCCGTGGTTTTCGCCAGTCTGGGCCTGGGTCGCTTTTCCCTGGGCATGCTTCTGCCTTCCATGGGGACCTCCCTGGCTTTAAATTACTCCCAGATGGGAATCATCAGTACCGGTAATTTTGTGGGATATATGCTGTCCGTGGTTCTGGCCGGAATGGTTGCCAGGGCCATTGGTTCCCGGTGGACCATTTCCCTGG
>CAKZLA010000002.1 GCA_937124525.1 uncultured Desulfobacterium sp.
ATTGTAGGTTGTTCCATTTTTCTCGACGAAACGATCGATTTGTAGCGGGAGAAAGTCACCGGCGGACAGCTTCGTATTGGTGAACCCCAAGCCAAAGCTCAACCTTGAGACGTTATCTATCGGATACCCAAACGTAACCGAAGCACCTTTAGAGTCAATGACATAATCGGAACGATTGTCTTCTTCAAAGTCTGTTTCGCGAGCAAAAATACTGAAGCCACGGCTAACACCATCTACGGTGTAGTAAGGGTTTAAATATGAAAAGTTAGCGGATTTGACCGAATCACTTGTATTAATACCAAAGGAAACCCGTTTACCACTGCCAAAAAAGTTACTTTCTGAAACGCTAAGGCCTAGGGTCAAGCCGCTCCCCTGAGAGAAACCCTGGCCTTTGGGCTTCTTGATGCAGCGGGATATTCCCCTGGATTACCCCTCATTGACGGCATGTGCGGGTCCGGCACATTTTCTTTGGAGGCGGCCATGATCAATCGGAACATTCCCCCGGGTATATTTCGTGCCTTTACCTTTGAAAGCTGGCCCTGCTTCAGTGAAAAACAATGGCAATATCTGAAAAAAGAGGCGGTAAATGAAATTGTTTCGCCTGTTCAGCCGATTATTTTTGCATCGGATCTTGATGCTCAATGTCTTGGTGCCCTGGAAAAAACCGTGAAGGCCTTTGATTTTTCTTCCACCATTTCTGTATTTCAAAAGGATTTTTTTGATCTGAGTCCGGAATTATTGATCCCTGTGCCAGGAGTGGTGGTCTTGAATCCGCCCTATGGTAAACGCATCGGAAGCCCTGAAACCATCCAGGCATTGTTTGAACGAATTGGTGAAAAACTCATATCTGATTTTAAAGGTTGGACGGTTGTTATTATCATGCCGGATAAGAACCTGGCAGACTCTTTTTCTTTCCCCTGCCGATGGGTGCCGCTGTTCCATGGAGGGCTGGATCTTTATGCTGCCATTGGACGGCTATAAACAGAACACTTTGTTTGTGGCGCGTTTCCATTTGATTTTAACTTTCAGATTTGTTTTTGAGGTCTTTTATGGTTTCTTCCAAACACCTTCCAGAAAAATATGACCGTTTTGACAACGTCATTACCACCATTGATTCCCACACAGAAGGGGAGGGTACGCGATTGATTGTGGATGGGCTGCCGGAAATTCCCGGCAGCACCATGATGGAAAAACTCAATTATTTTAAAACCCATCATGATGGGGTTCGATGCCTTCTGACCAGAGCCCCCAGGGGGGGAGAAATCCTGGCGGCCATGGTCACGGACAACGTGACGGCAGATTGTGCCTTCGGTCTGCTGTACATGGATGCAAAAAGATACCCGTATCTGTGCGGTCATGCCACCATCGGGGCGGTGGTGAGCCTTGTTCAGTGCGGCTACCTGGCGCTGGAAGAGGGGGGCAATACCGTTCCTGTGGATACCCCGTCAGGGGTAATGTCTGTGGATGTGCAGGTTCGGGAAGGTGAGGTTAAGACGGTGGCCATGGATATGGTGCCTTCTTTTGTGTATGGTACCGCCAGGGAAATTACAGTGGAGGGGTTTGGAAAACTATCCATTGACCTGGTGTGTACCGGGGGCTTCTTTGCCATGGTGAACACGGCACAGCTTGGGATTTCGCCGGCGATTGAAAATAAAAAAGTGCTGGTGGACCTTGGCATGAAGATCATTGATGCCGCCAATGAACAACTTAAGGTGGTGCATCCCCTTCGGCCCGATGTTACCACTGTGGATGTGACGGAATTTTATGAATCCACGGATGAGATTCCGGCAACATCGGGAAGGGGCATGGTGATCTATGGCGAATCCCACATGGATCACTCCCCCTGTGGCACAGGCACGGCCGCCAAGCTTACCTTGCTCCACCATTATGGCAAAATCGGGATGCATCAACCCTATATTAATGCAAGTCCCCTTGGCACCACCTTTGAAGCCGCCCTTGTGGGTAAAACAAAGATCAGCCATCTGGATGCCATGATTACCCGGATTAAAGGCCGGGCCTGGGTCACTGGTATCCATCATTTTGTCCTTGATAAGACAGACCCATTTAAAGAAGGATTTATCGTCTGATGCATTCCATCCCTGACCTGATGCTGTTCAATGGAACTTTTCATACCCTGGATTCTGACAGGACCCGTGGCACCGCCGTGGCCATATGCGGTAAACATATTCAAGCCGTGGGTGATGACAGAGAAATTCTTGCCATGGCTGGTCCCGGCACCCGGAAAATTGATCTGGAAAGAAAGCTGGTATTGCCCGGATTTATAGATACTCATTTTCATTTTTACGAGTGGGCATTGAATGTGGACAGCATTGATTTTTCAACAGTTTTCAGTTTTTTAGACATGGAAAAGGCCATTCGAGCCCGGGTGGAAACCCTTCCTCCCGGCAGATGGATATTGGGCCAGGGATTCAACGAGTCTGACTGGCCGGAAAATAAAATGCCGGATCGCCATGATCTTGACCGGGTGGCCCCCCATCACCCGGTGTGCATCTGGCGGTGCGATCTTCATCTTGCCGTGGCCAACTCCATGGCGCTTAAACTGGCCGGTATTGACAGCCAGACACCGGACCCGGCAGATGGGGTGATTGTAAGGGATGCATCCGGAAGTCCCACCGGTGTCCTGAAAGAACTGGCCCCTAACCTCGTGCGGGAGGCCTTGCCGGATCTATCCCAGTCTGATCTCCTCTCCCATATGGAAAAGCGTATGTCCCAGGCCCATGCCCTGGGATTGACCGGGGTCCATGATATTCGCCTCATGGGGGGAAAGGAAGGGGCCACGGCACTTCATGCGTGGCAGACCCTCCATGCCCGGGGAAAACTCAATCTTCGCTGCCATGTCTCTTTGCCTGGCGAAATGACAAAACAGGCGGTTGCTTTGGGGCTTCACACCGGATTTGGGGATGAGTTGTTGAAAATCGGGCATCTGAAATTTTTTGCCGATGGCGGCATGGGGGCCCGCACCGCATGGGTCACGGAAAAATATCTGGATGCCGATTATGGCATGGCCCTGACCCCGGTGGAAGAAATTGAAGAGGCGGTGACCATGGCAGACAGGGCCGGACTTTCTTGCATGGTCCATGCTGTGGGGGATCGTGCCTGCCATGAAATCATCGCCATGTATGCCAGGGTCGAAGCCCGGGGGAAAAGCCGGTGCAACATTCCCCACCGCGTGGAGCATGTCCAGATGATTCTTCCAGAAGATCTTCATCGTCTGGCCACATTAAAAAATCTGGCGGTTTCCTGCCAGCCCGCCAACCTGAGCCTGGATATTTCCATGATTGATCAATGTGCCGGAGCACGGGGTAGCTATGCTTATACCCTGAAAGATATCTTAAACGCCGGGATACCCATGATGCTCAGCTCCGATGCACCCGTGGCAGATCCCAACCCCTTTGCCGGTATTTATGCGGCGGTGAATCGTAAACGCATGGACAAAACCCCCCGGCAGGGCTGGTACATGGACCAGGCCCTTGGGGTGGAGCAGGCGGTGAAAGGATATTCCCTGACCCCGGCCCAAGCCTCCGGGTGCGGCGATTTGCTGGGCTCCATATCCCCTGGGAAACTTGCGGATATGGTGGTGACGGACCGGAATATCTTTGAAATACCGTCAGAAGAAATCAGTGAAACCACCGTAGTCATGACTCTTTTTAATGGACGGGTGGTCCATGGATGACAGGGGACGTAATGTTCAGTACCTGGAAACCATCTTTGAGCGCTCTGCAGATGGATTGATGATTTGTGATGCAACGGGCAAAATACTTAAACTTAACCAGAGTGCTGAAAAACTCAATGGAATTAAGGCAGAAGATGTGCTGGGAAGGGAGGTTGCCACCCTTGTCAAAGAAGGGCACCTGGACCGCTCCGCCACCCAGGAAGTGCTGGAAACCCGACGTCAGGTCAGTGTGGTCCAGCTCACCCCCAAATCAGGGTATACCTTACTTGTTACGGGGACACCGGTGTTTGATGACAATCATGACATTGCCTTTGTGGTGGTCAATGAACGGGATATCTCCCTGATTGAGAATATGAAACAGGAGCGTGAGCAGGTTGTCAAGCAGTTCACCGCAAAGGTTCCGATGGCTCGTCTGGCCGAAATTGAAGATATAGTAGACGTAACTGTATTCATGTGCTCTTCCGGCTCAGATTATATGACAGGTCAGGCAATTAATATCACCGGTGGTCGCGAGATGCATTGATGTGTTGGCAGGAATTATTAGCCATCTGAAAATGGTAGCGTATATAGTGCATGGACAGGTGAATTTTCCTCTGTGCTCCATGCCCACTGCTGTTTGCGAGTGGTGTGAAATAGCTTAACTAGGAGATAAACGATATG
>CAKZLA010000003.1 GCA_937124525.1 uncultured Desulfobacterium sp.
AATGTCGGGGGTTTTATCACATCTTTAACCGGACAAGATAATTGTCGTCATCGGCCAAGGTAATTGTCGCACAATAAATGAGCGTTATCATCATGAATTGCCATCATAGCCGCAAGTTCCTCAACGGTAGGATTGTTGTTCATGTTCATTATTCATTTTTGCTTTTCAATGACTTTTTGCGTGTTCATTTTCCACTTATTGTAATATTGACATGGGTTTTTGGGAAAATAAAAAATATGCATCCCGTTGATTTTGCAGTATTTGAATGAAATTTGGTTCTGGCTGGACTCAGGATGGGATCAATTATCAGGCAGGACCTGTCTCAGAACAGTTGGGATGGTGGAATTTGATTATTTATTACTCAAGGGGAAGGGCTACAATGCTTTTGATATTTTTTCCACTCTGCCTTACCGTCACTATTTTTGTGTTGACCCTGAAAAATGATTTAATATTGGCTTCATTGATCACTTCACTGGTGTTTCCAAAAAGATGTTGATTCCCATCCGCCAGCATCAATGTTTTATGGGATATTCTCAATGCATGATCTGGGAAATGGGTATTGATGATGCAACTGAGTTTCTTTTTTTCTGCAAGGTCTTGTAACAGTTTGAACATTGCCAACTGGTTTCGGAAATCCAGGTGTGATTCGGGTTCATCCAGAACAAGCACAAGGGGTTCTGAAGCCAGCGCCCTTGCCATGAGGACCAGCTGCAGCTCTCCGCCACTGATTTCCGAACAGGGTTTACCGGCCAGATGAGAGATGCCTACGGTTTCAAGTGTTTGCTCTGCGATGCGGATATCCTTCCCAGAAGGCATCGAAAAAACATTTATATAAGGGGCTCTACCCATAAGTACCATTTCCAGGACCTCATAGGGAAACACCACGCTGTGGCTTTGGGGAATATAACTGATCCTTTGCCAGATGGATGACTTTTTCATTGTATCAAGGGATGTTCCATCGAGGATGGTTCTTCCGCTTTTCCACGGCATCATTCCGGTGACGCACTTAAGCAGTGTGGTTTTTCCCACGCCGTTGGGTCCGAGTATGGTGAGGATTTCTCCCTCTTTCAATGAGAATGATATTTTTTCAAATAAAATCTTTCCGTTCCCATATCGGAAACTACCTTCCCTTACCTCCAGCTTCATTTCCATCCTCCTCCTGTTTTTTTCAATAGATAGGCAAAAAACGGAGCACCTATCAGGGCGGTGAGAATGGATAACGGAATCTCAATAGGCGTTGCTGCCCTGGCCACATCATCAATGAGCAAAAGGTAAAATCCTCCGATGGGAATGCAGGCCGGTAGTAGTTTTTTATGGTTAGGTCCCACCACCATTCTGGCCACATGGGGAATGATCAAGCCGATCCAACCGATGATTCCGCACAATGACACAGCCGATGCCGTAATCAAGGTTGCAGTGGCAATGACCGTCAACCTCAAACCATGGACATTGATACCAAGGGACTGAGCTTCTTCTTCGCTTAAAGATAAGATATTCATGCGCCACCGAAGCAACAACAAGATAAGAACACCCACCGAAATCAAGGTGCCGCCCAGTAACAAATCCCGGTATGATGCCCCTGCCAGGCTTCCCATTAGCCAAAACACGATGCTCGGTAATTTATCATCGGGATCAGCCGCCAGTTTCACCAGGGAAATCAAGGCTGTAAAAAATGCTCCCACGATAATCCCGGATAAGACCAACACGAAAAGGCGGGGGCCATTGCTGAAGTGACTGATCATGTAAACCAGACAAACGGCCATTATGCCGAAGGCAATGGCAGAGAGCTGAACCACTTCCATGCGGCCCGAGAGCAGAATCCCAAGAGCGGCACCGAACCCGGCACCGGAGGTGACGCCCAGAACATGGGGACTGACCAAAGGATTTCCAAAGAGTCCTTGAAATGCGCCCCCTGCCACGGCAAGACCGGAGCCGACCACCATGGCCAGCAGCACCCGGGGTAACCTGACATTGATGATGACCATCTCCTCGATGTCCCTGTAATTCATATCCGGGTACAGGCCTCCGGAGGTGAGAATGGATAAGACTTTTTTCGGACAAACCTCATATCGACCCAGGCAGATCGAAGCAAAAAAAATGATGCCCGGCAGAATGATCAATACCAGGGGTACCGGCCATCTCAATTGTTGTTTTCCATCAATCGAATTTCTCTCTTTTAAGTTCATTTTTCTTTTGCTTATACCTTCCGGTAAAAGGTCTATCCCACTGTGAGAAGAGGTGCACCTCTCTCCACCAGCAAATGACAGGGGCAGTTCAGGGCAACATGGCTTTTGATTTTTATTGACCATTTTATTGACCATTGGGAGAAATAATTGATTTGATGAGATCCTGGGACAATGAGATACCAAACAAGTTATGATAGTAGGCTTTCATGATGGCAGGAAACGCTGCTTCATCAACCCCTTTTTTATGATTTTTCCATACCATCCATTGCAGCATGAGGGGTGAATCCACGCTCGGAGCCCCCCAATTCATCATTCCTCGGGGGCAGTCATAAATGGCTTTATCCTTATACGCTTTTATAAATGACCAGTCTTGATTTTCAATATGATCTCCAAGGTAGTCTGAGGCTGGCCTTCCCCGGAAGACATAGATGATGTCGGGGTTCCACCGGTAAATTTGTTCCATGCTGACCTCTTTGCCCTCTCCTTTTAAATGACCGGCAACATTGGTCAGGCCGCTTTTGATCAGCCAGTCGTCACCATAGGTTTCGCCGCCTCTGATCGTGATTTTATCTGCTGTATTGTTCATAATCATAAGCCCTTTGGGCTTTTTTCCCATCACGTTTTTCAAAACCGGTTCAATGCGGTCATATGTTTGTTTCCATTCATTTTCCACCGAACTTCCACCGATTCCCATCTGAAAAATTGTTCTCATGAGTTTTTCAATGGCAATCGACCAGAATTCGTTGTCATGGTTCATGGAGATAAAGTCAACAACAGGAATCCCAATTGTTTGAAGACCTTTTTTTTGGAAATTTCCATATACGAATATGATGTCGGGATGAAGTTTCAGCAGTGCTTCCGTGTTGGCGGTATAGCCGGCAATAAAATCGGTGGGAATCTCTTTCCAGTAGGGTAGCACCCTGTTCAAAAGCCCATGATTCGCATCATCAAAGGCGATTTTGTGAGCACCTACGATGCGGGCACCGGGAATACCCAGGGAGGCAAATGTGGATACCAGGGGCGGAGCGATAATAACAATCCGGCGAAGGTCTTTTGCCGGGGGCAAAGCAATTTTATTGCCGGCCAGATCGACAATGGTTCTCATTGAGTTCCGGGAAACCGGCCCGCATTTTTGAGCCCGGGTTTCAGTCCCATGGAAAAGGATTGCTGCGAACAGTAATATTGCCGCCAGGAGTGTCAGTTTCTTTTTCATTTAAGTTTTCCTTTCCAAACGTGTAAATATTCAGGTTGGTAATGTAAATGTTTGGCCAGTGCCCCATATTCGCCTATTTGGGACTGCGTGTAGCATACTAATGCTATGTGAGCAGTCCAAAAGTAGGTGAAGATGGGGTGCTGGCCGAATATTTATTTACCCGAACGTTTTCGGTATGCAAAGATATAATAGCTTAAAAAGTCACGTTAAAACCGAAAGTCGTATTAAATCCCGGGATTGGATAGAAGGATTCATTGCCAAGGTCACCGCTGCCGTTAGCAATAGCGCTCTTATCAAAAATGTTTCTCGCTGTAATATACAACTCAACTCGACCGATTTTTTTTGCATACCGGGCATTCAACATCCAAAAGGCGCCTTCTTCATTGGTGTTGGCGTAGTTGAAATAGCGCTTGCCCGTATAAACAGGATTAAGTGAAATATCGCCAAAAATCTGGTGCCTATAGCCCAGCTGGAAAGCAAACATCATATCCGGCACGCCGGTTAATTTGTTTCCGGAATAGTCAACGCCCTGGCTGATAAATTCATCAAACTCGGATTCTTGGCAGGTAAAACTGGTGGAGGCATAGAAGTTGTTGGGAAATCTTGCATGGGCTCCCAGCTCCACACCTTTTGAAGTGGTCTCCCCGGCGTTTTCATATTCTGCAGTCCAACCAGTGCCGGACCTGACAAACTTATCGGTTACGTTTTGCCAGAAAAAGGCCAAATTGTAATCCAACCAATGGGAAACATTGCCGCGAATACCCACTTCATAGGCATAGAGCTTTTCCGGGTCCAGCTCACCATTTGTGAACCACATTGGTAATCTTACTGGACTTTTTATTCCGCTATTCAATCCCGCAAACAAGTTTACTTCATTGCAGAGCTGATAGGTAATGCCGATTTTGGGGCTGAATGCGCCTTTTTCCTGATCCCAGGAATCGCTACTTGCAATATGGGCGCATTGCTCCAAATCAAAATAGTCATAGCGAACGCCAGCGGTAATCGTGAGCGCATCGGTTAGGAGCAACTCATCTTGCAGATAACCCGCATAACTAATGTCTTCCCGTGAAAAGTGCTGATTCATGGCTTCCAAATCGTAAAAACTGGCTACCGCCATAAGGCGGGACAGCAAATGATATCAAGAGGTTATTGCACAGCTCCTATTTCGTGGCAAAGGTAGAT
>CAKZLA010000004.1 GCA_937124525.1 uncultured Desulfobacterium sp.
GGCATTGGGATTGGGTAAAATCGTGGTGGATGGTGGAGTTGCCATGCGATTTTCTCCAAAATATCCAGAACTTATGCCCCAGTTTTCCACGGTGGATCATATCCTTAAAAATGCCCAGCGTTATTTTTATGCCCTGAAGATGAGAACAGAAGATGAACCCTATATCACCCATCCTGACATGGAACTTGAAAAGATTGACCTGGATGATGCCGTGGACCATGCACCGGTAAAGCGTCTTTCCAGTACTTATTTTCCAGAAGATGGTCGCATCCGGGATATGTTCAGTAAAAAGGGATACCCGGTGCTCACCTTTGCCTCTATTTTGAAATTTAAAGAATTTCCCCTGGGAGACATCTTGTCTCAGTTGCTGGAGGTGGGCCGAGATGGCATGGGATGCCCTGTGGAGATGGAATTTGCTGTTAATTTTTATGACCAGGGAAAACCCGAATTTTGTCTGCTCCAGATCAGACCCATGATGGTGGCCCGGAACATTTTGAACGTGAAAATAACCCCAAAGGAGTTTAAAAATGCATTTTGCTATTCAGACAAGGCCATGGGCAGCAGCCAGGAAACCCCTGTCACCGATATTATATATGTAAAACCCCAGGCCTTTGATACGTCAAAAACAATTGAAATCGCAGAAGAAATTGGTCAGATGAACCAGTTGCTCAAGCAAAAGGATCGAAAATATCTTCTCATTGGTCCAGGGCGATGGGGAACCACAGATCGGTGGTTGGGGATTCCCGTGAAGTGGTCCCACATCACCCAGGTGGGTACGATCATTGAAACCACCTCGGAAAAACTCAGTGCAGATCCCTCCCAGGGCAGCCATTTTTTTCATAATATCACCTCCCTGGGTATTAATTATCTTGGGGTTTCCCAAAAAGAAAAAAATGTGATTGACTGGCAATGGCTGGACGGGCAGAGTATTGTGAAAGAAACCGATTTTTTAAGATACATTGCCCTGGAAGAACCCGCCTTGATCAAGATCAACGGAAAAGATTCCATTGCAGCTATTCTAAAACCTTGAAATGCTGATTGGGCGGAGTTTCATATAACCGCCACGGGCGGACCTTATTGGGGATTTGGCCTGCCCACAACAAATATAGAAACTCCAGTTATTACAAATCATTGGACGGAGTTTTATATAAAACCAGCATGACAGAGGTACCTGTCACAACAAAGATTGAAAATCGTATTATACCGCCCCCGACGGGCAGTGGGATTGGCCCGGTACCGTCGGCGGCCCATTTGCCCTGCTGGTATAAAGCGCAGAAACTGCGGGCAAGTGTGTCCTCAAACAGTCTGCGTTTCTTATAACGCCTGGCAGGGCAAATGTGCTCTGGGTCCCAATGGGCCAGCCCCATTGCCCGTCGGGGGTTCTGTGGGTACTCGGAAGCTTTGTTTTTTAATAAAAAAAGGAGGATATACAATGGATGCATATACAAAAGTAGCAGGTAGGGACGCCAATGAAAAAGAATTTCTCCAGGCAGTTCATGAAGTGTTTGAATCGGTAAAGGGTGTGATGGATCAGAATCCGGAATATCGTAAAGCAAAAATTCTTGAGCGCATTGCTGAACCTGAAAGGGTGATCATGTTCCGGGTTCCCTGGGAGGATGATCGGGGGGAAGTTCATGTGAATCGAGGTTTCAGAATCCAGATGAACAGTGCCATCGGTCCTTATAAAGGGGGCTTGAGATTTCATCCCTCTGTCACGCTTTCAATTCTTAAATTCCTGGCATTTGAACAGGTCTTTAAAAATGCTTTGACCACTTTACCCATGGGGGGCGGCAAAGGTGGGTCTGATTTTGATCCCAAGGGTAAATCAGATTCCGAAGTGATGCGATTTTGCCAAAGCTTCATGCTGGAGCTGTCCCGGCATATTGGTCAGAACACCGATGTTCCCGCCGGTGATATTGGTGTGGGGGGCCGTGAAATCGGGTATCTTTTCGGGACTTACAAAAGAATCCGCAACGAATTTGCCGGGGTGTTGACGGGTAAGAGCCTTAATTGGGGGGGAAGTCTCATTCGCCCCGAGGCCACAGGGTTCGGGGCGGTGTATTTTGCTTCTGAGATGCTCAACACCCGTAATGAGAGCCTGGAGGGGAAAACCTGTCTTGTTTCAGGATCAGGCAATGTGGCCCAGTTCACCGCAGAAAAAATTCTTGGGCTGGGGGGGAAGGTGATCACCTTTTCCGATTCATCGGGGTATATTTATGACGAGGCCGGTATTGACCAGAAAAAACTTGAGTTTGTCATGCGGTTGAAAAATGTAAAACGCGGCCGCATCAGCGAATACACACAAAAATATACCGGGGCTGTGTTCACAGCGGTGGATGCTTCCCTGGATTATAATCCCCTTTGGAATCACAAGGCAGACTGTGCTTTTCCCTCTGCCACCCAGAATGAGATTAATGAAAAGGATGCCCAACATCTATTGAACAATGGGGTATTTGTGGTGTGCGAGGGGGCCAATATGCCCACCACCCCGAACGGCGTGGAGCTGTTTCTGGACCAGAAAATTCTTTATGGGCCCAGCAAGGCGGCCAATGCCGGTGGTGTGGCGGTATCAGGCCTTGAAATGTCCCAGAACAGTATGCGGATAAAATGGAGCAGAGAAGAGGTTGATACCCGTTTGAAATACATTATGAAAAGTATCCATACCGCCTGTGTGGAGGCTTCTGGAGAGTATGGAAGCCCCGGCAATTACGTGGATGGGGCCAACATTGCAGGGTTTGTAAAAGTGGCCGATGCCATGATTGATCAAGGGCTTGTATGAACTTGTTAGATCAAAATTTATATCCCAAACATGAAGGATTGGGTTTTACGGCCTAAAGGCCGATAGTATAACCTCTATTCGCTTATTTTTTTATAACTTATTGAATTTATTAATACCAAAAAGTTGGCCATTAAAAAATCAAGGGGATATTATGTAATAATTACATAATATTATAAAAATGAGCGAAACATGGGGTATAATGATCTGATTCCCGGAATTTCCTTGCAAGAAATATCTGTCATATTGTAAGTTCCGTGGAAATTAAAGATGTCGCTTTTTTTAACTAAGGGGGATATGGAGTACACATGAATCAAAAATTTATCATGACCGCTTTTGGCAAAGACAGACCCGGCATTGTGGCAGATGTTTCCGGGATTATTTATGAAAATGGATGTAACCTTGAAGATTCAAGTATGGGGCTGCTGGGTGATGAGTTCACCTTGATGCTTCTCCTCACCGGTAAGGGTGAAAATCTTGAAAACAATTTGTACAGGGATATCAGAAGGCTTGAAAAGGAGAAGGGGATTTCCGTTTTTATCCGGGCATTGGATTACCATATGGCGGATTTGAAGGAAAATGGCCTGGTCCGTACCATTAGGGTGGAGGGATTTGACCAGGGAGGTATTGTCCATACCATCAGTAAATTTCTTTCCCAGAACAGTGTCAATATTGAAACCCTTTCCACCCGGACCCGATTGACCCCGGAAAGTGGTACCCCCCTTTACACCATGAAAATAAACGCCTCTTTTCCCCAAGGGGTTTCCGTGGATGTCATTGAAGAAGGGTTGGACCGCATCGGCAATGAATTGAATGTGGATATTGAACTTATGTGAGCTACCAAAGTCTGAAGACTTTGGGCTTCCTGCGTCACCAGAGCAAAAACTTATATCCCAAACCTGAAGGATTGGGTTTTACGGCCTAAAGGTCGATTGTATAAGGAAACAGTGTATGGAAGACCACCAAGCGGTTACCCCCCATGTGGTGGAGGAGCTGGCCAAAGAGTTACCGCTGGATAAATTTAAAAACGTGATCGCTTTATGTTCCCGAAAACCCCTGGGTAAAAAAGAAAATTTGGTGCTGAAGGCCTTGGAATTTGCCCATAAACATCATGCCGGTCAGATCCGCCGATCCGGAGAACAATACATTACCCATCCCATTGCAGCGGCTGAAATTCTGGCCGGCGGTTTGGGTCTGACCGACCCTGAACTCATTGCCGCCGCCATTTTGCATGACATTGTGGAAGATGTCCCCGGACTGAATCTCCATGATATCCGCAGGCTTTTTGGCAAAAATGTAGCCGCTTTTGTGGATGGATGTACCAAATTTAAACTTTCCCGATTAAAAGCCTCCCAGAGCAAAGATCTCACCTATCAAAAAATGGTGTTGATGGCCAGTAAGCATCCAGAAATTCTCCTGATTAAAATGGCAGACCGAATGCACAACATGGAAACCCTTGGAGCATTGCAGGAGAGTCGGCGACAGCGCATTGCCCAGGAAACCATGGAGGTGTATGCCCCCCTGGCTGCCAAATTAAATCTGTTTACCTTTAAACGAAGACTGTACCATCTTTCACTGCAACAGCGCTTTCCCAAAAAAAGCAAAAGATTGATGTGCATGCTCAATAAGTTCATGGAATCCCAGGAAGTAATAGATATGAAATCGGCGTTTGAATCGATATGTGCAGAACTTCCCTTTCCTGTGATGGTGACCGCCCGTTTAAAAACTTTGTGGTCTTTGTATTCTCCGGCTAAAAAGACCCTTGAACGTGAAAATGCAGAAAACATGGTGGATTTTACCATTGTAGTGCACACAGATGATATACCGGAATGTTATCGGGTGCTGGGTATGGTTAATCAACTCTACCCCCCGGTACCCAAAAGTATTCGGGATTACATTGCCAATCCCAAGGTTAACGGATACCAGAGTCTTCATGTGAGGACTCTCTGCAAGGATCGAAAATACCTTGTGAAAATTCGTAACCGGGAAATGGACCAGGTGGCCCGACGCGGGGTGTTACTCCACTGGGATGACAAGGAGATGCTCAGGGAATATCGCCAGATGATCAGTGATGCCCTGAAAACTATTGGTGAGTTTCAAGGATCGCCTGCGGGCCGCAAACATCTCATTGGCCAATTGTCCGAGGATCAGGAGATTTTTGTCTATACCCCCCAGGGAGATATTGAATACCTGCCCCAGGGAAGTGTTGTGCTGGATTTTG
>CAKZLA010000005.1 GCA_937124525.1 uncultured Desulfobacterium sp.
GGAATGAATAAATTCGCCCAGCACCTTAAAGGTGCTGTCCGACATGTGAAAATCGGTATTGATTGCAGAATAATCCTCAGTCATGGGTCTGGTCAGCATTCATTTTAAGGCCTTGATCATAGTTTATTCCACATTTGTGATCAAACATAAAGAAGCTATACTTCAAGCAACTTTTTTGGACAAAACGATGATCAAGTCCCATTTTAATATTTTTCATAATCTCGATCCAGATCATAATTTGAATCTGTACCATCATCCAGGTCAAATTCAACCCCTCTTTTTGTAGCAGCAGTCTCCACAATACTTGATTTTTGTCTATAGCCTGGATCGTCATTCAGTGTAACGATTTTTTTAGTCTTTTTGTGGAGGTCAGGCCCATGTTTTTTTTTAGTTTCCTTGATCTTGAAAAATGAAATGACCTCTTTCAACTGCTCTGCCTGGGCAGACAACTCTTCGGCCGTGGACGACATCTCTTCTGAAACCGATGCATTTTGCTGAATCACCTGATCCAATTGCTGGAGAGCCTGGTTGATCTGCTCGGCACCGGAATTCTGTTCAGCAGACGATGCATTGATCTCCTGCACAAGTTCTGCTGTTTTACGAATGTCTGGTACTATTTGAGTCAGCATTTTACCGGCATTTTCCGCAATATCAACACTGGTGGAAGACAGCTTACTGATTTCGCCTGCAGCGGTCTGACTTCTTTCTGCCAGTTTTCTCACCGCATCCGCCACCACGGCAAACCCTTTTCCATGTTCACCTGCCCGGGCAGCCTCAATGGCGGCATTAAGGGCCAGCATATTGGTCTGGCGGGCAATTTCTTCAATAATGGAGATTTTTTCGGCAATTTGTTTCATTGCAACCACGGTTTTTTCAACGGCCCCGCCACCTTTTTCCGCATCATTGGCGGCCTGGGTGGAGATATTTTCGGTTTGCTGGGCATTGTCGGCATTCTGGCGGATATTGCCAGACATTTGCTCCATGGACGATGCTGCCTGTTCACCCGAGGCAGCCTGTTCCGATGACCCCTGGGACAATTCCTCGGCTGTTGAACTAAGTTCAATACTTCCGGAGGCCACATTATCCGAAGCATATTTCACATCGGTTATCACCTCATTAATTCTTTGCACCATGTTTTGAAGGGCCACCATCAACTGGCCGACCTCATCCTTGCCCGGGATGTGAATTTTTACGGTCAAATCCCCATTTGATAAATGGGTGGCCGCTTCAAGAGCGCTAAACAGAGGGCGAGTGATGGCCCGTGTGACCAGCCAGGTCAATAAAAATGCCAGAAAAACACCCATCAGCGCCAGAACAATGGAAATGGTCAGGACTCTTTTCTGCACATTATTATAATAGACTTCTGCTTCAATCATCTCACTTTGCAATGATTCGGTGATTTTATCCAGAACAGTCACAGTACTTAACCGCAGCGCACGCAGTTTTCCGCCCAGTTCCCTGAGAATCTGTTCATCCCGGGTCACGCTCAACACCTCTTTTTCCAAAGAGGTATTGATGTTGCCCAGCTGGGCCAGGGTCTTTTCCCGCAAGTCGTCGATGATACCGTTGAGCCGGATGATTTCACTGGTATTGTCATAGTCTGTCTTTAGCAACGGGAACATCCGGGTCTCAAACACCTCTATGTAGCTGGTATAAGTTTGGGCAAACCGGTCTGCTGCTACCCGTTCTACATCCGTATCCACCAGCTGCCTGACCCGGTCCATATCTTTGAAGGCCTCTACTTTTACTTTTGTATACTCTTTTGCGGTCTGTTCTATATTCCGGTTAATGACCGAATCTCCCATCACCGAATAGACCTGTCCAACCCGGATGGCGATTTGCTTGATTTTAAGCAGATCATTCAGACGGCTTTCCAAAGACACGTCCTTGCTCAGAATGGGAACTATCTGGGTTTCAAATATTTCCAGATAGGCGGTGAGATTCTTTTTAAATTCTTCGGCCCATGCCTTTTCCTGCTCTGTATCCGCCAGAGATCCAACAAGGTCAATCTCTTTTTCAGTCTGAATCTTTGCCGCGTCGAAATTTTCGTGGGCTGTCTTCATATCCCGGTTTATGACGGCATCGGCCATGATCCCGTAAATATCACTCACATGAACCATGATTTCATAAAGCTCCACAGTATCATCGGCTTTCTTGGCACCGTCATTTTGAATATCGCCCAGGGTATACATCTCGAAAATCGAATAGCAGATCACGATGATAAAGATAAAGACCACGATGGAAAAACTCCCCAGCATTTTTTTCCCTATTTTAATATCTGAAAATTTCATGCCTTCCTTTCTTATTCCCAATGTTTGAAGAACCAGAAGCCCTGTCGTTCAACTCAATTTATGCCTGGACCGCTCCCTCATTTTTTTCAACTTCCTGGACAATGGTTAGTTCGTCTGCTGAAAAAACTTTGTCACTGTCCAGGATAATGATAAATTCATCATTTTTTTTGCCCATCCCTTTGATAAATTCTGTTTTCAGCCGTGTGCCTATCTTGGGGGCCGGTTCAATCTGATCCGGTTCCATACTCATGACTTCCTGGACTGAATCTGCCATGATACCAAGCAGGGTCTGGGTCTCCTGAATATTGATTTCAATGATGATAATGCATGTATCCACGGTTTTTTCCGCAGGGGACATACCGAATTTTAGCCTCAGATCCACCACGGGAACCACACCTCCACGAAGATTTATAACACCCTTGATAAACTTGGGCATGCGGGGGACTTTGGTTATTTTGGTAAAATCAAGAACCTCCCGGACCTGGGTGATATCCATTGCATAGGTTTCCTGATCCAGAATAAAGCTTAAGTATTGGCTGGTTTGGGTTATACCGGGAACACTCATTTTTTCTCCTTCGATCATATATAAAATACGGGTTTGCTTTTATTTTCGTCAATTTGGAGGTATATGTAAGGATGCTCAATCACTGATCAATAATTGATGACCTGGTCCACCTTTTCCAGGAGCACATTGGTATCCAGAATCAATGCCACCGTACCGTCTCCGAGAATGGTGGCCCCTGAAATATCATTGATATTTTTGAAAATCGGCCCCAGGGTCTTGATAACGGTCTGGTGGCCACCGATCACGTGATCCACGACAAACCCGATACGTTCAGAATGGACATCCACAATCACCATGTGCTCAAGATCTGCAGTTTTATCATTAATGCCGAAATGATCCCTCAACCGGATATAGGGGACAATCTCTCCCCTGACATTGAGAATATTTCTCCCCTTTGCCTTTTCTTTTTGTTGGTCCATTTCAACACATTCTTGCACACTCATCAGGGGCAGGACAAAGAAGTTTTCACCGATGGTCACCAGAAGTCCGTTGATAATGGCCAGGGTCAACGGCAGTTTCAAGGTAATAATGGTTCCTTCTCCGGGTCTGCTGTCCACATCAATGGTGCCCCGCAGCATATCAATGGTTCGTTTGACCACATCCATGCCCACGCCCCGGCCGGAAACAGTGGTGACCGTCTGGGCAGTTGAAAAACCAGGGGCAAAAATTAGTTTGAAAATCTCTTTTTCAGACAGGTCATCATTCTCTGAAACCAGGCCCTTTTCCCTGGCTTTTTCCAGAATATTTTCTGCATTTAACCCGGCACCATCATCCTGAATGGTAATCATGACATTTGTCCCGACATGGACGGCGGAGAGGAAAATAGTTCCTGTGGCGGTTTTACCGTTTTTTTCCCTGACCTCTGCGGTTTCAATTCCATGATCAATACAGTTGCGGATTAAATGGACTAGGGGATCATCCAGTCGCTCCAGAATGATTTTGTCCATTTCAGTTTCTGCCCCGCTGGTGTTCAGTTTGATTTCCTTTCCAAGTTCAGATGACAGATCCCGGACCAGACGTCTGAATTTGCTGAATGTTGCACCAATTGGCATCATTCTTATATTCAAGACATTGTCCCGAAGTTCTCCGGTCAGTCGTTGAATGTCTTCCACAGGACCGTCCAGATCGGTGTGGTCAATATCGGCTGCCACCTGGGTTAAGCTTGCCTGGGTGATGACAAGTTCCCCCACAAGGTTGATCAGTTTATCCAGGCGGTCCGACGGAACCCGCACCGAACTTGAGGCAGCACTTTGTTGAACGTTTCTCAAGGCCTGCTGTTCCTTTAGGGCGGAATTTATTTTTTCCTTAGAGATGACTCCCTCGTCAAGCAGTACCTCTCCGATTCGTTTTTGACGGTCAAGTGCTTTGTCAATGTTCTCCCGGGTTATATCTCCTCTGTCCACCAGGATATCTCCGAGTTTGGGAAGAGACTCTTTAGGCTCGGTGATGACATGCTCCTGGATAACGGATATGGATATTTCACTATCATCTTCCACAAAGATAAAAACATCTTTAATGGCATTTACACCAAATGTTGTGGTTAATGTGATATCCCAGCCCAGGTAAAAGCGTTCAGGATCAAAATTGTTCAGGTCCGGCAGGTGGTCAGTCCGTGCATTGATACGGCAATCTCCCAGACTGCCAAGCTCATCCAGAAGCAGTATAGGGTCCATACCCGTTGAGAAAATGTTTTCGTTGGGTTTAAACCTGATCCTATAACTGGTATTGATCTGCTTTGACTTTGATTCTTCCTGTTGGGGAGAAATAGAAAACTCCGTTTCTTTTTCCCCATCTGGGAGGTCGTCGGGAATCAATTCCTGAAGACCTGCAATAATGATTTCCCCATTTTTCTTTTCTTCAGGCCCGATTCCGTCAGAGGACTCCAGCATCTGTTTAATATGATCTCTTGAAGACAAAACCAGGTTGATCAATGCTTCGGTGATCGGTACCAGACCTTCTCGAACTTTGTCCATGGCGCTTTCAACATGGTGGGTAAATGCTGCAATATCATCAAATCCGAACATTGCGCCTGACCCCTTGATAGTGTGCATGGCCCGGAACAGACGGTTGACAGCTTCAAGGTCCTCTGGATTTTCTTCAATATCAAGAATGGATTCCTCAACCTGAACCAGGAGTTCCTGAGCTTCCTGACGATACCCTTCACTGAATTTGTTTTCTTCAGACATGACAGGCTTCCTTATTGTTAATCCAGATTAATATGGTATAAAAATTATTCGGGTCTTCGCGGGCTAATACAGCACGGCGTAAGTCTTATTAAGCTTAACGAAGACACTTTCTTCAACCCGACAGGGCGATTCTGCATAAAAAAGCAGCGAATGATTTATGCCGAGTTGTATTCTTGTGATTGAGATATGATTGCCGCGCTCAATTTTCAGCATTTGCGCATCAGCGACTGTGAATTTTCACACAAATTCATGATGAGCCAATTATTCTAAGAGGTTATCTGAGAACTTTTTTGATAACACCCAGAAGTTGTTCGGGTTTAAAGGGCTTTACAATCCATCCCGTGGCTCCGGCCTCCTTGCCTTTTACCTTCATTTCCGGCTGGGATTCGGTCGTCAGCATGATGATGGGGATAAATTTATACGCAGCTTTTGCCCGAACAAGTTTGATCAATTCAATCCCGTCAATCCGGGGCATGTTCAAATCTGTGATTAGCATATGGATCTGATGGTCGGCAAGTTTGTTAATGGCATCCTGGCCATCAACGGCTTCAACAATATCATATCCTGCCTGTTTTAAGGTAAAACTCACCATCTGCCTTACACTGCTGGAATCATCAGCCGTCATGATTAATCGGGACATTCTCAGTTCTCCTTTTTATCCAATAGAAAATAATCTTCAGGTGTCAGGCCTGTCCGAACCGCCATATCCATCACACAATCCAAATCGCCTTTTAATATAAATGTTTTTTTTTGGGTGGTGGCTTCCCGGCTGAAGACACAGAGCAGCTGAATCCCTAAGGCATCGCACTCGCTGGTATCGCAAAAATTGAGCCTCACCCCCGTGTTATCCATGAACTGTCCGGTCAGCGTTTCTTTTAAAGCCGACACATGTACAGCGGTTAAAGGTCCTTGGTGGACGATTTCCATGATGCCTTTTTCATCTACTGTTTCAATCATTGGCTTTCCTTTTTACAGCTCTAAAACAATTCAATATTATCATCAAACGTTTCATTCTCTTTATCTGCTTCAATATCCAAAGACTCATTCGATGTATCCTGTTTTTTAACACAGCTGTCTAAGGGTATTGATTTTAAATTTTCATCCTCGGAAATACGGTTATGAATAATTCTCTCGCTTTCCATGGTGTAGCGTTTGGAAAGAGTTTCAATATGGCCGGTATCCGATTGATCTTCCGTATCTATCAACGGCTCAAGGGAAGATACCAGTTCATCCAATATTACTCCTGAGTGGCGGAGCTGTTCGACCCAGACGTTTAAAAACAAAAGCTCTTTTCCGGTCTTTTCAATTTTTTCTTCCAACACTTGGGCAATTTTAGATACATGATCGGAATCATTTTTTTGAAGATCAAGGGCTTTAGAAATTTCTTTGGTACGGGTATCAAGCGAAATTTTTTCAAAAGACTGAATGAATGTATCCTCCTTATCAGCTGTCAACAACCTGGCTATTTCAGAGATGGATGTCAGATTTTTAAGTGCTTTTTCAACAAGTCCGGTGCAGTCAAGCGATATATTGCTGATTTCCCGGGCCAGCACCTCAAGGGTAAAACCTTTTTCTCCAAGCTTGGTGGTCATAATAATCGCATTCAAGGCCTTATGCTTAAGTCCGATGTTAATGCTGTCTATCTGACCTGCAGATTGAGACAGAACGGTGATAACATCAGAAGATTCCTGGATGGTCTTTATCATCTCGCCCCCCAGGTTTCGACCCTGATCCTGAAGCTGTTTCAATTCTTTCATCCGCCCTGTAATTGACTTAAATTCCGTTTCAAGGCTGGTGGCTTGATTTTTAGAAGTTCCTGATTCATTAAGAAGGTGTTTTAAACTACCGACCTTTCTGCTGATTTCTTGAAAAGAGAACATGATCTTTTCATAGGCCTGGTGTATTTCATTGATCACATTAAGCAGCTGGTCATATTGAACTTTAAGAATATCAACTATCCGTCCTGAAATTTTTATGGTATTAGTTGCCTTGGCATTTATCAAATACGGTTGTTCATTTAATAGTTCCATCACATCTTCAAACGCTTCAGTAATATGCTCCAACTGCTGTCTTGCAATATCATGAAATTGAATGGCCATTACAATTTCACCAATCATCTTTTGAATGGCTTGTGCCGTGTGCTGTGCCTGTTCCAGAGTATGACAGGATATATCCGCAAGGCTCTGGATATTTCCCATGGTTTTCATTACCGCATCCCGAGCCCCGTTGGTCAAAACTTTAATTTCCTCAATCCTATCGCTGATGCCGGAAATACCTGACCTCTGCCCTGCTAACGCCATGGTTGAATCCACAATCATTTTTTCCGCCATTTCATTAATTTTAACGGAAAGTTCTTTAATTTCTTCAGCAAAGCCTTCAAACATATCCATGGCTTCTCTGGAACGACAGCCTTCAATATCAAAGTTTAATCCCACAACATTCAGAAAACGGGATTCGCTTTTTAAATGAATACATAAATTGCACATATTTTCAAGGTATTGACCACTTTCACTGATATGGTCCATATTGGAAGCGATTTTTACAGAATACCCAGACAGTTCCGCAAGAACGTCGCTAATTGATTTTTCAATAACCTGAATGATATTTTCCTCGGATTTTACATTGAACCGCTCAGCCGCATGGGTAATTATTTTTATCAGGTTTTCAGATTCCGAGTAGATGGTCTGTAGAGACTGTCCCAATTCAAGAAAATTTGATTCCGTGTCGGTCATGCTTTTAATAATATTGCTGGAAAGAATGCCCAGAGTTGGATTGATCGTTTCAATACTGTTTTGTTTGACTTCGTTTGATGTATTCATATCAATTCCTTTGGGTTTAGCTCTTTTGGGCATCTTTATATATTGCCCCAAAAGTACTTGAGTCTTTCCCGGAAATGCGCCCGCTCATTCAAAAAGTGTAAAGTCCTTTTGTAAGGATGCCCTTTTTTGCAACAGGTATAGTATTCCTGTCTCAAGCCAGTAGCATTATTATAGAGATGCACCATAACAAAATGCCCTCAATGATACAATACTTTTGCTTGTGAAAAATCCTTGTTTTCTGTATCTTTAATATTTTCAATCTAACTCATGAAATATGAGAAAATAGATGTCATAATACAGTATGTCTTCTTGTTTGTAGAGTCCTAACCTGGACAAGCCAGAACCAAAAAGTTTTTCTGATTCTTTTGCCAAAATAACACGAAAATAAGAGATAAGAATTTAAACAGCTCCAATAATTGCATAGGTAAACTTAAGGATATCGTCGCCCATGGATAAATATTCCACTCCCAGAATACAGGGACTCATGACCGTTCCCCTGGATTTCTGTGCTCTTTTGGATGACCTGCCCCTGGGCATTGCCATTCTGGACCTTGATTTCAGGATTGTTTTTGTTAACCACGTCTTTGAAGCCCTGACAGGCTATGCCGCATCCCATGCCCGGGGAATTCCCTGCTGTCACATTGTCCGAAGCAGGGAATGTGGGGCCAACTGCCCAGGATCGTCGGCCATCCATGGAAAATCTCCCATTTGCATTGAAAGTGATATCATCACCCGGGATCGGCAGCGCCTTCCCGTGCGAATTTCCCTGGCCTCCCTGGTGGATGAATCAGGGACCCCCATTGGTTATATTGAGAGCCTTGAGAACATTCGTGCCATGAAACAGGATGGGGTTAAAAAAAACAAGGCCTATAGTTTTTCTGACATCGTGGGCAGAAGTCCCCAGATGGAAAGACTTTTTCAGACCGTTCCCATCATTGCCCAGAGCGATACCTCCATTCTCATCACCGGAGAGACCGGCACCGGTAAAGACCTGGTGGCCGAGGCCATTCACCAGACCTCCACCCGGGCTGCCGGGCCTTTCATTAAGATAAACTGTGGTGCCTTGCCCGAAACCCTGCTGGAATCCGAGATATTTGGACATCTCAAGGGCGCCTTCACCGGTGCCGTGGAAAATAAACCCGGACGGTTCCAGTTGGCCCACAATGGCACCATTTTTTTGACGGAAATCGGAGATTTACCCGTTCCCCTGCAGGTGAAGCTGTTGACCTTCCTGGATGATAAGGTAATCTATCCCCTTGGCAGCACCAAAGGGTTTAATGCCAATGTCAGAATGATTGCCGCCACCCACCGTGATCTTGAAAGCATGGTCCGGGAAAAACGATTTAGGCAGGATCTTTTTTTCCGGCTCAACGTGGCCCGGATACATCTGCCCCCCCTGCGGGAACGGGAGGGCGATATCCGATTGTTACTGGACCATTTTGTGAATTTCTTTTCCAGAAAATTGAACAAAAAGAACAATCGCTTCACCCCGGAGGCCCTGGCCGTTTTGTGTGGGTATACCTATGCCGGTAACATCCGAGAGCTTCGCAACATCGTGGAATATGCCGTGAACATGGCAGGTGAAAAACCCATTGAACCCGACCATCTCCCGGCCTACCTCTTTGATGATCCAGGCAGCTATGTGCCAGCGCCCCATGGGGTGTTGCCACTGAATTTTCCGGCTCCGTCCAGGGGGGCTGTGGTCGGGGGGGCTATGTCTGGAACTACCCGGCGAACCTGGGCCAATGCAGAAAGGGATATGATTCTGGATGCCATGGTCCGGGCCAAGGGACGAAAGCAGGTGGCCGCCGATCTTCTGGGCTGGGGACGAAGCACCCTGTGGCGGAAAATGAAACAATATGAAATACAATAGGTAATAGGTTAGGACGGCCTGATGAGGGTGAATAAGGCCCGTTTAAGTCTGTGCGCATCCGTCATATATTTATCCATATGTTTTGTGGTTTTATTTTATAATATACTGAAATAAAAAGATATTACCTTGAAAATGTGTTTTTTATGATGCAAGTATTTTCAATGGGCTATGCGAATTTGTGGACTGGAAATATGTGGATGTGGCAAAAACAATATTCATCTGTGGCACGTGTTGAAACTATTTGACATGTTTTTAGACCAGCGATATACTTGTCGGAAATGAAAAACAAAGGCCATCGCCATGATTAAAAATATCCTCATACCCATTGCGACTGATGATGTGGCCCCCCGGTTTGATCTTGCCACGGAGGTTCTTATTATCACTGTTTCATCAAAAAACAGCGTGGTTGAGGAGGAGCGCACCATTGTGCTTCCCCGAGCCTCTGCTGAAAAATTATGTCATCTTATTTTAACGGAACATATCCACGTGGTGATCTGTGGAGCCATTGAAGATGAGTTTTATCAATTCCTTCGATGGAAACAGGTCATTGTATTTGATGCCGTCATTGCCACCTGGCAGGATGCGTTTGATGGTTTCCTGGAAGACAGATTGGCACCGGGAGACATCCTCTATACTCGAATGGTTGAGGGAAAGTATGTTTAAAAAATTTAAAATAGGCATTTTTCTGGATCGGATATATAATTCTAAAAAAGGGTCACCAGAGTATTACATTGTGCTTCGCAGAATAATTATCATCACGATGATGATTCTGACCACCCTTCCCCTGGCCATCATGATTATGGTCAACCATTTCCAATACCGGAGCCATTTGAGAAATGAGCTTCTCAGCCCCATTATCACCATGGCCAATAAAACAAAACACTCCTTTGAACTTTTGTTGGAGGCCCGGTTGTCCACGGTGCGGTTTATTGCCACGGCCTACACCTATGAGGAGCTCAAAGATGCCCAGAATATCAAACGAATTTTGTCTTTTTTGAAAAATGAGTTCGGGGGGTTTGTGGATCTGGGGCTCATCCATTCCGATGGTATTCTGGAGAGTTACGCCGGTCCTTATCCCTTGCTGGGGAAAAATTATGCCGAACAGACCTCCTTTCAGGAGACCCTGATCAAAGGAAAGTATGTCAGCAATGTGTTTCTGGGGCATCGAAAATTTCCCCACATTGTGGTGGCGGTTCAGCACCTCAACGATGATGGACAGACCTGGGTCTTAAGGGCCACCATAGACACCGATCAATTTGATACCCTCATTCACAGTATGGGGCTTGAGCCCGAAAGTGATGCATTTCTGGTGGATAATCAGGGGGTTTTTCAGACCAATTCAAAATTGTATGGCAATACCCTGGAAAAATGTCCCTTTGATATTCCCAGTAATCGGTTTGAGTCCCATATTTTTGAAACAGAGGCCCCGGACGGCCAGAAGGTCCTCATTGCCAGCGCAGGATTCAGTGCCGCCAATTATACGCTGGTGCTGGTCAAGCCCCGGTCCGTGGTACTTCAATCCTGGTATGCCCTGAAAACAGAATTGTTTGTGGTTTTCATCATTGGCTTTACCCTGATCCTTTTGACCATTATCCAGATCACCAATAGTCTGGTGCGGCGTCTCAAAGAATCCGATGAAAAACGGGAAAAGGTGATGGATGAGCTGCAACACAGTCAGAAATTATCATCCATTGGTCGACTGGCGGCCGGTGTGGCCCATGAAATAAACAATCCCCTTGCCATCATTAATGAAAAGGCGGGCCTGGTCAATGATCTTCTGGATTACTCCGAGGCTTTCAGCAACCAGGCAAAATTTCGACTGTTGGTTTCATCCATTCTTCAATCCGTTGATCGGTGTCGCACCATCACCCACAGACTTCTGGGATTTGCCAAGCGAATAGATCTGAAAATTGAGCCCATGGAGACCAACACCGTTGTCAAGGAGGTTCTTGGTTTTCTGGAACGGGAGGCCCTGTACCGAAAGATAGATATCAGGCTGAAATTGTTTGAAAAACTTAATACCATTGACTCAGACAAGGGGCAGATTCAACAGGTGCTGTTGAACCTTTTGACCAATGCCTTTGCTGCCGTGGACGATGGCGGGGTTATTCGCATTTTGACGGAAAACTTCAGTGTGAGCGGGGTCAGAATCACGGTGAGTGATAATGGAAGCGGTATTCCCGATGATATTATCCAACATATTTTTGATCCGTTTTTTTCCACCAAAAAAGAAAAGGGTACCGGCCTTGGCCTTTCCATTTCTTATGGCATTATTGACAAGCTGGGTGGCACCATAAATGTTTCCAGTAAAGTGGGGCAGGGCAGTGATTTTGTGATTACCCTTCCCAAAACGCCTGAACATTCACCGGAGGACGAGCATGAGCAAGACTAAGATTAAAATATTGCTGATTGATGATGAAGAAGAGTTTGCAAGCACCTTGGCAGAGCGTCTGGAGCTCAGGGGATATGAAACCCGAACGGCTGTGTGTGGTGAAGATGGGCTGAGCCTTCTGGCCGGAGAAGCATTTGATATTGCCGTTCTGGACCTGATGATGCCCGGCATGAACGGGCTTGACACCCTCCGCCGCATTAAATCAAATACACCGGATATGCCGGTGGTGCTGCTCACGGGCCATGGTTCCACCAGGGAAGGCATGGAAGGTATGCGTCTGGGCGCTTTTGATTATCTTATGAAACCCCTTGATATTAAGGATTTAACCCTGAAAATTCTCAGCGCAGTGGGCGCATCGGATGGAAAAGAAAATGAGTGAACAAGATTTTTTTAAAACCCAGTTGTTCGGTAAGTTGACGGCCTCGGCCACCCATGAGTTCCAGAATGTTCTGGCCATCATAAAGGAGAGCGCCGGACTCATGGAAGATGTGCTTACCCTGACCTCCATGGAAAATGCCGAACTTCTGGAACAGCGCCTGGGAATGCCCCTTTCCACCATCAAAAAACAGGTGGCAAGGGGGGTGGATCTGGTCTCCTGTTTAAATGGCTTTGCTCACTCCACAGACCATGCCCGGCACAAGGTGGATGTGCAGGTGCTGGTGAAACGTCTGGTTTCATTGAGTCGACGTCTGGCAGCAAGCACCGGCGTGGAGCTGGCCTTTGAAGAGGGGCAGCCTTCCCTGTATCTGGAAACCGATGCGGTTCAGCTCCAGGTGTGTCTTTATTATGCTCTGGAATCTCTTTTTCTGGCGCTTCCGGCCCGATCCCTCATTACTCTTACTCTTAAAGGCACCTCTTCACTGTCTGCTGTGACAGTGGCTGCAACCCATCCAGATCAAGCCATTCCCGATGATTTATCCCAGGTCATTTGCCAGGGCCATTCCTGGGAGGTACTCCAGAAAGCCGGACAAGCCATCCAGGTCCGCCCCGAGGTCAATGAAACTGGACTGACATTGTTTATGGATCATGGCGATAGTGGCGCATGACTCTCCCTCTCCCTCTCTCACTGTCCCCAATTTTCAACAATAGACATTATGTTGATTTTTACTTAAACTTTTGAATTTATTGATTATTTTAAATAAAATCCTTGATTAAATCAATGGGTTATGAAAAATCGATATAATGTCTAATACTCAGAGCCTGGATTTTGAAAGGCATGCCTCCCCCGATAATCAAGTTTTGATGGCTGGTTTTGCGAAAATAGCGCAGGCGTGCGTTATGGGCATGATCAATTAAAAAGTCATGGGAGCTGAAACCTCAACGATAATACCTGTAATGTAAACCTGCCCCCTCCCAGATACTTGTGAATATAAAAAATTTGTTCAGCGAGCATTTCGAGATTTTGTTTTATTATGTTTCATAAAGTTTCAAATCTAAGTTCTCTATTTGTTTTGTTTTGTTTCAATAGGTTTTAAATCCTATTCTGTTTAAACTCAATATTTTGATTTTATTGTGTTATTTTGTATGGCATGGGTTTTGCTATGAATATAAATAACAGAAAAAGAATAAATTGAAATGGTGAGAATATATAAACCGCATGGCACCTTGGTCTGCCATGGCAAAAAAAGAGAAAATGTGTGTTGCAACCCGGCATCAGGTAGTCGGTACCCGGTGCTCGTCATCGCGTAATTAAATTTTTTTTTAATATAGCATACATGGCAGTAACCACCTGCCACAACTAAAATTGAAACTCTAATAATTGCAGTCTGTTAGCCGGAGTTTCATATAAAAAAAATAATAAGGAGGATATCATGGCGATTATCTCAATAACCGGTGCATTGTTTACCCATTCCGATCAGACCGTTGCAGAGCTTTCATCCGCACTGGGGTACAAGGTGCTCACAGATGAAAAAATTATGGAAGAGACAGCCCAAACCCAGGGATTCAGTTTGGAGAATATTCAAAAAGTGGTGAATTCCAAGCAGATTCCCTTTAACGATTTTACCCACGAAAAAGAAAAAATTATTGCCAGTCTGAAAAAGACCATATCCGACCATACCTTGCAGGGAAATGTTATTTTTCACGGCATTTTCGGACACCTCATTCCCAGATGGGCCACCCATGTGCTCCGGGTTCTTGTTGTTACAGATAAAGAAACCCGCATACTCAATGGCATCTCCCTTTTGAACCAGTCTGAAAAAGAGGTGACACAGGCGGTTGCTCTGGCCGACAAACAGGCCATTCTCTGGGTCAACGGGCTCACCGGGAAAAAAGCCTGGGACGACTCCCTGTATGACATTGTTGCCCCTTCTGATAAACTTTCCGTATCTGATACCGTTGCCTTGATCTCAGAGCACCATGCCACCCTGGCATCCATGTCCGAGGAGTTTGTAAAAAAAGAGGCCCGGGATTTTGTCTTGGCAGCTGAAGTGGAAGTGGCCCTGGCCACCACTGGTGGCGGACTCATGGTGTATGCCAATAATGGAGAAGTGGTTGTGACCATTGATAAAAATGTACTGCTGCTCTCCAAATTCAAACAAAAGATCATCAGTCTGACCAAAAAAGTTAATGGTGTAACATCCGTTGAGACAAAGATCGGTAAAAATTATTATAAATCCGACAGCACCTATAACTTTGAGTTTGAGACCCCGCTCCATGTGCTGCTGGTGGACGATGAAAAAGAGTTTGTCCAGACCCTTTCCCAGCGACTCCAGATTCGTCAAATTAACAGCGATGTGGTTTACAGTGGCGAAGACGCCCTGGAAACTGTTAATCGCGATGGGGCCGAGGTCATGGTGCTTGATCTTAAAATGCCCGGTATTGACGGATTCCAGGTGCTTCGGGAGATCAAGAAAACCAAACCCGAGATTGAGGTGATCATTCTCACCGGGCACGGAACAGAAAAGGATAAAGAGACCTGCATGGACCTTGGTGCCTTTGCCTATCTCCAGAAACCTGCTGATATTGATCTGCTGGCCGAAACCATGAAGCAAGCCTACGAAAAAATAAATCATAAAAAACAACTGGCCAGTATCGATGCCGGTGGAGATAAGAGCAGTAAATAATAACCATAAATTCGACATCCTTCATATTCCAAAAATTAATTTACACCTTTGGAGGGATGAGTCCTGGAATTCTCATCCCGGCAAGTGTAAATCGGTAAATAAAGGGTGCCATAAATTCAATGGAGAAAAAAATGAAAATCAAAGTATTGATTGTGGATGATGAGGTTGATTTTGCCAACACTCTGGCCCAGCGGCTGGAGCTGAGAGAGTTTTCTGTGACACCGGTCTTTTCCGGGAAGGCTGCCCTGGAAATTGTTGAGGAGATTGATTTTGATGTGGTGGTGCTGGATGTGCAGATGCCGGAGATTGACGGTCTTGAGATCCTTGAGAAGATTCGAAAATGCCTTCCCCTCACCGAGGTGATCATGCTCACCGGTCAGGCCACAGTGGACAACGCCATCAAGGGTATGAAGCTGGGTGCCTTTGACTTTCTGTTGAAACCTGCAGACACCGATTTGCTGGAAGAGAAGATTAAAGAGGCCCACAGTATCAAAATGAGACACGAGGACCGCATTCGAAAGGCAGAAATTGATAATATCATTAAACAGCGGGGCTGGTGAAGATCATGACAACAGAAACCTTGGTCCAAAATGACTCAAATATAGATTGGAAACGATGGCTCTTTCTCATCCTGGGGTTGGTCCTGTTTTTTGGCGTTAATTTCAGTCCGGCCTGGCCCGATGCCGTTGACCCCACAGGCAAGCATTTTGTTCTTGCCTCCCAGGCCAAGGGAGCACTTGCAGTTTTTCTTCTGGCAGGTATCTGGTGGGTGTTTGAAGTGGTGCCCATTGGGGTTACCAGTCTCACCATTGGTGTTTTACAGGTGCTGTTCATGGTTCGTCCTGCAAGTAAAGCATTCAAGGATTTCATGGACCCATCGGTGCTCTTTATCTTTGCCTCCCTGGTCATTGGCATGGTGTTTACCAAGACCGGATTGACAAAACGGCTGGCCTATAAAATGCTCTCCATTGTGGGGGAAAAAACCTCCATGATTTATCTCGGGTGCTTTGTGGTGACTGCAGCCCTGACCCACATCATGGCCCACACCGCAGTGGCCGCCACCATGTACCCATTATTGCTCACCATTTATCATATGTATGCCGATGATGATACCCCCACAAAATTTGGTAAAGGTCTTTTTATTGGGATGGCCTATGTGGCGGGTGCAGGCTCCATTATTACCCTGTTGGGGGCAGCTCGGGGGGCCGTTGCACTGGGTTTTTATCAGGACATCGTGGGAAGAGAGATCTCTTTTTTTGACCTCAGTTACTATATGTTTCCCATTGGCTGGGTCATGGTGTTTGTTCTCTGGGGATTTTTCATGATTTTCTTTAAGCCTGAGAAGAAAAGCATCCCCGGGCTTAAAGAAAAAGCTGTGCGCCTGAATTCAGAGATGGGGTCGTTGACGAAAAATGAAATCCTGGCTGCTGTTATCATTTTTTCCTGCATTGCCGTCATGTCCCTTCGTTCCTTTATCCCCATGCTCAAACCCGTGGACAAGACTGCTATTATTCTGATTTCAACCATTTTGTTTTTTGTTCTGGGCATTCTTGACCTTAAAGATCTTGAATCCATTCCCTGGAATATTATTCTACTTTTTGGCGGTGCCATGAGTATTGGGTTTTGCCTTTGGGAAACCGGCGCTGCCGAGTGGTTGGCCATCAACTGGCTTACCATGTTCCAGCACTCCCACTGGTTTGTCTTTGTCATGAGTATTGCATTTTTTGTCATGATGATGACAAACTTTATCATGAACGTTGCCGCCATTGCCATCTCACTGCCCGTGGCCCTGGTCATTGCCCCCTATCTCGGGGTTTCCCCCGAGGTAATTGTGTTTGCTTCTCTGGTCACAGCAGGCATGCCCTTTCTGCTTCTGGTGGGGGCTGCTCCCAATGCCATTGCCTATGATTCCAAACAGTTCACCACCGGTGAATTCTTTAAATACGGCGTCCCGGCCAGCATTATCCTCATGCTCTTGGTGGGTATTGCCGTGGCGGTTGTCTGGCCCCTCATGGGTATGCCCATTCTCACCCATTGATTCAAGTGTTTCGTAGCACAACAACGACCATGTCCTGGGGCATGGTCGTTGTTTTTTTATATGAAAGTCTCACCAACATGCTGGAATTAAAAGACTTTCATTTTTCGTTGTGGTAGGTGGTTACTGCCATGTATGTTTTATGTGAAACTCCGTCCAAAGGGTGGTAATAATTAGAGTTTCAATTTTCGTTGTGGGCAGGCCAGATCCCCAATATGATCTGCCCGTGGCAGTTATAAGAAATTCTATATAGAATACAATTTAAATTTCATTGCGAATTTATTTGACATTTTGTTCGAAAGGTATGTAGATGAAAAGTTTGTTTTTTAAAAAAGTTCGTAATTGGTTCACGGGCTGGGCAAATTCAAGTCAAAAATAATTTTTTGTGGGAATTACACATTTGTCAGTGCTGGTCATCCTAAGCCCCCCGGAATTCAATACGAGCTATACCATTAAGCCATGGAAATCAAAATGAAATATGATGTAATTATAGTGGGCGGTGGTCCGGCAGGCTTGTTTTCTGCGTATTATCTCATGGAACATGCCAATCTCAAGGTATTGATGATTGAGAAGGGCAAGCCCCCCCTGGACCGCAAGTGTCCTAACCACATAACCCAGAAGTGTGTGGGGTGCAACCCATGTAATATTATGGCTGGGGTGGGGGGGGCAGGCCTTTACTCCGACGGAAAACTTAACTTTATTCCCCGCCTTGGTAAAACCGATCTCACCCAGTTCATGTCCCAGAGTGCGGCCCAGGAGCTCATCAATGAAACCGAAACCATTTTTACCCGTTTTGGTATGGATGGTCCGGTGTATCCCACTAATATGGAACAGGCCCGGGAGATCCGCAAGGATGCCAAACGTTTTGGGATTAACCTGTTGCTCATTAAGCAAAAGCACCTGGGAAGTGACAATCTACCCACTTATATTGCACAAATGGCGGAATATATTCAAAACAAAGGGTTGACCATACATACCTCGGAAGAGGTTATTGACGTGGGGGTTGAAAAGGAGCTGGTGAATCGGGTTATCACCAACAAGGGGGAATACCTCACCGACAATGTGATCCTGGCCCCCGGCCGCATCGGCGCCAACTGGGTGGGAAACCTGGCCCAGAAACACGGTATACCCCTTTCCCAGCGGGGCATTGAAGTGGGGGTTAGGGTGGAGGTGCACAACGATATCATGGAGGATCTTTGCAATATCATCTATGACCCCACTTTTTTTATCCAGACCACCACCTACGATGATCAGACCAGAACTTTCTGCACCAATCAGGGGGGCTTTATCTCCCTGGAAAATTATAAGGATTTTGTGTGTGTCAACGGCCACGCTTACACCAATAAAAAATCCAGTAATACCAATTTCGCCTTTCTTTCCAAGGTGGTGCTCACTGAACCTGTGACGGACAATCAGGCCTATGGAGAATCCATTGGGCGGCTGGCCAGCATTATTGGCGGGGGGAAACCCATTCTCCAGCGTTTTGGAGATCTTAAGCGGGGAAGACGATCCACCTGGAACCGCGTGAAAAAGGGGTATCTTGAGCCCACCATGACCAACGTGGTATGCGGAGACATTGCCATGGCCCTTCCCGAACGGATTTTGTCCAATCTTATTGAGGGACTTGAGACCTTGAATTTGGTGGTACCGGGGGTTTCCAATGATGAAACTCTGCTCTATGCACCGGAGATTAAATTTTTTGCCACCCAGATGGAAACGGATAATCATTTAGAGACGCCCGTAAAAGGACTCTATGTGGCTGGAGACGGACCTGGTGTGGCCGGCAATATCGTATCTGCTGCGGCCACAGGCCTCATTCCTGCCAAAAAAATAATTCAAGGTTCTGCTTGACCCACCATCTGTCTCATAATATCCTTAGGATTGAACATAAACAAGTATAACGTCTATGGATCAATTTAATCAATAAGCTTTGAATCCCTCGGCTTTCGGGGTGTGTTTTTTAAAATTATGGAAGATAAAGAACTGGCCTTGAGTGGTTCAACATGACAGGCCTGGGAAAAAAATATGGATGTGACAAAATATTGTCCTGAAAAGGTATTTACACAGGAAGATGCAGTCAGAAAAATTCAAAACGGAAGTAGGGTGTTCATTGGTACAGGATGTGGGGAACCCCAGCAACTGATCAAAGCCATTGTTGATGACCAGCGTATCCAGGACATTGTTATATATCAGATGCTGTCATCCACACTTGCCAAATATGTGGATGATCCCAGTTTTTTAAATCGGTTCAGTCTCAAGCTGTTTTTTATCAGTGTCTCCATGCGCCAAGCGGCCTTTGAGGGAAAGATTGATTATATCCCGGTTTATCTTTCCCAGATCCCCCAGATTTTTTATTCCCAGGAAATTGGGCTGGATGTGGCTCTTATCCAGGTGAGTCCCCCGGATCGCTTTGGATTCTGCAGTCTTGGAATATCTGTTGATATTACCCTTGCAGGAATGCAGAGTGCACAGACTGTTATTGCCCAGATAAATCCAGATATGCCCAGAACCTGGGGTGACAGTCTTGTCCATGTGGATGAGATTGATTTTCTGGTGCTTCATCGGGAGCCGGTGGTGGAAATGCCCCCCCGGGAGAAAAATAACTATGTGGCAGAACGCATTGGCCACTATATCAATCAACTGGTGGATGATGGGGCTACCATTCAGGTGGGCTTTGGTCATCTCCCCAATGCCGTGGTCTCTTATCTTGACGAAAAAAAAGATTTGGGACTTCATACCCAGGTCATCACCGATGGGCTGCTGCCGCTTTTTAAAAAAAAGGTGATTAACAACCGCAATAAGTCTTATCTCCCCGGCCGGGCCGTGGCCTCCTTGTGTATGGGGTCAAGGGAGCTTTATGATTATGTTAATGATAACCCCATGTTTTATTTCAGATCGTCGGAATTTGTCAATGATCCCAATGTGATTGCGAAAAATGATAATTTTATTTCCATTAGTTCTGCCCTGGAAATGGACCTCACCGGTCAGATATGCACCGATTCTAAAGGATACCTTTTTTACAGCGGTATTGGCGATCAGGTGGATTTCATCCGGGGAAGTGCCCTTAGTAAAGGGGGATTTTCCATCATTGTCATTCCTTCCACGGCCCAGAATGGAAAGGTATCCCGCATTGTCCCCCACTTAAGTGAAGGGGCAGGTGTGGCCACCACCCGGGGGGATATTGACATTGTGGTCACAGAATACGGCATTGCAGAATTGCGCAGAAAAAGTATTTACCAGCGGGTTATTGAGCTTGCCCAGGTGGCCCATCCAAGGTTTCGCCAGCAATTGATTGAAGAGGCAAAAAAGCGACGGTACATTTTTCCGGATCAACTGCCCCCCACCAGTCAGGATCTGCTTTTTCTGGACGATTATCACTCCTCCATGTCCCTGCCCATGGGGAAAAGCATCAGTTTCAGACCCCTGTTGCCATCGGATGAGTTTGAATCCCGGCATTTTTTCTATTCCCTCCAGGAGAATACCATCTATTATCGTTTTTTTCATAAGCGAAAGGTATTTTCAAGGAAAATGCTCCAGGGACAGTGGGCCAGTGTGGATTATCGCAGGAACATGTCCATCATTGGATTTCGGCAGCTTGGCAAACGAAAACAGATTATTGCCATCGGCTCCTATGCCGAGATTGACAGAGAAACGGCGGAGGTGGCATTTGTGGTGAAGGAAGAGATCCATAGCATGGGTATTGGGTCTCATCTTCTGGATATTCTGGAGAACATTGCAAAGGAAAATCAATATAAACGCTTCACCGCCACAGTGCTTGCGGAAAACAGAAAAATGATTCATGTGTTCCAGAAGCGGTATCCCCACGCAAAAATGATACGCAGCGGTGGCAGTGAAGTGGAAATTGACATGCCCTTTGACCCTGAAGCTGAAGTCTGATTTGTGGATACTGGTATGGGCTATGGCGGTCACATAAATTGAGACGGTTTCTCTCAGATAAATTGCGATATTGGTTCATATCAAAGTTCACCCGGAAAGCATTTTGGGGGCTTGATCACAACATCTCCACTCTGGGGAGAGCCCAAGCTTACGTTATTGAAAAATTTGTAAGTTCTCAATAAGTCCGGGAATCCCAGGGATTTTTTTTTGAAGAGCACCCGCGTTTAAAGGGTTAAGCAGGGTTTATCACCTCAGGTTATTGAGAACTGTAAATATTCGGTTTGCTTATGTAAATGTTTGGACAGTGCCCCATATTCGCCTGTTTGGGGCTGCGTAGCATACT
>CAKZLA010000006.1 GCA_937124525.1 uncultured Desulfobacterium sp.
TGGTGGCCACTCACTTTTTTGTCTTTTATTATGGGGTGCTGGCCGACGTAACACCACCTGTGGCCCTGGCAGCCTATGCCGGTGCCGGCATTGGCGGGGCTGATCCCATGCGAACCGGGGTTACGGCCTTTCGCCTGTCCATGGGTAAAGCGTTAGTACCCTTCATGTTTGTCTATGCGCCAAGCATGCTGTTTATCAACTTTACCTGGATGGAGTTTTCCCTGGCCATCATCAGTGGTATCCTTGGGGTGATCGCCCTGTCTGCCGCTTACATTGGCCACTTCAGAAGTGAAATTACCTTTTGGGGTAAAACCATGCTCACCATTGGCGGACTTCTGCTGGTTTCCAGTGATGTCAAGGTGATTATCGTGGGTTCCATCCTGGTTCTGGCTGTGCTGGTTCCCAAATTCTTAAAGAAAGAATCCACCGGCATCATGGAAACGGCTGGGGGCGAGGCATAGAATTTTTTCCACTTGTGGATTTTTTAATAGGCCCCCCACGGAATTGTGCCCATTTGAGAGTCTTATCCGGCTGCTCACCCACGTACACCCCTGCCTGTCCGGGGTAAAACCAACTGGTCAGGGTGGGCAAGACCCAGGCCCATCAAATAACACAGCACCATGAAAAAACAACAATGGGCCATGATTTGAGAATTCAGACCATGGTCCATTTCTATTTTGGAAAAATTGTTAGATTACAAACAGGCTCTCAGATCGCTCATTAAAAATCTTTAAAGTCGTCATCATCTTCAAATGGAATTATCTGATCAGGCCTGACTTCCTTATCATGATGCGCAAGCATTGCATGATCACCATGGAATCGACGTTTTGTTAGGGAAGAAGTAGTTTTTATAGGCTGATGTGTACTTGTTGAGGCTTGATGGCCTCTTACTCCAGTAACAAGCGCAACTAAGTTTCCCACAAAATCTTTAAGCTGTTCAGCCTGTGCATTCATTTCTTCAGAGGCAGAAGCTGATTCTTCTGCATTTGCAGCATTCTGCTGGATCACCTTGTCTACTTCTGTAATAGCAATGTTTACCTGATCAATTCCATTTGACTGTTCTTTGGATGCTTCAGAAATCTCAGACACCAGATTACCAACTTTGGCTGTACTATCAAAGACTTGGCTGAACGCATCATTTGTGGTTGATACCAATGCTGATCCATCCCCTACTTTTTTAACAGTTCCTTCAATCAATTCTGCTGTATTTTTAGCAGCATCTGCAGCTCTCATGGCAAGATTTCTGACTTCATCTGCGACAACGGCAAAACCTGCACCGGCTTCTCCTGCACGAGCGGCTTCAACTGCTGCATTCAATGCCAAAAGATTAGTCTGAAATGCTATTTCATCAATGGTCTTAATAATTTTATATGTCTCTTCACTTGCCTTTGAAATATCTTCCATTGATTTAGTCAACTGTCCCATTGATTCATTGGCAGTTGAAACCACATGCGTTGCTTCTTTCATCAACGTGTCAGCCTGGCCTGCATTTTCTGAGTTTCTCTTTGTCATGGAACCCATTTCTTCCATGGAGGAAGATGTCTCTTCAATGGAAGCTGCCTGTTCAGAAGCCCCTTCAGCCATTGATTGACTTGAGGAAGCTACTTGACTTGATGCGGATGAGACTTGGTTTGCACCTTCATTCAAACCTTGAATAATAAGGTTTAACGGTTTGGTGATTGCACGGGTTATGAAAAAAGCAAGAAAAGATCCAATAGCCAGTGCGATGATTGATAAAACAATTATAATTGATGAATTTCGGCTGTTAGATGCAACAAGTTTTGGCCCCAAATCGTCCTGCCTGGCTTTGATGGAGAGTTTTACCTCTTCAATATCCTTGGCAATATTAGGCCCTAAAACATCCAGTGTTCCTGTAATAACTTCATTTCTATCATAAATGACCTTTACCAAGGTGTCGAATGTGCTTGAATACCTGTCTTTTGTCTTTAAAACTGTGGCAAGCATTTCCCGGCGTTTGGGATTTTCTAATTCCTTGTCCAGGATATCAAGATATTCTTGCATCTTGCTAAACTCTTCATGAACTCTATCTACGGCAATCTGATTGTTTTTATCAAGAAATTTTATCACATAAAGACGTGCTAAAAGCAAATGTTTCATTCCAATGCCTGTATTAAAGGCTACAGTCATATCAGTATCTTTCTTGGCAGAATCCATGATATCCGTCATGGTTTTCTCCATAAGTGCTCCATCAACATTCAACACATTGTGGAGAAAATTATTGCGTTTATTCATAAAATCGACAACTTTTTCAAAACCAGTTTTATAATCCTTGATTTGCTCATCCGCCTCATCAATTTTAGCAGCACGTTCAGGATTATTTATTTCCTTTTGTGCTTTTTTCATAAACTCTTCCATTTTGTTGAAATAGTCTGCATATTGTTTTAAATCTTTTTCACTTCCTGTGATCAGATAATCTTTAACCTTCATTCGTACCATAAGCATATTGGCTTGGAGCCGTCCTGATAGATTCGTATGCACTGCCATTTTACGATAGGATGTAAAACCCTTCGATGCTGTATGAATTGCATTATATGCGACGACACCTACGACAACGAGGATGATGAGGATAGTTGCAAATCCAAGAATTATTTTTTTCCCAATGCCCATATTCTTAAACATAATCTCTCCTTAATTTTTATTGATTAAATTGACTATAATTTATATTTCCGCTTGCTTAGTCAGGTGATGATTTTTTAAGTATTGAAACTTCGCTTGCACTAAGGACTTTATCAATATCAAGCAAAAGTTTAACCCCTCCCTCCATTTTAGCCATGCCCAGGATGTAGTCCATGTCCAGACTGGTACCGAATGCAGGTGTTTCTTCTATATCGTTTTCCCTGATATTTAAGACTTCAGATACGGTATCAACCACAATACCGATGTTTACTGTGGCTGCATCAGAATCAATTTCTACGACAATAATACAGGTCCGCTCGGAATAAGGGATGGATTCCATGGTAAACTTAAGCCTTAAATCAATGACCGGGATGACCTTTCCCCTGAGGTTGATAACCCCTTTGACAAAATCCGGAGTCCGGGGGATGGAAGTGATGGGCATCATGCCGATGATTTCCTTGACCTTGAGAATACCGATCCCGTACTCCTCCTTTTCCAGTGAAAAGGTCAAATATTTGTCGGTTTTGGTGACCGTGGTATTGATCACCTGGTTCATGGTTTTTAATTCGGTTTTCATTTTTTTATTCCTTTCCAATAAATTATTTATTGCGTTTATATTTTGATATTTTTGTGCTGGCTGTCTTTATTCTCTTGATGCATAATATTGAATCATTTTTTTCAGTACGGCTGAGACATCCTTGAAATCATGGCTCATGTAGGCAATATATCTGGGAATTAGGGAAAACCCTTTTGAAATTGAACTCTCTTTTTCATCCGGCAGAATTACAATCAATCGGGAATTAAAGAGGAGGGCCTTGTTTGCACTTAAAAAATCAAGTTCTTCAGCACAAGAGATAAGAAAAATAATGATCACGGGTTCAGATATTTTTTGCTTGATTATTTTAAAAAGAGCATCAAAATCACAAGCCAAATCGGGTGTCTGTTTGGTAATCTGAATAATTTTTTTTAGAAGGATTTCCTTCTGATGATTGGTTTGGCGGGCATAGAAAACAAATTCCATTTTTTTCCTCTTCATAATAAAGATAAATCGTTTAGTTTCTAATCTGTATTACAAAAAGGATGCCACGGAGTGGGCTGGAATTTTATTGAATAAAAAAAGATAGATATGAAAAATAGTGCTCTAAGATAAATTAAAAACGCTTATGTTTCTTATTAAATTCCACGAATTTATGATTTTTTCAGAAAGATATCGCTTTTTATATTATGTTTTTTTAGCAGGGAATAAAGATGGCTTTTACTCAGGCAGGATAATATACTTGCGGTATCAAGATTGCCCTCAGATGATTGCATCAGTTCTTTAAGATAAATCTTTTCAGTCTCACCGGCAGTATATTCTTTTACTTTTTTTAAAGACTTGATGGGATTTAAAAAATGTTTTGGCAGTTCTATTGATTGAAACGCTTTTGATTGGTGAGGTTCTTTTTTAAGGTGAAAATCATTTTGTCGGCTATCAATGGCAGATTCAAGGTGTTTCAGCCTGATATGGGTTGGCAGATAATTGGGGTACAGCAATGGGGATCTCGGATCGGCCAGTATCGCTTTTTCCAGACTGGAAATCAACTCCCTGGTATTTCCGGGCCAGTCATAATTTTCCAAAACCTCCATAAAGTCAGGAACAAATCCTTTATTATCAACTCCATGATTTTTGCATAGAAAATAAATATAATGAAGCGTAAGATCCTTTATGTCCTCTTTGCATTCCTTTAAAGGGGGCAAGTCAATATGAATTGTTCTGAGACGAAAAAGCAGATCACTTCTGAATTGATTTTTATTAACCATTTCTTCGAGGTTTCGGTTGGTTGCCGAAACAAGTCTGAAGTCACTTTTAATCTCTTTTGTTCCACCAACAGGGTTGAATTTCCGTTCTTGAAGTACCCTTAAAAACTTTTTTTGTATGGTAAGTGGGAGTTCCCCTATTTCATCAAGGAAAAGCGTTCCGCCATCTGCTTTTTTTACAAGCCCTTCCTGATTTGAATCCGCACCGGTAAAGGCGCCTTTAACATGGCCGAACAGAACTGCTTCAACTAACTGCTCCGGGAGGGCCGCACAATCTACAACCACAAAATATTTTTCTTTTTGCCTGCTGTTGGTATGAATGACCTTGGCAAACAATTCTTTTCCGGTTCCGGTTGGCCCCGTGATCAAAACATTGGCATCACTATTCGCACATTGGGCAACCATATTCAGTTTTGACATAATTTGGGGGCTTGAACCAATGATCTCTGATCTGTTCAAAACATTTTCTGATAACGATTTCAAAGTTTTTTTTGATGTTCTAAATTCTAAAGATCGTTCCACACCAAGTTTGATTTCATCACGGGTAAACGGTTTTAAAATATAATCCCAGGCACCAGAGTCAATCGCCATTTTTGCACCTTGGGTACTGCCCTCTCCTGTAATAATAATTACCTCAGGCTCCGAGGGGATATTTTTAATTGCCGGGAGTGCTTCAAGGCCACTGCCATCAGGCAGATTCACATCAAGAAAGATAAGATCAAAAGCCCCGGAAGAGAGAATCTCAAGCCCATCGTAAAGGGTTTCGGCCACCATTGGCATAATGTCAATCTCGTTAAAAAATTGTATTAAAATTTTTCTAATTTCAGGATCGTCATCTATGATCAAAATGCTGGCCATGGGCTTTCCTTTCATACTGTATCATAAAAATTATTTTTTATTTTCATCAAGGACTTTTCGAATCATTTCAGCCAAATCCCGTTTCAAAATTGGTTTTTGTAAATACCCTCGGATACCTGACTCTTCACAGCGCTTTGAATTCATCATTTCACTATTTCCCGTGCATAGAATTATCGGCATGTCCGGTCTGATTTTAAGAATTTGTTTACTAAGCTCTTTTCCTGTCATTTCCGGCATGGTCAGATCCGTGATTAAAACATCAAAATTGTCAGGAGCATTTTCAAACACCTCTAAAGTACGAAGACTGCTTGTCAGAGTCATCGTCTGATAACCGAGGCTTTGCAACATGTGTTGGCTGACACTTACCAAAACGGTATCATCATCAACAAATAAAATCCGCTCATTCCCACCTGCTAAGGGCAAGGGCTTTTTTGTATGATCAACCATTTGTTTTTGTTTGACAGTCGGCAAATAAATACGAAAAGTTGTCCCTTTGCCAGGTTCGCTGTCCACTATAATATCCCCATTAAAACTTTTGACTATTCCATGGACAACTGCCAGCCCCAAACCTGTGCCTTCTCCTTTTTCCCCTGTTGTAAAATAAGGGTCAAAAATTTTTCCAAGGTTCTCATTTAATATTCCACTGCCGGTATCCCTTACCATAAGTTCCAGAAAAGGATTTCGAATTAATGTTTTATTCGTCATATCATCCATAAAAGATCGATTCACAGGCTTAAGAGAGACAGTTAACACCCCGCCTGTTTTTTTCATGACATTATATGCATTGGTGCAAAGATTCATAAGAACCTGATGGATCTGGGTAGAATCAGCCAGAACAAGTCCACAAGCAGGATCAATATTTGTTTTAAATTCAATTGTACTTGGAATGGAAGAACGTAAAAGCTTTAAGGCTTCTTTTAGAACCAAATCAATTCTCAGGGGCTTCAGGTTCAAATCTCCTTTTCGACTGAATGTCAGAATCTGGTTTATAAGCTCCTTTGCTCTCTTACCGGCTTGCATGATCTCCTGGATATATGAAAAAAGACGACTGTTTTCAGATACTTCTTCCAATGCCAGCTCCGTATATCCAAAAACTGCAGACAGGATATTATTAAAATCATGGGCAATGCCGCCTGCAAGCGTTCCTATGGACTTCAGCTTCTGGGCCTGATGCAACCGGGCCTCCAGAGAAATTGTCTCGGTGATATCTTCCACCATCTCAATAACCGCTGTAATCTCCCCCGCTGCGTTGCGGACAGGAGAAGAAACAATACGATAGTTGCGTCTGCCATCCATATGGGGGGGAAGAGTCGTTGTTTTGTGGACCTGACCGTCCTGTAGCGTTTTGTGGACTGGGCAGTCGTCACACATGTCTTCGTTATGCGGACCATTAAATACGTGGTAACATACCGGATGTTGAGCCGGGTCAATTCCGGGAAACCACTCGCGCATCTGGCGGTTCAGTTCGAGAATCTTCATTTCGGGACTGATGAGGATCACACCGATACCGATATTATCGAGAATACCGCGCATCTTGGCCTCGCTTTTTTCCAAAGCCTTTGCCGCCCTTTTACGTTCAGTAATATCGATAAAA
>CAKZLA010000007.1 GCA_937124525.1 uncultured Desulfobacterium sp.
TGCTTTTTGATGAACCCACCACAGGCCAAGATCTCATCCGCCGAAATGTCATCTTAAGTATGATTGCGGACAACAAAACAAGATTTAATTTCACCGCAGTCATTATCAGTCATGATATTCCCGATGTGCTGTTTATTTCAAATCGGGTTCTGGTTCTCCATGAGGGCAAAATTGTATTCCAGGGGTCCCCCGATGCCTTTGAAGAATTTGAGCATCCCTATGTGGATGAATTTGTCCACAGCCTTGAGGGGTTTCAAAAGCACATGCCGGGTATCTACTCCAAGCGTAATTTTAAGATGCGTTATAAAAATGCACTGCGGTTAAAACCGGCAGAAACCTCCTATGTGGTGGCCATTTTCAGTATTGCTGACTTTGGAGTATTGTGTAAAACCGTGGGGTATAGCACTGCTCACTCCCTGGTGAAGGAGCTTGGAATCATCATCAGCAGGCATTTCGATGCCGTGGGCGGATTTTCCACACGACAGCGGCGGAGCAGATTCATGACGGTTCTTCCCTTTTCCAATTACAGGGAATCCCGTGAAATGATTGATGACTTTGCCGCTGATTTAATGGAAAATGGATTTGAGTATGTAAAATTCAAGAACAATGATTTATTGGATACTCCGGTGTATAAAATAAGAGTTATGACCGGGATTGCCCAAGGTATAGCAGTAAAGGATGATATTAACGATGTGTTTGAAAAGGCACGTAAAAACCAGTTTGAGATCGGTGACTTTCAATGTGTTGCCGGGAGGTGCAGTCTGTGAAAAAGAACGTATATGAATCCATTGCGGGCATGTTTGTTTTTGTGGGCCTGATTGTCCTGGTCTATATGACAGTAAGCCTTGGAAATATTTCCTTGTTTGATGATAATTTCATGACATTAAAGGCCCGGTTTAACACTGTAACAGGTCTTAGGGCCGGAAATCCCATTGAAATGTATGGCATTGAGATTGGCCATGTGGGTGAACTGACCATTGATGATGGGGTTCAGATGGCCGTGGCAACCCTGAATATCCAAAAGAGTGCCCAGATTTATTCAGATGCCATTGCCTCCATTAAAACAGCGGGCTTGATTGGGGATAAATTTATCAGTATTGATCCCGGCGGTTCCGGTAATATCCTGGGGCACCAGGATATTATTATCAATACGGAGTCCCCTGTGGATATCAGCGATCTCATTGGCAAATATGCCTTTGGGTCCGTTGATGAAGACGAGGAGATGGATTTGGGGGAGGAGATTCAATGAAATTTTTTACCATTATATGTCTGGGGATGATGCTGTTACTGCCCATGACGGTGAAGACCGTTTATGGGGCAACTGCCGTGGAGACCATGTCGCGCATAACCGATGATGTGTTAACGGTGCTCAAAGATCCTGGGCTTAAGGAAGATACATTTCTGGAAACCAAAAAAGAGAAGCTCTGGGAAATTATGGACGCTGTTTTTGATTACCAATTATTATCCCAATACTCCCTTGGACGGAAATGGCGCCAGATCACTGTGGAACAGCAGGCTGATTTTTTAAGGGTCTATGGCCTGTTGTTAGGCAAAACTTATATGAATCGGATTCTCTCCTATGGGGATGAAAAAATCCTCATTGGAAGGGGAATCCCCCTGGCAGATGATATTGCCGAGGTCCAAACCACATTGATTTCAAAAGAAAATGATATTCCCATTCATTATCGCCTGAGCTTTAAAGACGGGGCGTGGAAAATTTTTGATGTTGTCATTGAGGGGGTCAGTCTGACAAAGAATTACCGCAGTCAGTTTAAGAAATTTTTATCCAAAAAATCCATGGCACAGCTGCTGGAAGTGCTGGAGAAAAAAACCAAAGGGGCCAGACCCGGAAAGTCTAAATAATGCACCTTTTAAAAGCCTGTTAAATTCAGGATCTAAAAGGAGGCCTCCCTGGCAAAACCGTCTTGCAATTCCGGCGGGATCATGTTGGGAGCCAGGGGAAATAGACTAAAACCTGGCCCAGGACATTATGTTAGGGTTATGTTAGGAATTTGTTCTGATATTGTTATGTGTATCAATATGGTTTATTAAATGCCCGGAAAGACGATTTGAGATCATTTTGCATTAAAACGCTGGTAAATAACCAGCGTTTGTTTTCTATCTTTGTTGTGGCCAGACCCGGGTGCAAAATCCGGGTCTGTCCATGGCCGTCATTTGAATTAATCGATTATCAGGTATAAAAAAATGAGTATAGAGTTTTATTTCTTTGCCGTGGGCATTCTTTTACTGTTTGCCTCCTTTGACCTTGTGGTGGGCGTCACCAATGATGCTGTTAATTTTCTAAATTCGGCCATTGGATCCAAAGCAGCGCCTTTTAGAACCATTATGATCATTGCAAGCCTTGGCATCCTTGCGGGAGTGACCTTTTCCGGCGGTATGATGGAGGTGGCCAGAAAAGGCATTTTTCACCCCCAGTTTTTTACCATGCCCAACCTCATGACCATTTTTCTGGCGGTGATGTTAACCGATATTTTACTTCTTGATCTTTTTAACACCCATGGGCTGCCCACCTCCACAACGGTATCCATTGTGTTTGAGCTGTTGGGTGCTGCCGTTGCCGTCTCCCTTATCAAGATCATGAGCACCGTGGACAGCACCATGGCCATCTGGGATTACATTAATACAGCCAAGGCCATGATAATTGTCTTTGGTATTTTACTTTCCATTATTGTGGCCTTTTTTTCAGGTGCCGTGGTTCAGTTTTTTTCCCGGCTTCTCTTTACCTTTGATTATGAACCCCGGTTAAAAAAATATGGTGCTGTGTGGGGCGGGATGGCCATGACAGCCATCACCTTTTTTATTTTAATCAAGGGGGCAAAGGGGGCCACCTTTATGACCCCTGGGATGGTTGTGTGGATTAAGGGACACTCTCTGTTAATAATGTGCACCATTTTCCTGGGCTCTGCTGCCATCTTCCAGGCGCTGTTAAGGGTTTTTAAAGTAAACATCTTAAAACCCATCATTCTTGTGGGTACCTTTGCCCTGGCCATGGCTTTTGCTGCCAATGATCTGGTGAATTTCATCGGTGTGCCCCTGGCCGGTTTAAATGCCTATCAAACGGCCGTTGCCTCAACTGATCCCCTGGGTATAACCATGATGGCGTTGAGTAAAAAAGTGCAATCCCATACCCTTCTTCTGCTCCTGGCAGGCTTTATCATGGTTTTGACCCTCTGGTTTTCAAAAAAAGCCAAAACAGTAACGGAGACGGAGATCAGTCTGGGACAGCAGGACGAGGGCACCGAACGCTTTGAATCCATTTGGCTTTCCCGGAAAATTGTTAACATGGTGGATTCATTATTTGGCTCCATCAAAAAAATAATTCCCGGAAGTGTCCAGGATGCCGTGGCCAAACGACTTCTTCCTGCCACAAATTCTGTTTTGTTAGGCCATAAAGATAAACCCTCCTTTGATTTAATCCGGGCATCGGTGAACCTCATGGTGGCCAGTGCCGTGGTTTCCCTGGCAACCTCTTTTAAGCTGCCGCTTTCCACCACCTATGTCACCTTTATGGTGGCCATGGGATCTTCTTTTTCCGACCAGGCCTGGGGCAGAGAAAGTGCGGTTTACCGGGTCACCGGGGTTTTGACGGTGGTTGGGGGCTGGTTCATGACCGCCTTTATCGCCTTTGTTGTCTCCTTTGTTTTTGCCGGGGTTCTTTTTTATTTTCAAATCCTGGGGGTGATTGGGCTCGTGGGTGTGGCAGGCTTTCTCATCTGGAAAAACCAGGTTAAGCATAAAGACAGGGAAAAGGAAAAGGATGAGATTAATATTTTCACCATGGACAAGGTGGATAATTTTCAGGATGCTGTATCCGATACCTTTGACCATCTGGCTTATCTGTTTAAGTCCATCAGAAAATCTCTGGATACAGGGTTTGACGCCCTGTTTGAAGACGATCTATATCGATTAAAACTGGAACGAAAGAGGGTGAAGCAGTTCCAGATGTGGACCAATGTCATCATTGCCAATATTTTTAAGGTCCTTCGATTGCAGCAGCAGGAGGATATAAAAACATCCTATAACTATTACCAGATTATCAGACGTCTTCAAAAGGTGTCCGATACCCACAGGGATATCATCATCCGCTCCACCCGCCATGTGAGCAATAGGCATAAGGGCTTGCTCCCGGTGCAGATTGAGGAATTGAAACAGGTCCGGGCCTGTGTGATGAAAATTTTGACCATGATGGAAGATAACTTCAACAAAAAGGAACTCGTCCACCATGACACAATCACATCGGAATTTAACAACATGAGACGTCTTATCAATGCCATCAATGAAAATCAGATTGAGCGAATCAGAGATGACTCTTCAAAAACCCGTTTGAGCATTCTTTTTTATGCCACCGGTGGTAATTGTCTCACAATGATGCGGCAGAATGTCCGGCTTCTTGAGATTTTTAATGACTCTTTTTCCCTGGAGGATTCGCCCAAATCATAACTCTTGGGGCATTGAAATTCGATGATCAAGTTTTTCAAGCTGATTTTGGGAGAAAAGGGCCGGAAAATTTGATCTTCCATCAAAATGGAAGTAAATATTCGGTTTGCTTATGTAAATGTTTGGACAGTGCCCCATATTCGCCTGTTTGGGGCTGCGTAGCATACTAATGCTATGTGAGCAGACCAAAACAGGTGAAGATGGGGTGCTGACCGAATATTTACAAATGGAGAAGGCATTGCAAGGTAACTTTAAAAAGGATTCTGGAAAAGTGGTACCCAGAAAGATTTCCCGGGATATTACCCAGGAGGACCATGATATTTTTTCCAGTGTGGTCTCCTTTGATCTCAACCCGGAACAGAAAAAAAGGATTGCCTGTCCAGACAGGCAATTTTTACGGCAAACATCTATTCTGGCGGTTCACTGGCATCCGGAATTCATTCCCATGGATTTGATTTCCCAGCGTATTGACAGGCTCTTTCCCCATCGGAAAAATGAATTAATTATCCCCACCCAGCACAATGAAATCATGGGATATAAGGGGTTTGCCGGGGTTGAAGTGGATTGTTACGCCAAGGGCTTTAATCAAAAAGTACAGATATTGCTTCATTTCAAGGAAAGCAATGTCCAAAAAGCCCATACCTTGAGAAAAATGCTGGAACATACCTTTAAATACCGTTCATCCCAGCTTTTTGATTTTATGGATACCATTGTCCGGCCCCGGCCCCACCGCATTGAAGCCGCGGCCGGGCAGACCGGGGCGGACTCTGACCTCATTGAGTTTGTGAGGATATATGTCAAAAAGATTGAAACCCTGATTGATCAAAATAGTGCAAGCTTACCCCCCCAGGCCATGAAAAATAAGGTGTTGAGAAATTTTTTTGATTATTTGCGTCCCCAATATGGTGACCCCTTTATCGATAGGGTCCAGACCTATCTGACCGCAGTGAAAAAAATTGTTAAGGCTGGTTTTTCTTTGAAATATTTTTTTAGAACCTCTGAAATCATTGAAGAGGCCCGATCCCTTAATGCCGGCATTGTGATTCCCCACCCGGAGCAGTTCTGGCCGGTACTCCTGGCAGGTTATGATGTGGATGGGGTTGAAGTCTGGAATCCCCAGTCCCATCGTTACACCGATTTCCTCATATCTGTTATCCAGGATATGAATGCAAAAAATGAAAAGCATCAGCGCAAACTTTTGATATTCATGGGGGATGACACCCATTTTGGAGAAAAAATCAAAGCTCCGTGCTCCCGGAACGGGGGCAAACCCCAGCGGGAAATCGGGGTCCAGCCATCCTGGGATGATCTGGAAATCGGAAAAAAACTGATCAAGGGGAACGTGAGTCGAGAGCGGGTTATCCAGGAGTATAAATATCGTCTTTCGGTATAACTGCCACGGGCAGACCGTATTGGGAATCTGGCCTGCCCACAACAAATATCGAAACTCCAGTTATTACAATCATTGGACGGAGTTTTATATAAAAATACAACACAAAAGGTATTGATGTGTAATGAAGGCAATCATCGGAAATTTTAAGCTGCTGGCCATTGAAACAGAGAATCAAATTAAATTGACCCATGGATTGCTTTCCGACTTTAACATTGATGTTCTGGAGAAGATAACGGCCCAGGACGACTATATTGATAATCTTAAAACCATTGTTGAAAATGCTTGTTTTTCCGATATTTATAATATGAAAAGATCCCCGGATATGGCCCCCTTGAATCGAATCCGGGCCCTTCATATTATGTGCGTGAACCTGGAAAGAATTGCCGATTTCTGTGTTAATATTGCCCGCCAGACCCAATATCTCACCAGCAAGGATTTTATCCAGAAATACGATTATCAGTCCATGTTTCTGGAAATTCAAAAAAGTGTCAGCCAGATTACCCGGGTGTTTGACCATGGGGATCTCTCCCAGGCCCTGGATATCTGTCGTGCTGAGTTTAAGCTCGACGACCTGTGGGAACAGACCTTTAATATTCTTTTAAAGGATCTTAAAAAAGGGGATGAGGTGACCAATCTTGTCACCACTATTTTTATTTTCCGATATCTGGAGCGCATCGGTGATTCCATTTTAAACATTGGAGAGGCCCTTATTTTTGCCATCATGGGGGATCGCATCAAGATTCGCCAGGTGGAGGCCCTGGAGAAGACCTTAACAGAGTCCGGATTTAAGGGAAGCCTTGGGGATATTGATTTTGCATCCATCTGGGGATCCCGTTCCGGGTGCCGTATCAGCAAGGTAAGTCGGATGAAACCTTCCGGTTTCCAGGCCCAGGGAATTTTCAAGGAAGGTGAAATTCTTAAGATCCAAAAAGAACGGGCCAACATCAATCAATGGGAAAAAATTTATCCCGGGCTGGCACCAAAGGTATTTGGATATTATGAAAAATATCGTACGGCTTCCCTTTTGGTGGAGTTTCTTTCAGGATGTACCCTGGATCAAGTTTTTTTAACGGAAAACAGGGCCGTCATGGAGAATACCATCTTTGTTTTTGAGCAAACCATGACGGAGATATGGCATAAAACCCTTATTCCGACACCTTGTCCCACCGATTATATGGCCCAGCTCATGCAACGCCTTTCCGCCATTTCCCGGGTGCATCCTGAATTTTTAACCTCCATTGAACCCCGGGGGGAGGGCCCAACACCCATGGATACCCGGGATCTTATTCAAGTCTGCCAGCAGATTGAGAAGGAGCTGCCCGCCCCTTTTAGCGTATTTATTCATGGTGATTTTAATACCAATAATATTGTTTACAACCACGATGATCAAAAGATTCGCTACATTGATCTCCATCGATCTCGAAAGGGGGACTATGTCCAGGATGCAGCAGTGTTTTTAATTTCCAATTTCAGGATGCCGGTGTTTGATGTTGATCTACGGACCCGTTTAACCAAAGTTTCTCACCATTTTTATAATGTGTTTCGTAACTTTGCCCTTGAACAGGGGGACATTACCTTTGATGTCAGGCTGTGCCTGTCCCTTGCCAGATCTTTTTTAACCTCCACACGGTTTGAGTTAAATAAAGATTTTTCCGGGGTGATGTTCCAGAATGCCCGTATTCTTATGCAAAGAGTGATTGCCCATCATGGGCAGCCCTGGGAGTCTTTTGTTTTTCCCAGGGAGATATTGCATTACGACAATGACTCATGGAGACAGGAATCATGAAAATCGGTGTGGTTGGCATCCCCGGGGGCTGGTCTTCGGAACGATTGGCAGATGCCGTTGAAAAGAGAACGGGGTTTCGTATTATCATTGATTTTGAAAAGCTCTCCCTTGACCTTGATACTGGAAAGGTCTGGTATGAAAGCCTTGATATCTCCAGCCTGGATGCCCTGATAGTGAAAAAAGTGGGGGCACAATACTCCCCGGCCCTGCTGGATCGCCTTGAAATTTTACGGTTTTTGCAGGGCACAGGGATGGCAATTTTTTCAGACCCCCATCGTATAATGGGGGTTTTGAATCGCCTCTCCTGCACCATTACCCTTAGAAATGGTAAAATCCCCATGCCCCCCACCACCATTACAGAAAACATTGATCTGGGCCTAAAGGCTGTGGAGACTTACAAAGAGGCTGTTTTTAAACCCATGTTCTCCTCCAAGGCCAGGGGGATGGCAGTGATCACCAAGGATGGTGACATCCGGAAAAAAGTTGAAACTTTTGCCGGAAAACACGGCATGATGTATATCCAGAAAAAAATTGATTTTGGACGACAGGATCTGGGAATTGCCTTTCTGGGGGGGAAATATCTCACCACCTATGCCAGGTGCGGCCAGGGTGATTCGTGGAATACCACCATTCGTTCCGGTGGAAAATACAAACCCTTTGATCCGTCACCGGAAATCATTGCCCTGGCACAAAAAGCCCAGTCATTGTTTGGCCTTGATTTCACCTGTGTGGATGTGGCCCAAACCCCTGATGGACCTGTTGTGTTTGAGGTCTCCGCCTTTGGTGGATTCCGGGGAATTCATAGGGCCAGGGGAATGGATGCTGCTGACCTTTATGTGGCATATGTCTTGGACCAGCTCAAAAAAAGATGAAAAGAACAGGTATCCTTATATTTACTGGTTGACACTTTCTCAAAATATTCCGGCATCCTTCATCCACTGGTTGACACTTTTTCAAAGCATTCCCTTATTTTTGGGGAATCTCCTCAGAAAAGTGTCAACTACTTTTGAGGTAATTTGAGGGATGCCAATATTCCCTTAGATTCTGGGAATCTCATTAAAAAAGTGTCAGCTCTTTTTCAGGGAATATGAAAGATGCCAATTTTTTTCCGATGGTGTGGTATAAATCCAGGTATGCAGTTATCAGATGAAAATTTAAATATTCCTGTCAGACTTTTTCTGCCAGCGATTTTTATACTGTTTGTGGTGGTGGTGATGAGCGCATTCATTGCCTGGTCCACCTGGCAGAATCTTGACCGGGATCGAAATAACGCCGTTAAATGGCTTTTACGTGAAGCCGATGCCCTTACCCATGTTATGGAGACCGATGCCGGTGCCCAGGTAAGAGGAGGCAAAGAGATCACAACGGCACTGGAACAACTCATGATAACAATGGGGACAGCGGAAAATATGGCCTATATTTATTGCCTCGATTCCCGGACTGGGAAGGTTTATTCTCCCCCTGCCCATCAAAACAGGCCCCATGTGACCGCCCATGCCATGAAATCATTGGGGGACACACATAAAATAATAGATATCCATGGACGCATACCGGTGCTGGAGTTGACACGACAACTGGTCTTATCAAACAATAAAGCTCCTTTAAAAATACAAAATATGGAGAATCGTCACACCCGGACCTTGCCAACCATTTCAAGTCAGGGAAACGGGGGGGGCAATCCCAGTGATATCCATGTGGTCATGGGGTTGACCATGGATCTTTACGGGGAGGCCAGGCGGGCGGATCTTCACCATGCAGCCATCATGATCTCCATTCTATTGGCCCTTGGCGCCGGTGCTGTGTTTTTTGTCTTTGTGATAAGAAAATATCTTGAAGATTTAAGCCGTATGCAGCGACTGCAAAGCCAGGTTCAGAAAAATGAAAAATTTGCCGCCATTGGACAACTCAGTGCCAGTGTGGCCCATGAGATCCGAAATCCCTTAAGCTCCATCCGGGGGTTTGCCCAGTTTTTTGTTCATCTGTTCAAAGACCATGAAGAACACCGGGAATATGCCATGATAATGGTAAAAGAGATAGACCGGATCAATGGGGTCATTACGGATCTGATCACCTTTGCAAGACCCTTGGAACTCCGTCGAAAAAGAGTGGATGCCAAAGCCCTTGTCCGCCATATATTGCGCCTCATCGAAGGTGACTCCAGATCCAGGGGGGTTGTGATCTCCATGGAGATTGATGACACCATGGCGCCCTTGTTCGTGGATGAGGATCAGATGAAGCAGGTGCTGCTCAATCTGGTCATCAATGCCCTTAACGCCCTTGAACCCGGGCAGCGCATCACCGTGGGCGGGGCAGGTAAACCAGGTGATCCATGGGGATGTTTATGGATTGAAGATGAAGGACCGGGTATTCCCCCCGGGGATCAGCAACGTATTTTTAATCCATTTTTCAGTGGTGGTAACAAAGGAACGGGACTGGGGCTTGCCATTGCCGGTAAAATTGTTGAGAACCACGGCGGCAGATTGGCGTTGGAAAGCCCGGCCCCGGGCAAAACAAAGGGGAGCCGGTTCACAATTTCTCTTCCCATGACAAAAAAAGGGGAGGCGTGCTGATGTCAATGAAATTGCTGATTGTGGATGATGACGCGTCCCACCTAAGGATGCTCTGTGCGGTATTGGGCAGTCGGGGGTTTGGGGTGGATACGGCAGACTCCGGGGAGAGGGCTGTGGAAAAGGTCGCCCATGCCACCTATGATCTGGTCCTCATGGATGTGAAAATGGAGAACATGGATGGCATTGAGGCTATGAACCGTATGATTGCCCTGAGACCGGGTATTCCCATTATACTCATGACAGCCTTTGGTTCCATTGATGCGGCGGTGGATGCCATGAAAACCGGTGCAAGGGATTACATCACAAAACCCATTGATATTGATTCATTGATATCTCTACTGGACAACATTTTTTCTCCCGGGGAACCCCTTGCGTCCGGGGATTCCAAAACTGTTTTGCATGGAAAAGATCTACAGCTTCCTGGCATAATTGGAGAAAGCGACGCCATGCAGGCCGTTTTTGAGATGGTGGCACGGGTGGCACCCTCGGATGCCTCTGTATTGATTGTGGGGGAAAGTGGAACGGGTAAGGAGCTCATTGCCAATGCCATACATGCCACCAGCCATAGAAAGCAAGAGCCCTTTATAAAGGTCAATTGTGCATCCATACCGGAAGCGCTTCTTGAAAGTGAGCTTTTTGGTCATACAAGGGGAGCCTTTACGGGTGCCACAAAAGCCCGCCAGGGCCGTTTTTATATGGCACACAAGGGCAGCATTTTTCTGGACGAAATTGCAGAGATGTCCATGGCTGTCCAGGCCAAGATGCTCCGGGTGCTCCAGGAAAAGACCTTTGAACCCCTGGGTTCT
>CAKZLA010000008.1 GCA_937124525.1 uncultured Desulfobacterium sp.
TAATGAAATTAAAGACAAAAATTTAATTGAACTGGAACTGTATAATGAAGTTAATAAATTAGTGGATATATGATGAAGGATAAGATAAAAGAAAAAATTTTTTCACTAAATAATATAAATTGGGACTTTCATACTAAAGGTGTTCTTAGTAGAGATGATAAGAAGCCATTTGATAGTAGAAAATTCCATTGGTATCCGGCAACATATATACCAGAAATACCATATTCACTAATTGAAATTTTAACAGAAGAAAATGATACAGTATATGACCCTTTTGCTGGTATAGGAACAACTTTTTTCCAGACATTGATTTTAAATAGACAGCCTATAACCTCAGATTCTAATATTATAGGAATTAACTACATAAAGTCTTTAGCTGATATTATTTTAAATGATAATGATTTAAGTGTTTCACAGCAAAATATTATAAAGAAGATTAATGATTTTAACGAAGCAGATAATTATTTTGAATATTTATCAGATGAAAAATATTCTATTCTTTCTCCTTGGTTTGAGAAGAAATCATTCAATGAATTGTCTTATTTGTATAAGATATACAAAGAAAGTGAAGGCTCCGTTAAAAAGATAATATATATATTGATTTCAGGTTTAATAAAAACCTCTTGTGCTCAACATAGAGGCTGGGGATATATTGCTGATAATGTTAAACCAAAAGAAGATGAATTTTTATATAGAGATATAATAGATATATTTTTAAAGAAATTATCACTATTCTTAAATGAATTGAAAATAGTACAATCAAATATTACGATTAATAAAAAACCTGAAAATGATTTGGACAATATAATATTTCAACATGATGTTGTTCAAAACATTCCTATACCTTCTAATACAGTAGATCTAATAGTGACATCACCCCCATATCCTAATATGATTGATTATTCTAAAAGCCAGAGATTATTATATTATCTGTTTGATTATGACATGAAAGAAGATTTAACAAAAGAAATAGGTGCACGTGCTTTTAGAAATAGAAAACAATTGAAAAAAGTCTGGTTGAGGAACTTTCGAAAATAAAAGTCGCCAATACCGGTAGCGTATTCGTTCTTAATTCAAAAGGGGATTATATTGTTTCAAGGAATGATAGAAATAATGGTGAAAATATTTGGGAAATAGAGGATAATAAAGGAACTTTTGTTGTTAAGCAGATCATAAAAAATGCAAAAGCGTTAAAAAAGGATGAGATTGGAACGTTTAGATATTTATGGAGAGATAATGGGCAGGATTTTAATGCAAAATTAATACGAATGAAGTATTTTAAACCATGGGACTGGGTTATTTGCGTTGGAGCCTACGAGGATGAATTTTTAAACGCAAAAGAAAGGATAATCAATTTAGGCAAACAAGCAAATTATAATATCATAACAACATCTTTCGTAATTTTTTTTGCAACTATTCTTTTTGCTTTTTTCTTTGCTAAATATTTAGCTCGTAAAATTCAAAATACTACAGACGGCCTTGTTGAGAGTTCTGATAGGCTCGCCATGAATTCAACCATGGTCTCTTCTGCCAGTCTTAAATTGGCTGAAAAGGCTTCTCAGCAAGCAGCATCCATTGAAGAGACATCCGCCTCAATGGAAGAAATGTCTTCCATGACCAAACAGAATGCTGATAACGCTTTCCAGGCCAATTTACTAATAACCGATGCGAATAAGGTTGTGGGAACGGCGAATGATTCCATGACAGAGTTAAACAGATCCATTGATGAAATAAATAAAGAAAGTGAAGAGACACAAAAAATTGTAAAAACAATAGACGAAATCGCATTTCAGACCAATCTTCTGGCTTTAAATGCTGCAGTTGAGGCTGCACGGGCTGGTGAAGCAGGTGCTGGATTTGCTGTGGTTGCGGATGAGGTCAGAAATTTAGCCTTAAATGCAACAGAGGCTGCAAAAAATACAGCTGGATTGATTGAGGGGATTGCAAACAAAATCAATCAGAGCTCTCAACTTGTTTCCAGAACGAATGGGGCTTTTGAAGAGGTCTCAAACACTACCCAAAAACTTGGAAACCTTGTAGCTAAGATCGCTTCTGCTTCAAACGAGCAGGCCCAAGGAATCGAACAGGTAAATATAACCATTGGTGATATGGACAAAATTGTACAGCAGGTAGCGGAGAATTCCGAAGAATCCGCCAGTGCATCTAAAGACATGAATTCGCAAGCTGAATTTATGAAAAACGAAGTAAATGAGTTGGCTTTATTGGTTGGTAAACCCCAAAAATAGTGCTGGATTGATTATGGTTGGGGGGGGTATTTCTTTTGGCTGGGCAGCTCCTGGCGTAAGGGGTTGGTCATAAGCTGGGCCACTATACGGGAAATAGAATTTCACTCTCCATAAGATATTGTAATAACGGGGTTTGATTTTTGTAATTAAAGTTTTATCACAAGATGGTCCATGTTATGACCAACCCCTGGCGTAACCTTGATGATTCAATTTCTTTATGGCCGGTGTAATTTATGTTTGTTGTGTTTCCCCCCGGGAATTAAAACGGAATGAAGAGAGGTTCTCAAAATGAAATTATGCGATGTGCATACCCACCTCCAGGACCTGCGTCTTTCAAGAAACATCCACCAGGTGATGCACAGGAGTATGGCCGCAGGGGTGACCCACATGGTGTGCTGCGGCGTACAGGAGAGTGATTGGCATGGGGTTGTTACCCTGGCAGCACAGTATCCCGGTATTTTCCCGGCCTTTGGGCTCCACCCCTTGTTTATCTCCTCAAGATCACCGGACTGGCTGGATCGTCTTGAACAGCTTTTGCAGACAACCGGTGCTGCGGTGGGGGAGATCGGTCTGGACAGAAGCATTTCTCCCGGGAACGACGCGGAACAGATTTTTGTGTTTACATCCCAGCTTAAGCTTGCCAAAAAATACAAAAGACCTGTGAATATCCATTGCAGAAAGGCATTTGGTCTGCTGGCAGATCTTTTAAAGGAAAATGGAGGCCTGCCCCATGGCGGCGTGATTCATTCCTATTCCGGGTCAGCGGACATGGTAAAGGTTTTTGAAAAATCAGGGGCACACATCTCTTTTTCAGGATCATTGACCCGCCCCCGCAATAAAAAAGTCCGGCAGGCGGCCCGGGCCGTCAGTCTGGAACGACTCCTCATTGAGACCGATACACCGGATATTCTGCCCACCGGAGCCCCTGATGGGCTCAACGAACCCGTCCATGTACATCTGGTGTTGAAAACCCTGGCCCAATTGCGGGAAGAATCCATCGAGGTCCTGGCCAATGCCACCTTTGCCAATACCATTCGTTTATTTAAGATCCATGATAATGATAATGATCAAAATTCAGTCCTCGGTGTTCCGGGTGGTGGCATCCCATGAGGTCTATTCTTTTTATGGTTTTGGTGCTGTGTCTACCCGCCTGCACCGGCGGTTTAACCGGACATGCCGGGACCCTTCCTCCGGCATCTCCTGCAAGATCTGTTGTAAAACTGGACCATGCAGACCAGACCAGACAAGCCCTCATGAGCCAGTATAAAAAATGGGCAAACACCCCATACCGAAGTGGTGGCATAAGCCGGAAAGGGATTGATTGTTCCGGTTTGGTCCATATTATTTTTTTACAAAAATTTGGCATTGAACTGCCAAGAACCGTGGCTCATCAGGCCAGGCTCGGGAAAAAAATCAATAAAAAAAAATTGCAGCCCGGTAATCTTGTTTTCTTTAAAACCGGTGGCAGATCACGTCATGTGGGCATTTATGTGGGGAATCAGAAGTTTCTTCACGCCTCAGCAAAAAAAGGGGTCATTATTTCCACCTTGAAAAATCCCTACTGGGCTCCCAGAATTTGGAAAGTCATTAAAGTAAAATGATTTCCCCCACTCTCTTTATTCTTTACAATCCTTGATCCGATTATTAAGGTGACTCTTGATATTCTATGATCGGGCTCGGTTGAGCCTCGGTTATTTTTTTTGTTTAAATTACGCAATGATGCCATCATCAAACCGCACATTGCCTACCAGGGGGTGCAATAACGATGAAATCAACCCGATTAACTGTGACCCAGAAAAGTATTCATGATTTTAAAGGTGACCTGCTTGTGTTTTGCGCATTAAAACGGGAAAATCAACTTCCCTGGTGTGATGATGAAATCATCTCCATGGTGACCCATGCCCATGAATTGGGTGATTTTTCCGGGAAAGATGATGAAACCCTTCTTTTTTATCCGGAGCAGACCAACATGACCCCGGAATTTTCAGCCAGGCGGGTATTGATTCTGGGACTTGGCACAGAAAAGGAATTGGCAGATGACATAACAGTCAGGGAGGCCTTTCGAAGGGCCGGAGGGGTGATTGCCAAAACCGTTGAAAAAATAAAAGCCGGAAACATCATGATTCGTATTCCCACCCTGGCTATCTGTCCTTTTGAAGATATGGGAGAATGCCTGGCAGAGGGCATTGTTCTGGGGAATTATCGGTTTGATAAATATAAGAAAGAAAAACCGGAAGAAGACCAATATAAAGGCCTTAAGGATATTAAATTATTTTCTGAACAGAATCAGAGTGATCTTAAAAAAGGGGTTAAAAAGGGTGGCATAGCAGCCCGGGCAGCCTGTTCTGCAAGAAATATGGCCAATGAACCCGGCAACGGCTGGACCGCTTCTGATTTTGCGGCCTATGCCGGTCAACTGGCTGAAACCTATCAGTTCAAGCTCAGTGTGCTTAATACAGCGGACATGAAACAACTGGGCATGGGAGGCATCTTGGCCGTGAACCAGGGGTCCACCGAGCCGCCCAAGATGGTGATTCTGGAGTATCGCCCCACTGGAAAAACCGAGACCCTGCTCTTAGTGGGCAAGGGTATTACCTTTGATTCCGGCGGGGTCAGTCTGAAGCAGGCCCAGGGAATGGAGGAGATGAAATATGATATGTGCGGAGGGGCCGCAGTGCTGGCCGCCATGGAAGCTGTGGGGCGGGAAAAGCCCAAACTGGGGGTGGTGGCCATTATCCCGGCCACTGATAACATGGCCGGGGGCGGGGCCGTAAAACCCGGGGATATCATCCGCCATTACGATGGTTCCACCTCGGAAATCGTCAACACCGATGCCGAGGGCCGGATGATCCTGGCCGATGCCCTGGCCTATGGTATTAAAACTTTTGATCCCACCTGTGTGGTGGACATTGCCACATTAACAGGGGCTGCCATTATGGGACTGGGACACCATTATTCCTGCCTTTTGAGTAATAATGACGCATTGGTCCAACTATTGGAAACTGCCGGAAAACGCACGGGGGAACCCATGTGGCGGTTGCCCCTTGGCAAAGAGTACAGCAAACAGATTGAATCCAAGGTGGCGGACATTAAAAATATTGGGGGTAAATCCGCGGGCACCATCACCGCCGCAGCCTATCTGGAGCATTTTGTGGGAAAAACGCCTTGGGCCCACCTGGACATTGCCGGAACCGCCTGGAACTTCACTGAAAAATCGTACATCCCCAAAGGCCCTTCCGGCATGGGGGTGCGTACCTTCATTGATTTAATTCGTAACTGGGAAAAAGGTGCAGTGGGGGCTTAATTAACCTAACCCATATTTTATCAAAATGGGCGTTTGACACGTCCTTTAGGATGGATTTGTGAAATTATTATTATTTTGTGATGTTCACTGTGATGAAAATCGTTGTAAACACATTGTCGAGCTGTCAAAACAGGCAGATGTGGTTATTGGTTCCGGCGATTATGCAACCTTTCGTAAGGGACTTGATGACACCATAGGATATCTTTCTCCCATTGAGACACCTACTTTTCTGGTTTTTGGCAACCATGAAAGCCAGGAAGAACTCTCCCATGCCTGCCGTGGATGGGAATCCGCCCGGATTCTCCATGGAAAGGCAGCCACCGTCCATGGCCAGGCTTTTTTTGGCATTGGGGGCTGCACACCGGTTACCCCCTTTGGTGACTGGTCCGTGGATGTGCCCGAGGAAACAGCCGGTGAACTGCTTGAAAAGGCTCCGGAAAACTGCATTCTCATTACCCATTCCCCACCCTTTGAATGTCTGGATCTGGCCAATAATAACCAGCACCTTGGCAGCCGGGCCATTCGTAAATTCATTGAAACCAGAAAGCCGGGTCTTGTGGTGTGCGGTCATATCCACGAAACCTGGAAATGCCGGGATACCATTGGAACGGTGCCGGTGATTAACCCCGGCCCAGGGGGAATTTTGCTTGAATATCCTGACTCCTTTCATGTATGATTGGGCAACCCAAACAGTAATTCTAACTTTTGGTCCGGAATTCGGGTGTCATGAACCACCCGGAGTATACAAAATTAGAATTGTTGACTTAATAAGATCTGCATTGACCGGAGAAACTGCTTTTGAAGATCCAACATCTCAGTTACGCGGGGAAAAACAGCCACACCCTCACCATTGATTACTATGAATTGCCCCCTGGAGAATCCCTTCTGGTGTGCGGCAGAAACGGCAGTGGGAAATCCCTGCTGGCGGGCATTTTTACTGGGGATATTGAGCCGGATCAGGGTATTGTGGATCTCCCTCCCCTGGTGGGTTTTTTGGGGTTTGCCCTGGAGGACCAGATCCTGGAGCAGGACCGGAAAATGGATTGCAGCGAGGAGATGGAAGGGGGCATTGACTGGGGGCGCACCGCCGGAGAAATTGTCGGAGACGGTCCTAACCGGAATGGTGCCATTGACCTGTCGGGCATCAATAATCTTCTGGAAAAACCATTTAAAATCCTGTCCACCGGAGAGATCCGCAAGGTGCTCATGGCCCGGGCTTTGGCATCAGGTCCAGATCTTCTCGTCCTGGATGCCCCCTATGCAGGTTTGGATATTCAATCCCGGGGACAGCTCACCCACATTATTAATACCATCATCGCCCAGGGTACCGCCGTCGTTCTGGTGGATTTCTATCACCCGGACCTGCCCCGGGCCATTGAAAACATGATCTACCTTGAAAATGGGAAAATTGCCCTGGAAGGAAAGCGTGGTGCCGTGGTGGACTCACAGGAATGGGCGGATCTGAACCGCCATGATATTAGTGTGCCCCACCACCTGCCCGATTGTTTCACCTATGATCACCTGGACCCCCATCTTCCCTTTGTCCAGGCCAAAGATATCTCAGTGGCCTTTAATGACAACCCCGTTTTCAGTAATTTGAACTGGACCTTCAACCCCGGGGAAAACTGGCATATCCTGGGCCCCAACGGCTGTGGGAAATCCACCCTGTTAAAACTCATTTCCGGTGACAGTACCAAGGCCTATGGCCAGGATTTGACCCTGTTTGGTATTAAAAGGGGAAGTGGGGAAAGCATCTGGGATATCAAACGGCATTATGGCATTGTGGGGGCGGAATTGCACCGGGATTACCGGGCAGGCACCACCTTGCTTGGGGTGGTGGTTTCGGGTTTTTTTGACACCATCGGCCTTTACGATACCCCCACTGCCACCCAGATTGCCGTGGCTAAACAGTGGATTCATCTGCTGGGTCTTGGGGGAAGGGAACAGAAATATTTTTCCACCCTTTCCTATGGAGAACAGCGCCTGGCACTCATTGCCCGGGCCGTGGTCAAGCTGCCCCTGATCCTTATCCTGGATGAACCCTGTCAGGGCCTTGATAACATTAACCGCGCCAGAATTCTGGCCCTGATAGATTATATCAGCGCCAACAGTAACACCCACATTCTGTTTGTGAGCCATGATCCCAGGGATCACCTGGAGTGCCTGACCCATCAGCTGAAAATCCAGGATTTTACCTTAACGGATCCAGTGTAAACATTCAGCCCGTAACGTTTTATTCATCGGTATAGATGGCGATAAATCAGAGAATTTTTTTACTGACGATATTAACGAGAAAACAGGTATATTATGGCTCATAAATTATTTGCTCATACGATGATCCTCTTATTTATTTGTTCCTTTCAGGTATCTTTAACATTGGCAGATAGCACCCCGGTATTGAATAAGGGTGAAAAATGGCGCATCGGTTATTATGAGGGAGGTGCCTATTCCGACTACACAGATACCATGCGGACCCTGGTAAAAGGCTTGATTGCATCAGGATGGATCAAAGATGAAACGCCACCGGATCAATTCCATGAAATTCCAAAACCCTATTGGGAGTGGTTGAGCCAATGTAAGAGTCCGTTCTTATCCTTTAAATCCGAGGATAGTTATTCGGCAAACTGGGATGATGCACAACGGCAGCAGATCCGAAAAGTTTTGCTCAAAAGACTTAAAGCTGGTGAACTTGACCTTATCATTGCAATGGGGACCTGGGCGGGGCAGGATCTGGCCACCAATGAGCATGCTGTGCCCACCATTGTGTTGTCCACATCCAATCCGATTAAAGCAGGTATTATCACAAGTGCTGATGACTCTGGCTATGATCATGTGACAGCAAGGATAGATCCCACCCGTTATTTACGCCAATTGCGGATGTTCCATCGTATTGTTGGATTTAAAACCCTGGGTATCGCTTACGAAGACACAGCCGATGGAAAACTCTATTCAGCCATGGAAGATGTTCAGCAGATTGCCAGGGAAAGGGGGTTTAAATTCATAACCTGTAAGGTACCGGAAACGTTAGATCTTGAAAAGGCAGATCGTGCCTGCACAGATTGCTATCGTTGGTTGGCTCAAAAAGCAGATGCTGTGTATGTAACGGCCCTTACCTGTGTGGACAGAAGGGTGGCAGAATTTGCAGAAATTTTTAGAACCGCAGGTATTCCTTCTTTTTCCATGGTGGGTTCCAAGTATGTCAAAGAAGGCATTATGCTCAGTATCTCCAGCGATTCGGGTTATGAAAGACTGGGCAGATACAACGCAATGAAAATCGGGGAAATGTTAAACGGAACCCAAGCCATTCTTTTAAAACAATTGTTTGAAGATCCACTGGATATTTCAGTTAACATCAACACCATCAGGCAGATTGGGTTTGACCTGCCCCAGAGTATTCTTAACATATCAAGGGAAATCTATGAATAAAAATGCCATGCGCATCAGAGGGTATATTGGACTGGGCTTTGTCTGTCTTTTTTATTGGATACTGGACAGTGTCTGGTCCTATTTGTCATTTGAATACAATTTGAAAAAAATGATTTTCAGCGAACCCACCTCATGCCTTGATACATTCATTTTAAATGTTTCCCCTTATCAGATGGTTTCACGATTGATGGTCTTGGCTTTATTTGTCATTTTGGGAGGTATTATTCTTGAGTTTATCATCAAGAGACAGGGGGACGAAAAAAATCGAAGGGAGTCCCACAAGACTCTGTTGACCATTTTAAACAGTATTGATGCCACTATTTATGTCAGTGATATGCAGACCCATGAAATTTTGTTCATGAATCAGTTCATGATTGACAGTTTTGGGGGAGATTTCACCGGAGATATTTGCCATGAAGTATTCCAGAACAGCACCGGAGTGTGCAAGCATTGCCCCAATGAAAAGCTGTTGACTGAATCAAATGATCCCAGGGAGAATGTTGTCTGGGAGGGGCAAAATCCTATTACAAAATCCTGGTATATGAATCATGACAGGGCCGTTAAATGGGTCAATGGAAATATGGTTCATTTGCAGATCGCCATGGATATTACACAGCTTAAAGAACTCCAGGAAAAACAAAACAAAGCAGATGATCAACTGCGTCATCTACATAAAATGGAGGCCATTGGCAATCTGGCCGGGGGCATTGCCCATGACTTTAATAATATTTTATCTTCTATCCTCGGGTACACAGAGCTCTCCCTTGATGACGTTGAAAAAGGGACAGGCATGGAAGACTATCTGCAAGAGGTATATAGTGCAGGAAAACGTGCAAAGGATCTGGTTAAACAAATATTAACCTTTGCCAGAAAATCAGATGAGGAGTTAAAGCCACTCCAGATCAATACGATAATTCGGGAAGGGGTGAAATTCATAAAATCCACAATCCCCACAACCATTGAAATAAAACAGGACATAGTAAGTGACTCCCTGATCGTGGGAAATCCCACCCAGATCCATCAGGTGCTGATGAATCTTCTGACCAATGCGGCCCATGCCATGGAGGATGAGGGGGGTATCATGGCCATAAGTCTGAAAGATGTGTCCTTTGATCAAAGGACAATTGGACAACACAAGGGGCTGGCTCCTGGGGATTACATTGAACTGAAGGTGTCAGATACAGGGGTGGGCATTCCCCCGGAGATTGCTGGATCAATTTTTGACCCCTACTTCACCACCAAAGGGCAGGGTGAAGGTACTGGCATGGGGCTTGCGGTGGTCCATGGAATTGTTGAAAGCCATGGTGGAAAAATCACAATGGACAGCCCCGGGGGAAAGGGAAGTGTCTTCACCGTTTATGTGCCCATTACGAAAAAGCGAAAAAACCTCCTCCCCCATCCTCCAGAAACCTTGCCCACCGGTACAGAAAGAATTTTATTTGTGGATGATGAAACCGCCATTACAACTATGGGGGGTAAGGTGCTCAGTCATCTGGGGTATTCTGTTGAGACGAGCACCAGCAGTGTTCAGGCATTGGAACGGTTTCGTGCCGGTCCCGATGATTTTGATCTGGTGATTACGGATATGACCATGCCGGAGATGACAGGGGATAAAATGGCCATTGAAATGATGGCTATCCAGCCTGATATTCTGGTGATTCTGTGCACAGGCTATAGTAAAAAAATATCGGAAGCCAGTGCTTTGGAAATTGGCATAAAGGCTTTTGTTCATAAACCCATTCTAAAAGCTGACATTGCAAAAACAGTACGTCGGGTGCTGGATGATGCCTGAACCTAAGGACGTCAGCCGTTTTTGATCTACGTTGTCTCTTGGGGCATCCGGGGCTTTTGCATCAGGTAAAGCACGCCGAAAATAACCAGGGCAACGGGATAGATATAGTATCGCTGGTCATGGGGCAGGCCCACCAGGGATGCAATGGCATCGGGTCGCATGGCACAGATGGTGACACTTAAAAACAAAGGAATTTCCCAGATTTTATTTCTTGCCACAAACCACCCCTGGGTGGCAGATGCAAAGGCAAAGTTCCCGATGCAGGCCATGAGAAAAATTAAAATTCCCTGGGGCCAGGACGAAATTTCATGCAGGATCAGATCTGAGTTGAATATAAACATAAAGGGCAATATGGCCGTTCGAATATCATACATAAATCCCTGGAGCCCTGTGGCAATGGGCGGCGATTTGGCAATGGCCGCCGCTGCATAGGCTGCAAGTCCCACTGGCGGGGTATCATCTGCCAGAATACCAAAATAGAAGCAGAACAGATGGGCCGACATCAGCGGCACAAACCACTCCTGGTAACCGGCAATGGCGACAATGGCAGGGGCTGTTAAAGAGGCCATGACAATGTAGGTGGCCGTTGTGGGAAGCCCCATGCCGATGATCAGGCTTGCAAAGGCGGTGATGACGAGCATGAGGTAAATATTGCCCATGGAGATAACATCAATGATTTCCGTGATAAGCCCCCCAAGGCCCAATGCCACAACCCCCACGATGATACCCGCCGCCGCTGTTGCCAGGGCTACGGAAACCATGTTCCGGCCCCCCGAGGCCAGGGCTGCAAAGATATCATTGATGGCCTGGCGGATGGCGGGACCAATGGGTTTTTTTGCCATGTATGCCTTTAAGGGTTCCTGGAAGAGCATGATCAGGGCCATGACCCAGATGGCATGGAATGCCGCAAGCTCCGGGGAGTGCCTCACCACCACCAGCTCATAGAGGAGCAGGGCAATGGGGAGCATGAAATGAAGTCCCCCCAGAAAGGTTTTAAAAAACACCGGCAATTCCTCCCGGGGCATCCCCTTTAAGCCAAGTTTAGATGCTTCAATGTGGGTGATGTAAAATAGGGCCGCATAGGAGGCAAAGGCCGGGATGGCAGCGGCCTTGATCACTTCCACATAGGGAACATTGACGTATTCTGCAATGATAAAAGCGGCGGCCCCCATGATGGGCGGCGCCAACTGGCCGTCGGTGCTTGCGGCCACCTCAACGGCGGCCGCCTTGGTGGCGGGATATCCCACCTTCTTCATCATGGGGATGGTGAAGGTGCCGGTGGTGACGATGTTGGCAATGCTGGAGCCTGAGACCATGCCGGTGAGACCGCTGCCAAGCACTGCTGCCTTGGCAGGTCCTCCCTTGAATCCCCCCAGGAGACTCAAGGCAAGCTGGATAAAATAGTGCCCGGCCCCGGCCTTGTCCAGCATGGCACCAAAGAGGACAAAGAGAAAAACAATGGTGGCGGAAACATCCAGGGGAATTCCGTAGATACCCTCGGTGGACATTGTCATCTGTCCCACAAAGCGATTTAACGAGGTGCCCTTAAATGCGATGAGGTCCGGCATGTAAGGCCCGAAAAATGCGTACACGCAAAAACAGATGGCAATGATGGGAAGCGCTGGACCAATGACCCTTCTGGCGGCTTCCAGGAGCATCAGGGTCAGGAGAATCCCCACCAGGATGTCCCTTTGAATGGGTGCCCCGTATCGCATGGTGATGCCTTCAAAATCAAGAACCAGATACAGGGCACAAAGGCATGCCACAATGGCGGTGGCATAGTCAGACAGGGGAATCCTGCGGGTGGCTGAAAGAAATTCCAAGCCAAATCGTTTTTTGGAAAAAACAGGATAGTTCAAAAAAACGATGAGCAATGCAAACCCCAGATGGATGGATCGGATGTAAGTGGAGTCAAGGATGAGCCAACTGGCAATGGAGAGTTGAAATAAACTCCATATCACCGCAATGGTGGGGATGACCCATTCTTCAGCCCCTTGGGGCCGCCGGGTGATACCTTCTTCTTCCTCTGCCATTTTCCTGGCAAGTTCCAGACCTTCATCTTGTGTTTGAACTTCAGAATGACTCATATTCTCCACCCAAAATTAAGGATATAAACAAACAAAGAGATGTGGTTGGCATTTTTGTTTGTTAATGTTGATAATACTTGATTCTATGAGCTGCATGGGGTGTTTTCAAAAAGAGATCCGGGGCAATCTTCTGGAACCCACCATGGCCCGGATTTTTTTATGGCAGGCAGTGGCGATAGATAATCATCGTACATGCCTGCCATTATGGATGGGGTTTATTTCAGGCCAGCCTCTTTATAATACTTCAAGGCACCTGGATGAATTGGAGCGGAAAGGCCTGTCAACATGGCCTCTTTGGTGAGACCTGCATAGGCGGGGTGGAGCTTGGTAAAGGCTTCAAAATTATCAAACACCTCTTTGGTGATGGCATAAACCACGTCATCGGACACAGCGGCAGAAGTTACGAAAGTCGCCTTGACGCCAAAGGTGGGAACGGATGCTTCCTTGTTGGCGGCCCCGGGATAATTTTTCATCAAGGTGGCTGACTTGGCGTAATAGGGATATTTCGCAAGCAGGCCTTCAATGTTTAAAATGGGGATAAATTTAACTTTGCGTACGCCGGAGGTGGCTTCTTTATAGTATCCGGAAGGGTGCCCCACGGTGTAGAAGGCGGCATCAATCCTGCCGTCCTGGATCAACCCGGGTGCTTCGGCGGCTTTAAGGCTTTCTGCATGGAAATCGGTTTCCCAGTTCAAGCCATTGGCAGTTAGAGCATCAATGGCATTTTGGCGATATCCTGAACCAATGTTTCCAATATTGACTCTTTTCCCCTTAAGATCCGCAAAACTGTTGATGTTGGCATCCACGGCGGCAATGAGGTCAACGGTTTCCGCATGGATGGAAAACACCGCCCGCAGCGCTTTTTGGGGGCCTTTATCCTTCCAGTCGGCAATTCCCTTTACGGCCTGGTATTGACGATCGGACTGGGCCACCCCAAAATCAAGGTCACCGGATAGAATTGAGTTGATATTGAAAACAGATCCGCCGGTGGATTCCACTGTGCATCTGATGCCGTACTCTTTTCTTTTTTTATTAACGATTTTTGCAATGGCACCGCCGGTGGGGTAGTATACGCCGGTGATGCCACCGGTGCCGATGGTGACAAAGGTGGTTTTCGCCTGGGTTTCAGTGATCCCGGTTCCCAGAAAAAGAACTGTTGCGAACAAAATGGCGGTGGTGAACACTAACGCTTTTTTCATTTTTTTCTCCTGACTTAAAAGGTGAATATCCTGGATCAAAACCTATCCTTCATGATCAAATGACGAGCGGAGCCTCTCCATTTGATCATCGATATTTTATATGAAATTCCGTCTAAATGATTGCAATGATTAGAGTTTCCATTTTCGTTGTGGCAGGTGCTTACTGCCATGTGGGTTATATAAAACACCGTTCAACAGACTGAAATCATGAAAGTTTCGACTTTCATTGTGGCAGTCGGTACTGTCATCTATCTTATTATAATAAATCCGGGAAACCTGATGAATTTCAACCTTTATTAAGGGCAAACTGAGGGGTAATTCAAGGTTGAAAAACGTAGGGCAGAATCTATTTCTGCCCTATTTCTACCCCATGTTGTGGGCAAACCAAGATGGATTTTAGATCTTTGTTGTGGACAGGCCGGTTCCAGATCAAATTATGTTCTCACATACGTGAGTGATCCACTTCGCCAATGTTACAATGAGTTTACAATATCAACCGCTCCCGGATAATCATTCCATTAAAGCTACAAGTTCAAATTATTTTTGTAAAGAGTTAAGTTGTTTTAATCTCCGGTTTTTTGAGAATAATTCTGGCATCCACCACATCCAATCCATTTTCGTAGAGAATCACGGGATTAAGATCCATTTCCTCTATTTCAGGGTAGGCTTCAATGAGCTCGGAACACATGAAAATTAATTTTTTCAACGATTTTTTATCATACCCCCTCTGGCCCCGGGCACCGTCCAGAAGAACAGAAGATCTTGTGTCCTCTATCATTTTTTTACATGAGGTGGGGGAAACGGGCAGCACCCAGAAGGTGACATCCTTCATGATTTCAACCATAATCCCCCCAAGCCCGTACATGATCACCGGCCCGAACTGCTCATCAATTTTGGTACCAATGATGATCTCAAGTCCTTTCTGGGCCATGGGGGTTACAAGGACCCCTCGGATATCTGCACCAGGGCGATATTGTTCTGCATTTTTAATGATTTCCTGGAATGCGTTCTTTACTTCGTTTTCTGACTTCAAGTTTAATTTTACGCCGCAGGCATCACTTTTGTGAAGGATATCCGGTGAAACGATTTTAAGCACCACCTTGCCGGGGATTTTGTTGGCAATTTGCCAGGCGTCGGTTTCATTTTTCGCCACATGGCCCACGGAGGTGGGGGCACCATGGAGTTTGATCAATCTTTTTGCTTCGTTTTCCAGGAGGACATGGCGGTTTTCCCCCAGGGCCTTTGCAATTATTTGCTGTCCGGTTTTTTTGGCCCGGGCATGCCAGTTAAAGACAAAACTGGTGACCGCATGGTAGGATTTTAAATAATTACCATATTTGCACAGGCTGGACACACATTTGCACGAGACATCCAAAGAATCGTGAACCGGGATATTATAATGTCGCAAAAGATCCAGGGCATGGGAATCATAGGCACTGTATAAAGAGTGAACAATGATGGGCTTTTTCTTTTTTTTCACCATGTTTCCCAATTGATGGGCTGCGGCCTCTTCTCCAATGGCAAGGCTCTGTTCAAACCGGATACCATAACCGCCAAAAAGTCCCACAATGAGAAGACCGCCCACATTGGGATCATTTAAAATAATGCGGGCGCAATCTGCAAAGAGGCTGGGATCTGAATCGGTGCCGCCTGCAACATCCACGGGATTCACCACCGAGGCGGCCTCGGGTAGAATGGCCCGCAGTTTGTTCCGGGTCTGGTCCGTTAATTCCGGCAGATCAATGCCATAATCTGATAACAGGTCAGCCCCGATGGTGGCATGGCCCCCGCCATCGGCCAGGATGGCGATGGAGTTGTTTTTTATGGCCGGTTGGCTGGCCAGGGTATTTGCCACGGGAAACAGTTCGTCTGAATTTTCAATGACAATGATACCGGCCCGTTCATAGGCCGGTTTTGCCACCTCATTCATTCCAGCCAGGGACCCGGTGTGGGATCCGGCTGATTTTTTGCCAGTGTCGGATCGACCGCTTTTCAACAAAATAATGGGTTTATGAATGCTTGTTTTGTAGGCTTCCTGGAGAAATTTTCGTCCTTCACTCATGCCCTCAACATACATGAGAACGGCTTTGGTGTTTGGATCATTTCTAAAGAATTCAAGGTATTCATGGAATTTTATATCGGACTCATTGCCCACCCCCACATAGTAGGTAAATCCCTCATGTTTTCTCACGGTGGCTTCGGTGATAAGGGTCAGGGCCATATTACCACTTTGGCACACCAGGGCGATTTTTCCGCTGGGAACATTGGGGATTCCCGCAAGGTTCATGTGGGTTTTAAGGTTTATAATTCCCGAGGTATTGGGGCCGATCAATCGAACACCGGCTTCCCTGGCCGTGTGCACCATCAGTTCTTCCAGGGCCTTTCCTTTATTACCAAGTTCCCTGAACCCCCCTGCGATGATAACGGCCCCTGCCACTTTTTTTTCTCCACACTGCCTTAGAATATCTGGAATGGTGTGGGCAGGGGTGGTGATAAGGGCAAGATCAACGGGTACGTCAATCTGTGTGATATCTTTGTAACACCGAAGGCCTGCAATTATATCTTCTTTGGGATTAATGGGATAGATTTCGCCTTCAAACCCTTCTTTCTGGAGGGTTTTAATGGCTTGAAAGCCTCGTTTGGTCTTGTTCTTTGAGGCACCGACAATGGCAACGGATCTGGCATTGAGTACGTTATCAAGCATGTTGAAATTTCCTTAATTAAGAATGTTTACTCTTTTTTTCGTTGCTCGAAATCCGCCAACGACAGCTCTCTTTCTTTGGTGGAAACACAAGCCAGGCAGGCCTCCACCTCGTAGTCCATGAGGGCTTCAAGGCTGGTTTCTCCCTGGGCCATGAGAAAGCCTTTTTTGATGAGTTTCAAGGAAAAGGCAGAATTGGCCACAATTTTTTCGGCCATTTTAAAGGCTTCATCCATTAAATTTTCAAGATCAACGGCCTGGTTGACAAGACCGATTCTGGCGGCTTCTTCACCGGTGATGTTTTCAGCGGTGAACAGAAGCTCCCGGGCCTTTCCCGGTCCCACCAGATCCTGAACCAGACGAAAGGCACCCCCGGTCACCGAAGAGGTTACCCTTGCCTCGGGTGATCCAATGAGGGCGCCTCTGGCTGCAATGCGGATATCGCAGGCCAGGGCAAGTTCGTACCCCGAACCCAATGCATACCCGTTAATGGCGGCAATGGTGGGCTTTTCAAACCGGATGATTTTCCGGGAGGCCTCCTGGAGGGATTCCAGGTAGATCCTGTAATCTTCAATGCTTCTGTCCCGGGAATCCTTAAGATCCGCCCCGGTGGAAAAGGCCCGGCCCTCCCCGGTAAGGATCAGAGCCTTGACCTCTTTATCCTGTTGCACCACTTCAAGCACATCCAGCATTTCCAGCCAGAGTTGACGATTCATGGCATTGAGCACCCGGGGCCTGTTGAGTTTTATGACACCGATGTTTTCTTTTTTCTCATAAATAATACATTGATGATTCATGGGGGTACCTTTTTTTAAAAGCGTTTTTGTAGGCAATCGCCTTATGTCTGGTCCAGCAATTTTCGGAGGGTCGTGGCCAGAATTTCCATCCTCACAGGTTTCATTAACAGTGTTTTTATTCCCAGGGCCCTTGCCTTTTCTTTGGTCATGGATTCGCTGAATCCCGTGTTGAGGATAACGGGGAGATTCCCCTGGATATTCATCAACTCCGTGGCCAGTACATCGCCGGTCATGTCGGGCATGGTCAGATCTGTGATCACCAGATCAAAGGTGTCGGGATGCGCTGAGAACTGTTTTAAGGCATCAAGCGGGGATGTGCAGGCGGTTACGCGATATCCCAGATGTTCAAGTATCTGTTTTTCCACATTGAGGGTACTCTTCTGATCATCCACAACCAGAATACGTTCGTTCCCCCGTTGCAGGGTGCCTTTTTTTTTTGTGGAATTTGTCTGTTGATTTTTTATGATGGGCAGATAAACCTTAAATTCTGCGCCCTGACCGGGCTGACTTACCACCGCTATCTGGCCACCGTGGCTTTGAACTATGCCATTCACAATGGACAGCCCCAGGCCAGTGCCCCACTCCTTTTTTTTGGTGGTAAAATAGGGATCAAAAATGCGTTCCCGTATGTTTTTGTCCATGCCGGGGCCGGAGTCTTTCACCGTCAAGCAAACATAAGGTCCCGGCGTCATGGACAGGGCATTTAAGTCAAGGGGTGTCGGCTCAATGGGCTTCAATGTGACGGAGAGTTCACCGCCGGTTTCTGCCATGGCCTGGAAGGCATTGGTAATGAGGTTCATGGTAATTTGGTGCACTTGGGTGGGATCGGCCATGATCATACCACAACCTGTATCAATATCCTGGTATATCTTGATGGTGGATGGCAGGGAGGAGTACATCAGGTTCAGCACTTCCTTGATGATGAGGTGGGGCCTCAGGGGGCGGGTGACCTGCTCCTGCTGGCGGCTGACGGTGAGGATCTGCTGGACCAGATCCCGGGCCCGTTCAGCTCCGGCCATGATCTGATTCAGCCCACGGCGCAGATCTCCCTTAAGGGGAGTATCTTCCAGCAGTAGTTGCGTATAGCCAAAAATAGGAAAAAGAATATTATTAAAGTCATGGGCGATGCCCCCTGCCAGGGTCCCAATGGCCTCCATTTTCTGGGATTGGCGAAGCTGGGATTCAAGGGCCTTGTTTTTTTCCTTTTCTTGTTGATGCTCATCAATTTCTTTGCGAAGTTGTTGATTGCTCTGGATCAGTTCGGCGGTTCGTTCCTGGATGATCTCCTCCAGATCTTCTTTCTGGCGGCGCAGGTTGTCCTCTGCCGCCTTTACTCGCAAGGCAGTTTTTACCTGGGCCGTGAGCACATATTCATCAATGGGTTTAGCCAGATAGGCATCTGCCCCGGTGTCAAGTCCCCTGGCCAGATCCTTTGAGTCCGTGTGGATGGCTGAAATCATGATGATGGGAATGTGGTTTGTCCGCTCATTGTTTTTTAACTGCCTGCACACCTCATATCCGTCCATGCCCGGCATTTTTATGTCTAACAAAATGGTGTCAGGTAACTGTGTCTCCGCCTCAAAAATGCCTGTTGGGCCTGAATTGGCAGTGATTACCTCACAGTCGGGAAGCATCATCTTTAACAACGCGGAAATGGTGATGAGGTTATCTATTTTATCATCAATGGCTAATATCTTGGACATGGCCTGTTCCCTATTCTTTTTTACAAGAAAATACATCATTAAAGTACCGATAACAGATCCCCCGCGGACCCATCCTCCGTCGGGGCGGTATCGTACCATTTTTAATCTTTGTTGTGTCGTTGAACGACATGCCCGTTCATATGAAACTCCGTCCAATAGGCTGTAATAATAATAGTTTCAACGTTTGTTGTGGCAGGTGCTTACTGCCAAGTATGTTTATACGACAAAGCATGTGCTGGGTGCCGGGACTATTTTTCCAGCCATTTGTCAATCAGTATCATAATTTTTTCTGGATCAATGGGTTTGGACAGGTAATCGTCACACCCGGCCTGGATGATTTTTTCCCTGTCACCCTTCATGGCGTGGGCTGTCAGGGCAATGACGGGGATATGGGCCGCTTCCTGCTCTTCTTTGATTCCTTTAACCACGGAAAAACCGTCCATTTCCGGCAGTGACATATCCAGAAGAATGAGGTCTGGTTTGGTTGTCAAGGCCATTTGCAATCCTTTTTTCCCGTCAATGGCCTCCAACAGAGTGTACTTGTTCTGTAAAATAGCTTTGAGCGTAATCATATTATCTGGATTATCTTCAACAATGAGCACGGTTGATTTCCCGAATGTATTTTCTTTGCGGGGGATCGGTTCAGCCCCATTGTGTTGCGGTTCATATTCATGGGGTTTTAATTCAGGGTGCCGGGGGGCCAGTTCCGGCGGTGAGGGCCGGATATGGGGTTTATTGGTTTGATTTTCCATGACCGGCGATTTCCCCAGCATTGTCTGAATTTTGGAGAGCAGACCCTGTGGATCAATATCTCCTTTTTGAACCAGTTGCTGGACATTATTGGCACTCAAGTGGCTGAGATCTTCAGGGGTTAAATCCCTTGCGGTGAGTATTAAAACAGGGGTCTTAGCGTTGGCCTGGGTGCCACGCATTTTCTCAAGCACCTGGAATCCATC
>CAKZLA010000009.1 GCA_937124525.1 uncultured Desulfobacterium sp.
GCACACCGTCAAAACATACCAGACCATCACCAGCAAGTTCACACAGGGTATCCATGATGAGGCCGATCAGAGGAATCATGCCCAACTGGAACAAACCCTACTCATAAAGATTAGAAAAGAAAAGGCCGTAAAAGGCCAGCATATTTCTTTTTTACACGGGCTCATTGATTTCATAAAAGGAAATAAATTTTACTTGCAGATGGCCTCTTTTGCTGCAATACTTTTATTAAGCATGGTATTTTTACAGGATCAAAAAACTGTGTTCCACACCCCCAGTGCCATTGTTAATTCCATAGATGGGGACATGACCTCGGTGATGATTCTGGAAACCCGGGAACAACATCACACCATTATCTGGTACAAAGAATCTTAGGATCGTAGATGAAATAAGTTGAACAGAAATAGCGCAGGATTTTGGTTCATCTACAAGATGCATTAAGAGTTTAATAACAGGTCTATTTGGCCTTTAATGCAACGCAGTAGATGAGCCAAAAGGCAAGCTATTTCGTTCAAGTTATAAAATTTGCGGTCCTTAAATCTACAGGATTGGAAATAAATTTTAAACAGGCACTTAAGCTTTGGGCAGGCATTTATGAAAACAATACTAAAATACGTTTCAATCATGATCATGGGGCTGGTGTATTTGACACTGTCAGCTCAGGCCTTTGGGGCCAATCGTGTTCTGGGGGATGTCCGGATCATCCATGCCTCATCTGGCCCTGCCCACATGGACCCGGCACTGAAGGATCTTGGGCACGAACTTAAATCGGTGTTTAAATACACATCCTATCGCCTTGTGAATAGAAAAGCCTTGAACCTGAAACACCATCAAGTGGGCCGCATCTCCCTTCCTGGAAGCAGAATCCTGGAGATTTCTCCCACGGGTTTTAAAAAAGAACGGATAAAATTTAGAATCAATATTTTAAAACAAAACAGATCGGTCTTCAACACTGAAATTTTATTGAAAAACGGTCGCAGTATCACCATTGGCGGGCCAGGTTATCAAAAAGGTTATCTTCTATTTAATATTTCCGCCACAGCAAGGTAATCTATCTTGATTTTCAAATACGAAATCTGCCTGTGGCAATTATAAAAAGGAGGGGCATCATGAACCTATCCACAAAAAGCGATATTGAAGCGTTGGGTATTGGAGAAAAAATCCATAGGCTGAGAGAATCCAAGGGCATGCTCCTGTCCTCACTGGCAGCTAAAGCCCAGATTTCATCCACGGTGATGTCCCAGATTGAAACAGAGCAGATCCCCCCGGGTCTTGTCACCCTGGCCAATATTTCCAAGGCACTGAATGTGGGAATGGATTTCTTTTTCGCAAAAAAAGCGCCCATAGAAACCATTGAGTTGACCCGGGTCAATGACAGGGTGACAGTGCAAAAAAAATCAGCTTTGGATCATGGGGATGCCCACTACGATTACCAGGCCCTGTCCTATCGCCTGAAAGGTAAAAAAATGGAAACATTTTTGGCCCACTTCAATGAGAGCTCAAAGATTAATCCCCTGCCGGTGGGTCATTCTGGAGAGGAGTTTTGTTTCTGTCTTAATGGCGAAATCGACTTTATCACCAATGACAAAACCATTCGCTTAATGCCCGGGGATTCCCTTCACTTCTACTCCCCAGCACCGCACGTGTTTAAAAAAGCCGGGCACACAAAGGCAACGGCATTGTTTATTCTTCTGCCAGACGGGTGATCTTCAAAAAAAACGGGTCAGGCTTGGCGTATGGGTGTTATTAACACAAAATTTATAAAGGCCAGACTCTCTCAAAAATAATACCCATAATCCAGACAAGACAGAATATTCACCCCATAAGCTCCAGGATCACATACCACAACAGGGGTAAAAAAACCGCAGGGATCATACTGCCAATGCGAATCTTTGCATCGGCAACAAAATTAAACCCAATGGCCATGATCAATACCCCGCCAACGGCGGACATCTGGGCCACCACTTCGGGTTGAAGATAAGGTTTTATAAATACAGCGGCCAGGGTAATACTGCCCTGGTATATCAACACGGGAAAAGCGGAAAACAATACCCCCAAACCCATGGAAGAACTCAGGATAATAGAGAAAATACCATCCAGTGCTGATTTTGCAAACAATGTCTGATGATCCCCGGCAAGCCCGCTCTCCAGGGCACCCACAATCCCCATGGACCCCACACAAAAAAGAAGCGTTGCCGTGACAAAACCTTTGTAAAATCCCTCGTCATCCCCGGCAAATCGTTTTTCAAGAAGCTTGCCCAATGTCACCAGCCGGTCTTCAATCTTGAGCATTTCACCCAAAAGACTTCCCAGGGCCAGACTGAGGATAATAACGAGCAGGGCATCGGATTTCATGGCCCCCCGGATGCCGATGACCAAAACGGCCAGGCTGATGGCATGCACCACGGTTTTATTATATTTTTCTGGAATCCCCCCCCGGCATAAAAGCCCCACAAGGCCACCGACAATAATGGCCCCGGCATTTACAATATTCCCTAACATCCTCGGTATTCCTTATAGTTAATTTCATATCGGGAGGCTTTATAGGAAAATTTACGCACTGTGGTTCCCAAAAGTTCCGATGCTTTTTTAATATTTCCCCGGGTATTTTTCAAGGCATCAATGATCATCTCCTTTTCCAGATTAAAAACAGCCGCTTCCAGGGTCATGGGGGCAAGGGTGCAGGACTCCTTTCCCGTCTGCAGGCTCGGTGGAAGATGATAGCTGTGGACAGCCCCTTCGTTGCACAAAAGAACAGCCCGTTCAATGCAGTTTTCCAGTTCCCGGACATTGCCGGGCCAATGGTATTGCATCATCATGTCTATGGCCGGGGTGGAAAATCGTTGAATTTTTTTAAAATGCTCCCGGGCATATTTTTCCAGGAAAAAATCGGCAAGAAGCATCACATCAGTGCGGCGCATGCGAAGGCTGGGCAGATAAATGGGAAATACGTTGAGCCGGAAATAAAGATCATCCCGAAAGGTTTTTTCCTCCACCATCTCTTCCAGATTGCTGTTGGTGGCGGCAATGATTCTCACATCACTTTTAATGGTTTTGTAGCCCCCCACCCGCTCAAACTCCCTCTCCTGAAGTACCCGGAGCAGTTTGACCTGAACCCCCGGCTGCATGGTGCCGATCTCATCGAGGAAAATGGTGCCCTTGTTGGCCATCTCAAACTTTCCCTTTTTCTGGGTGGCAGCCCCGGTGAAGGATCCCTTTTCGTGGCCGAACAACTCGCTTTCAATGAGGTTTTCCGGCAGAGCCGCGCAATTGATTTTCACAAAGGGATGGCTGTTTCTGAGACTGTTGTAATGGATGGAGTTGGCAATCAACTCCTTGCCGGTACCACTCTCCCCCCGGATGAGCACCGTTGCATTGCTCCGGGATACCTGGGAAATCATCTGGAACACTTCCCTCATTTTGTTACTGTTGCCGATGATGTTGGAAAAACTGTATTTATTCTCCAGTTCTCCTTTCAGGCGCAGGTTTTCCTCTTTTAAAAATTCCTTTTCCAGATGAAGGGCTTCCAGATTAATCACATGGCGGGCAATCATGGTGGCCACCACCGAAAGAATCTTTTCCCCCTTTTGAAGGGCATCTTCTCCCTCCAGGGGGGTGTCTGCACTCAGGGCACCCACCACTTTCTTTTCCCGTTTCACCGGCACACAGATAAAAGAATAATCCTGGGCAACGTCGACTTTTCTGGAATCGGTCCTGTCCAGGAACAGCGGTTCTTGGCTAATACTGGGGACCACCATGGCTTTTCCCGTCTGGATAACCCGGCCGGTGATGCCTTCCCCCATCTTGTATTTCACATTTTTTTTGGCCTTTTCAGGAATCCCATGGGCCACTTCAATGTGAATCTCTCGTGTCACAGGATCCAAAAGCGTAATGGCACCCCGGATGAGATCCAGAGATTCTGCCAGGATACTCAATACCCGGTAAAGAGATCGTTTCATATCCGTGTGCTCGTTCAATGCCTCATGAATTTCATAGAGCAGGGAAATTTCTTCAAAGGATTTGTTGCTATTTTTAATGTCTGCCACGTTGCCGTCCTGAATTACGGTTTTTTTTGATAATTATCAAATTAAAGCGGGCCATGGATACATCGACCCCTCCCACCACAATGGTCATAAATCTTGATTTATATCATTTTAAATGAGATACTGTCCATGTAGAAATTAAAATGGCTGCTCCAGACGGGAACTCATAATATAAAGAAGAGACAAAAACAGTGTCTGACCCCGAAAAAAGATACCATAAATTAATGGATGTTTTACTGGAAATAGCCGAGGCAGTAAACCGAACACGGAACCTCAATGAACTTTATCAGGCCATCCACACCTCCCTTAGCAAGATTCTCAATGTAGACAATTTTTTCATTGCCATACATCACCCCGACAAAGATGCCATTTCTTTTCCCTATTATGTGGATAAGTATGACAAAGATATTTATGAAATCCAGGAGTTCAGCAAAACTGCATCCCTGACCGGCAAGGTCATTCAGGCAGGCAACCCCCTTCTGTTTAAAAAAGAAGACATCCTGGAACATGCCAGAATAATTAATAAAAAAACAATTGGAACCTTGAGCTACACATGGCTGGGGGCGCCCCTTAAAATCGGTACCAGGGTCACAGGTGCCGTTGCCGTACAAAGCTATATGGCAGATGTGTCCTACACCAAAAAAGATCTGGACATTCTTGACCTGGTTGCCCGGCACATTGCCCTGGCCCTGGAACGAAAAGAGTTCAGCGACGCCCTCCAGGAGCAGGGACAGATTCTTGAAAAAATTCTTGAAACATCGCCGGTGGGCATTGCCCTTGTGGAAAACCGAACCTTTAAGTGGGTCAACCAGGAGATGGTGAAACTTTTCGGTTACCATGGAAAGGATGATTTTAAAAACCAGAGCCTGAGAATGATTTATCCCACCGAGGAGGCCTTTCTGGAGGCCGGAAAAACCATATACGACCACTTTCCCCACACGAATAAAATGGAAATAGAGGTGTTACTCATGTGCAAAGATGGGTCCACATTCCCCGGACACATCAAGTTAGGCAGTGCCGATCCCCAGCATCCCCTAGTCTGCCTTATTGCCACATTTTCCGACATTACGGAACGAAACCGGGCAAAACAGGAACAGGGAGAGAAAGAAAGACTCCAGGGAGTTCTGGAGATGGCCGGGGCCGTGTGCCATGAACTCAACCAGCCCTTACAAACCCTGATGGGCCATTCGGAACTCATCACCATGGACCAGAACCCCGACAGCCAGATTGTCAAAGACATGCACACCATTCAGTCTAATATTTCAAGAATCAGCCAGATCACCCGACGACTGGCTGGCATTACAAAATATAAAACCATGGAATATCCAGGGAATCTTAAAATTGTGGACATCTGGGAATCCAGTGATACCCCGTAAAATCAAAACCGAGCTTTATTATAGTTTCTGCCTTGGGCAGTTCATGGGTATCAAGGTAGGGTGTGTGGTATTGACCCCATTCCCGGAAATGCAGCCTACCCGCGTCCCCCACTCCACATGAGCCTTGCCTTGAGCACATTAAAATAATTATCCCGGGACAGGGAGATCATCTTTACGGGATGACTTCCTTTTTTTACCACAATTTTATCCCGGGAATCAATGGCCATACCCTCCTGACCATCAAAGGTAAGGACAATATCAGAGGGATCATCCTCCAGGTGCATTTCCACCTGGGCAGTATCTGGAATAATCAAGGGACGATTGGTCAAGGTAAAGGGGCAGATGGGGGTCAGGATAATCCCCGGCACAATGGGATGTATCACAGGACCACCGGCGGCCAGTGAGTAAGCTGTGGAACCCGTGGGGGTTGCCACAATGAGTCCATCGGCCTTAAAGGTGGTGAGATAGCTCGAATCAATGTATACGGCACAGCGGGCAAGGCGCGAAAGGGCTCCTTTGTTGAGCACCACATCATTTAAAACCCCCACAGAGGCGATTTCTTGTCCCTCCCGGATCACACTCACCTGGAGGCGCATGCGTTCCTCTATGACATACTGTCCCTCCAACACATGTGCCACTGCCTGAAAAAGATGGGCTTCCAGAGTTTCAGCCAGAAATCCCACCTCGCCAAACTTGATCCCCATGAGGGGAATATCGCGGCTCCCCACCAGACGGGCCGCACTTAAGAAAGTACCATCCCCCCCAAGAACAATAATGCAGAAAGGGGCCTTTTCAGACAATGAGACATCTGGCTCATCGGCATAAAAAACAGTGACGCCTCTGTTCAGCAGCCATTTTCCCAACTCCACTGCTTTTTTTCTTGCCAGTTCATCTCTTTTAACAAAAAGACCGATACATTTAGTTTTCATGGAGCAACTCTCTTTTGCCTGCATCTATATTTATAATTTTATCCAGCTTTTAATGCTTTGCTGCATTGAGTTCAGGTCTTTTTACTTGTTTCCACCACACAGATGCAAGTTTTTTTTATTCATGATCAATAAAAGCATGACAAATCATTGCACCTAATCCCTTGATTTGTCGCGTTTTTCCTTGACTCAACCCCATGGAGTCAGTATAAATCAAAGGTTAATTTATTTTTAAAGACGTCCTTATTATTCAATGCGCAATTTTTTTATGCTGACATATATGGGGAAGGGATCGGTTTGGCCCATGGGCATCATTGCCGGGAATATCCAGCTTGCATTGGTAGGAAAAACTACCACCCATACGCCAGGACTGACCGACTTTCCCAAAATTCAGCTCCAAAAAATTGAATATCGAGCATCACCAATAATACAAATATCAGGAGAACCCATGAAAAAATTAGGTAAAGTACTGGCTGTATTGGCTGTATCCCTTTTTGCCCTCACCGGTGCCGCATCCGCCGGAGATACCATTAAACTCGGTGTTGCCGGTGCCCACAGTGGGGATTTGGCATCCTATGGACTTCCCTCTGTAAAGGCTGCAGAGCTGGTGGTAAAAAAAATCAATGCCCAGGGCGGTGTCCTTGGTAAACAGGTTGAACTTTTAATTGAAGATGATGTGTGTAAACCAGAGGTTGCAGGCAACACAGCCACCAAACTGGTTTCCGACGGCGCAGAGGTTGTCATGGGCCACATCTGTAGTGGTGCCACCAAATCAGCCCTTGGCATTTACAAGGATTCCGGCATTGTCACCATGTCCCCCTCTGCCACAAGCCCCAGCCTCACCCTGAGCGGTGACTATCCTAATTTTTTCCGGACCATTGCCCATGATGCGGCCCAGGCCCAGCTCCAGACCCAATATGCCATGGAAGTTCTCAAAATAAAAACCATTGCCGTGCTCCATGACAAGGGCGACTACGGCAAGGGACAGGCAGAACTGGCCAAGAAATACTTCACGGAAGCCGGTGCCAAGGTGGTATTGTTTGAAGGTGTCACCCCCGGGGCCGTGGACTACTCCGCCATTGTCACCAAAGTCAGGAGTAAAAAACCGGATCTGATTATCTGGGGCGGCTATCACCCAGAAGCCTCCAAGATTGTTACACTCATGCGCAAAAAAAGAATGAAAAACCTTTTCATGGGTGGCGATGGTGTAAAAGATGACACCTTCATCAAAGTGGCTGGCAAATACTGCGAAGGCGTTTATGCCACCGGCCCCATGGATATTTCCCAAAACCCCCTGGCCATTGCTGCCAAAAAAGAACACCAGGATGCCTATGGATCTGATCCCGGTGCTTTCTTTGATAATGCCTATGCCGCAACCCTGGCGCTTCTCAATGCCATTGAAAAGGCCGGTTCCACCGATTATAATGCCGTCGTAAAGGCCCTTCAAACCGAATATGTGGACACGCCTCTGGGAAAAATCAAATTTGATGCCAACGGAGATGCCACAGGTATTGGTTTTTCCGTATATCGTGTGGAAAATGGCGCATTTGTGGAACAAAAATAAGTCACAACGCCCCCTTCTGAATCACTGATTTAGAAGGGGCCTGTGAAAGCCCAAGTTGACTACATTCAGCCGAATGCGGTTAGATTACTGATGTGCCGATTCATTCCCCACCAAATCAAATATTTGCTGGGGGACTTCTCGGTTAAAAATTGAATCATCCAAAGGGGGGACGGATTATTTATTGTCTGTCCCCTCTTCTCTTGTTCACTGTCCCAGGCATTCCGGGACAGGGCAGGCAGAAAAGCAGGATTTATATGGACTTTGAATACTTTGGACAACTTTTTTTAGGCGGACTGACCCGGGGGAGTATCTACGCCCTCATTGCCCTTGGGTATACCATGGTATATGGCATCATTGAGCTGATCAACTTTGCCCATGGTGAAATTTACATGATCGGAGCCTTCACAGGTCTCATCATCGCAAGCGTTTTAACCATGGCAGGTTTCCCCACCCTGGCCGTGGTGATCCTGGCTGGCATGGCAGCCATCATCTACTCCTGCGCCTACGGATTCACCATGGAAAAGATTGCCTACAAGCCATTGAGAAATGCCCCCCGGCTTTCGGCCCTGATCTCTGCCATTGGCATGTCTCTATTTTTACAGAATTATGTCCTTTTGGCCCAGACATCGGATTTTCTTCCCTTTCCCAGCCTTATCCCGGATTTTGAATTTTGGGAACCCTATGCCCATATCCTCACCTCCCCGGAACTTGTGATTATCATCACCACGGTGATTGTAATGATACTGCTCACCATTTTGATCAAATTCACCAAAATCGGTAAAGCCATGCGGGCCACTTCCCAGGATAAAATGATGGCAGCCCTACTTGGCATCAACGTGGACAGGGTCATCTCCGTCACCTTTATCGTGGGATCTGCCACCGCCGCCATCGGGGGAATCCTCATTGCCTCCCACATTGGGCAGATCAATTTTTACATGGGATTCATCGCCGGTATAAAAGCATTTGTTGCCGCAGTACTGGGGGGAATCGGGAGTATTCCAGGTGCCGTATTAGGCGCCTTGGTCTTAGGCTGGACGGAAAGTTTTTTCACAGGGTATATCTCCAGCGACTATGAAGACGTATTTGCCTTTTTGTTTCTTGTGGTGATCCTGATTTTCAGGCCCTCGGGAATTCTTGGCAGGGCAGAAACCAAAAAGGTATAAAAACATACGGATTGTGACTTATGACAGCAAAAGATGAAATTAAAAAATCGTTTCTGGCCTCCATATGGTTCATGTTTCTCACCTTTCCCCTCATGGTGATCCGGGTAAACACCGTCACGGACACCGTGGAGTGGCGATGGCATAACATGGCCCTGGTGGGCATTGGGGCTTTTTTGCTCTCCATGCTCTGGCGATACCTGCTCAAACGCCAGGCCGAAGGCAGCAAAAAAGAGAAAACAGATGGCCCTGGCAAAATCCAGCAACTGTTGCAAAAAAAGGAGGTCTTCATCCCCGGTATTATCCTCATCGGATGTTTTACCCTGCTTTTCCCCCATATATTTTCCATGTATCAGACCAATATTATGATATCTGCCCTGATCTATGTCATGCTGGGCCTGGGACTGAACATTGTCATCGGCCTTGCCGGACTTCTGGACCTTGGGTATGTGGCGTTTTTTGCCGTGGGTGCTTACTCCTATGCCCTTTTAAATCTCCACTACGGCCTGGTGTTCTGGATTGCCCTGCCCCTGGGAGGCCTGTTGGCTGCCCTGTTCGGCATTTTGTTGGGCTATCCCGTGTTGCGGCTCCGGGGGGATTATCTGGCCATTGTGACATTGGGTTTTGGTGAAATCATCCGGCTGGTACTGGAAAACTGGAACGAATTTTCCTTTGGGCCCAGCGGCATTTCCAATATCCCCAAACCCGGACTTCCGGGTATGGATCTTTCCCTGCAAGGCTCCACCATTTTTATTTTTTACATCATTGTGGCCCTGGTTATCTTTACCATCTTTGTCATCAACCGACTGGAAAACTCCAGAATTGGAAGGGCCTGGATTGCATTAAAAGATGATGAAATCGCCTGCCAGGCCATGGGCATTAACAAGGCCAAGACCAAGCTTCGGGCCTTTGCCCTGGGTGCCACCTGGGCGGGCATGGGGGGGGTTGTCTTTGCAGCCAAAACCACCTTTATCAACCCGGCAAGTTTTACCATCTGGGAATCGGTGATCATTCTTTGCACCGTGGTGTTAGGAGGTATGGGCTCCATTGCCGGTGTTATGTCCGGTGCATTGCTCCTTATCCTTCTGCCCGAGTACCTGAGGGATTTCGGACAGTTCCGAATGATCACCTTTGGTGCGGTGCTGGTATTAATGATGGTATTTCGTCCCGGCGGCATCATTGAAAATGTGAGAAAACCGATAGGGATTGATTACCTTACCTCCTTAATGAAAGCTGATGTGTTAGCCTCCTC
>CAKZLA010000010.1 GCA_937124525.1 uncultured Desulfobacterium sp.
TACGGCCCGCTCTGAAAATGTTGAGAAACTGCTGAATGCACTGGGAGCTGTTCTGTAAAAATTTCAAGCTGTGCGGGTACCAATTATCTGTAGCGTTTGGCAAGGCAAATAGATCAAACTTAACCTTCTCTTTGTATTGTTAGACTACAAATAGAACGGGAAGGCTGCTTCAAACCTGGTCATCAAAGTGCTACCCGCACAGCTCGAATATCTCCAGGCCGAAGCTTGGCCTTTCGCCCACCATTGATGGAAAAGATCACCATGAAAGCTGTGGCGCTCTCTTGTGTTGCAGGCTCAAGCACTTCGATCTCAGACACCTACTCCTGGCTGGTGCACTGCCTCCCCTGCCTGGATAATCATGATGAAAACTTCAAAATCAAGCAGTCATGGATACGTCTTCATGATTCTCAGCGGTCAGTAAGGCGGCCCCATAGGCTCCGTTCATCTGGGGATCCGAGGAGACCCTGATCTTCCGATTGAGCTTTTCCGACAGCAGTTCCACCATGCACGGATTTTTGGCCACCCCGCCGGTGAAAACAATGTCTCCTGCGGCGGAGACCCGGTTGAGCATACCAGCGGCCCGGCGGATGACACTGGTGTGAAGCCCCCGGGCAATCTCCTGGCGATCTTCTCCTTTGGCGATGAGGGAGGTGACTTCGGATTCGGCAAACACCGTGCACATGCTGGAGATATGGAGATCCTTTGCGGCGGAAAGGGCTGCCCTGCCAAAATCATCAATGGTAAATCCCAGTGCCCGGGCCATGATTTCGAGGAATTTACCGGAACCGGCAGCACAGCGGTCGTTCATTTCAAATTTTTTAACCCGCCCATTGTGCGCCAGGGCAATGGCCTTGCTGTCCTGCCCCCCGATGTCCAGAATGGTTTCAGCGTCGGGGAAAAAGGCCCGGGCCCCCCGGGCATGGGCCTTGATTTCCGTCACCGTAGGAGCATCAAAGGAAATCTCAAAGAGGTTTCGCCCATAACCGGTGGCCATGATGCCGTCGTACCGGATTCCGTCCATGAGTTTTTTTGTTTCAGTCATGGGATCAAATCCGGTGTCCGCCTGGACGGAGTGACAAATTTTTCCGGATTCATCAACGATCACAAGTTCAATGGTCCGGGACCCGATATCAATTCCGGCAAAACGCATTATATTCTCCTATCCGAGTTGCTCAACAAAGGCTTCCACCCGGGTTTTGAGTTGCCCCATATCCTCCATGCCGTAGTCGGTTTCAATGCGAAGACAGGGAATGCCTTTTTCTTCCAGGGCCTTTTCCACGGGAATGGATTCCATGAGATAGGGCTGGCAGAACTGCAGGCCGTAATGAATTACTCCGTCGGCTTTGTAGGCGGCCGCCATCTCCTGGATGTTTAAAAGACGCTGCTCATTGGGCGTGAAGATGGCGCAGTCCACCTGGAAATAGCGATCCACAAGGGCATCCATCATCTCATCCACAGTGTTGCCGGTGTCGGCGGTGAGGTGGCGGGTGCCCCGTTCCCCCACACAGGATTCTTCCCCCACGATGACGGCCCCGGATGTCTCCACGATCATGGGCAGTTTCCAGTTGGGAACGGCCTGGGGACATCCGGAGACCAGGATGCGCGGGGTCTTTTCTGGAAAGGCCCCTTTTTTATCCTGGATACGGGTTTCCAGTTCGTCGCATATTTTATGAAGCGATGCGGTGAACCGGGCCGGGTTGTCATAAAAGGACACCTGGTTGGCAAGCAGGCCGTCCAGTCCGGAAATAGGGGCAGGGTCTGCATTGCGCAGGGAGGAAAGCCGGTGAAGGGCTGCCCGTTTGGCATTGACCACGCCAATGGCGGACTTAAGGGATTCTACAGTAATGGTGACACCGGTAAGTGTTTCAACGGCCTCCTTGAATCGCAGATATTCTCCTTTGAGAAGAGCTTTTCCGTTTTCGGTTTTCATCTGGGGCAGATCCATGACATAGAGATTATCCACCAGATGCCCCAGGGATTCATAGGCTTTTTTCTTGCCGTCGCAGGTGTTCTCTCCCACGATCATGTCTGCGCTTTCAAGATAGGGGCACACCTTGCCAAGCTTGAACCCGAAGGCGGATTTGATCAACGCACAGGTGTTTCTGGGTAACAATTGCTCCACCGCTTCCATGGCAAAGTCCGCCCCGGAACACAGGCCCACCAGGGTGGCGTTGGCGGCAAGGGCGATCTCTTCGGGGACAAAGACGCAAAAGGAACCGATAATTTTTCGACCGGATGCCTTTTCATCCATGAGTTCCTTGATGCGCAGTCCATGGACTTCACTCATCACAAAATCAAAATATCCCATTCCCTCCGGCCGGTTTTTCTGAGCCAGGTAAATATCTTTGTAGGCATTTCCAAGCACGTCCAGCAATGCGTCGTGGGCAGCCAGGTCCAGCCCGAGATCCGTCCACATGGATCGATAGTCTTCAGTCATTTTTATTCCTTCCATAATAAATATTGCACACTCTAAGTGTATCCCCCCTCTTGTTGCGGGTATTGGCAAAGCCGGTGATGCAAGTTTGATCATGACAAGGCATTGACAATTCCCTGGAAAATTGTTCTCAGATCCTTTTGTGAAATTGTCGGCTGGGCCTCTGCCTCTTCATGGCTCCCTGCCCATGGGTCATTCGTCCTCCTGGTTTCAGGTGCTATACTATGGGGGGAACGGACGGCACGGGCCGGGAAGGAGCGACCGCCAAAGGGAACCATTTGTTCCATGATATTTTTAACATTAAAACCCCGGTGCTTGTCCAGCCAAGTGTGACAACTGTCGTGATTGCCGATGAATAGCACATAAATATTGTTTTTTTCTTTTACACAGACCAGTCGATACCCTTTGCCAAGATTATATTTCAGACAATTTCGGATACGGGCATCTCCTTTTCTGGAGAGTCTTCCGGCATTAATCAGGGATTCTCCTCCGGCAAGGGAGCAAATGATATGATGGGCTTTTTCAGCAGCAAATCCCGGTGCGTTTTCCTGCTCTTTCAGACGTTCCAGCTCCTTTTCAACCCGGGTGTGTATATATATATTGCGTTTCATTATATTTACATTCCCATTTAATACCTTCGCCAATTTTGTTTTAGCTCATACCTGGATCTATATTGATATTAAGGAATCGGTCTTAAATAACTTACCCATTGCAGAACACTCTACCGTTAAAGGGACGTGTTACCCCATTTTTAAATGGGTAAGTTTCACACTCATTCCTAAAGCATCTTAAAAACACACTATGCGGGGTTGCGGTGGGCTGATTTCAAATTAATTTTAACTTTGGCGAAGGTGTTGATTGAAACCGTTTTTTTAAAATGACGGCCATATCCCGGCGGACACACAAAAAAATAAAAAATGGCCCACCGCTACCCGCTACTTATGAACAGCAGGAGCCGTGACTGCCGCAGGAACTGCACCCCGAGGAGAGCTCCAGACGGGAAGAAATTTGGAATCCTGTTCCTGAAAAATCAATTTCAACCGGTGTTGCGCTTTTCAGCAGGGTGGTGTCCATGAGGTAGTCTACGCCGTCGATTTCTGTTGTGAAGTCTGTCTCTTTTTTGTCATCCAGGGCCATGGCCAGTTGGGCTCCGCCGCATCCCTGGTTTAGAAAAATCCGGATGGGCTTCATATCTTTGCCTTCAAAAAAGCCCTTAATCTCTTCCTGTGCTGCTTCAGTGACGTTGATCATTGTTTTCTCCTTTCCTTTATTCCAATCCATAATCGACCAGGTCCGGGCCGAGGTAAGTTCTTTCATTTTCTCCCAATATTCCCAGAGATAGACAGATCAGTGTCCAGAGATGGACAGTCTGATATCCGCCGTTGAAGTGGTGGGAGATATCTTCAACCTGGGCGTGGCAGTTGTGACAGGGAGTGACCACATACCCGGCGCCAGTGGCCATGATCTGATCAAACTTGACTTTACCGTAGGCATGCCGCTCGTCATTCAGCCCTGATTGCAGGGACCCGCCGCCGCCTCCGCAGCAGAAGTTGTTGGACAAGTTTGGGGTCATGTCCACAAAATTATCTTCTCCTACGACTTGTTTCACCACGAATCGAAGGTCTTGGGCCATCTCATCTCCCCGGGATTTACGGATGAGGTTACAGGGGTCCTGGACGGTGAATTTGATGTTTGTTTTGTTCCAGTCGGAATTAACCTTGAGTTTTCCTTGTCTGATCCACTCGGCATAGAGTTCCACAATACTTTTCAATTCAAAGTTGTGAGGGATGTTGAAGCGCTGCAAGCCTTCCCACAGGGCATAAAAGGAGTGGCCGCATTCGGTGTTGATGAGCACTTTGCATCCCAACCGGTCAATGTGTTCCGCCTGTTCGCGGATGATTTTTTCCCAGGAGGGGTCGTCGGCCAGAAACATGCAATAGTTCTCTCCGCCCCACATGGTGGAGTAGTAAGTCCAGTCGGCTCCCACGGTGTGAAGGATTTTCCAGAGGGGCAGGAGCTCATCTGGCTCCGTCACCGGTTCCCGGGAGTTCTGGTTCAGGGCAAAGAAAGCACCTTGGCGGTCGATGTCGGCTTTAAGGCTTTCGAAACCGGGCTGCTCTTCCCGACACTCTTCAGCCAAGTCATCCACGGTGAAGGCAAAGTCATCCAGGGGAACTCCCATGGCACCGCCCCGGGATCTCAAATGATGGTCACAGGAGCCGAGAATGCCCTTGGGCCGCTCTTCCCTTGGCCATTGGGAGCGGATATAGTAAATGAGCTGGGGGATATTAAGATGCATGGGACAGATGTCATAGCATCGTTTACACATGGTGCAAATCCAGATCCAAGGATTCCTTTCCAACTCCGCATCCATGCCCAATGTGGCCATACGTACAAATTTACGAGGATCCATATCCAGGATGCCCGTGGCAGGGCAACCGCTGGAGCAGGCGCCGCAGGTCAGGCAAACGTTGAAATTTCCATCGGGCAGCAGTTCCCGGACCTTGTCTTTGATCTCTGTTTTCTGGTGGGTGATATTCAACCGATCCAGCATAGTGAGTTTCCTTTTGCAAATAACTGGGGGGTTATGTTTCTCCCAGATAAGTTGATGACGGCATGACAGATACATCTGCCACAAAATCTTTAATCCCCTGTGGAACTTGTTGTAAATGGGATTTTATGGATTGGAAACTGCAAAAGGAATGAGGCGATGAAGGGCGGTCAATCTGAAAGGTGGTGAAAGGACTTTCCTGCCTACACTCCCCATGCAGCTGTGCAGCGGCCGCCAGCACGGGCAGCAGTGCAGCACCTACGTCAGCGAATTATGGGGAAAATGTCCATGGATAATCCTTGTTGATTCATTGATACCCGTTGGTTAATGCACAATCAAACGGGTATTATATTGATGGTTTATGTATAAAATAAAATCAGGGTACATTGAAAAAATTATTATTGCAAATCGATATTTTAGATAATGCCGGGTGACGATATTGAATCTGTTGATCCCTGTTTTTGAGCCATACACGATGCGTTGACTTTGATAGCTTGGTCACGAATACGCTCATCCGAAACCCGCAATATCACGCACGCACCTCATAACGCATCACCATTTCCACGGGCTGGGGCTCTTCTGATTCTTCCTGGAGATAAACCATAATGTCCGCACTGACAATACCCTTTTTGCAATATTTGGCCTGTTTTTTCAATTCTGCTATTATGTTACCAGCTTTTTCAATGGAGCAATGCCGGCAGGTCTGCCTGGGAAGCTCCAGCACTGCAACGGAAACGGTGATCAAATCAATTTTTTTAAGAAGACCGTCTCTGTCCTTGGCCACCATGAAACCCTTTTCCATGGTCCCCTTGTCATAAAAACTTTCTGCATTTTTCTGAAATCGCCGGGCAAGTTGCGCCATCTCTGTCTCCACTTCAACACGATCCATATTTTTGATGCCCATGAAAAAATCGTCCCCCCCGACGTGTCCCACAAACCGCTTGTCTGAAAATTGGGATTTTCTTAAAAGGTCTGCAAACATCAGTATCAGTCGATCTCCACTCCTGAAGCCATACTTATCATTAAAGGGTTTAAAATTATCAAAATCAAAATAGACCAAATGATAGGTGGATGAAAAATCCGACAGGCTTTTACTGAAGTATTCATGAATCATGGTGTTGCCGGGCAGTTTGGACAAAGGGTTCTGATTTCTGGCAAGGGTGAGATTCTTTTCGTTGATGATTTTCAACATGGCCTGGGTGCTCAAAATGCCGATGTATTTCATATCCTCCACAATAATCAGCCCTTCATTATTATTATATTGAGTATAGGTTTCAATAAGTTTTTCAACGGAGGAATGAATATTTGCAATGGGAATTTTTTTGGTGAATTTTGAAATATCCTTTCCAAAGGAGGGATTTTCCAGCAACTGTCGGCCGAATTTGGAAAAGATATAATCATTGAATGCGGTTTCACACACCACCCCCACGGGTTCTTCGTAACGGTTCACCACCGGGAAAAAGCCCCCATGACCTCCCTTTCTGAATTGGTCCATGATGGTTATGATATCACAATCAGAGAACACAGGTTTAATGTAGCTGACCTCATTGGCAATGAGCGATCGATCTTTGAACGTCCCATTTCGTTTATCTTCCCTGGAGAGGGTTTCAATGCTGTCATACCGAATCTTCAATTCTTCCAGATCCAGCTGGGGACGCTGCACAAAATACCCCTGGATCATATCACATCCGATCTCCTTGCACTGGGAATACTCATCCCTTGTTTCAACCCCTTCTGCCAGCACAAGGCTTCCCATGAAATGGGCAAAACTAACAATGGTGGAGACCACCAGACGCTTCTTTGGATCATTTCCCATGTTCTGGATGAAAAACCGGTCAATTTTGATATAATCCGGCTCTGCATAATACAGGAGCTGAAGTCCTGAAAATCCAATACCGCAATCATCCACAGCTATTTTATAGCCCTGCTGGCGATAGGCACTGAAGGTTTTGGGCACATCCATACCATCATGAAAGGGATGTTTTTCAGAAATCTCAAAACAGATATCATCATGGGAATATCCATATTCTTTTAATATATCCATGGTATTTCCCGGGGAATAATCCCTGGAATCAAACAACCGGTTATCCAGGTTATAAAATAATTTTATATGACGATGCTGTTTAAATTGGGCAAACTTGATAATGGCTTTTTTGCGTAGGAAAAGATCCACCTGGTGAAGGAACCCGTCCTGGTAAGCGCAATCGAATACCTCTCCAATGGAATTAAAACCCGCCGCTTCCCAGCACCGCAACAATGCCTCAAAGCCAAAGGCATTTCCAGAATGAATATTAACAATGGGCTGAAATGCATAGTCCAGTTTTGACAATCTTGTTAACCATTTTTTATTGATACAATTTATCATTTCAAACCATTCCCTTCGACGCTGTAATACGTTTTTCATATTGGCATGTATTAACGGGGTTAACTTCCATAACAAGATCATGGCGAATTCAAATGAAAAACGAATAAGAACCTTATTATTGTTTTTTTTTATATGAAAGAGTAGACATGCCTAACATTCTTTTGTGCTTCGTTGTGGGCAGGCCCGGGCCCCCCATGCGGTCTGCCCGTGGCAGTTATATTAAGCTGCATTCATGAGAATATAATTAGTTTTATATTAGCTTCAGATAAGAGAGTGGCCACCCATTCAAGGTGTCTTCTTTGAAAATTAGGATAGTTCAGCCTGCCTCAGATACCCTTCTTTCCCCGCCGATGCCCTGGTCCTTGTGGGATCATTCATAAAATTTAAAAAATATCCGTTTTTTTAAAAAGCATCCACATGGCCCTTTGAAAAAATTACGGCTAATACAAAAAAAATATATTTCTAATTTTTGTCTAATCCGGGTGGAATAGTATTCACACAAAGATTCAACTTTCGGAGTTAAAAAAATCGGGTGGACTCAGGCCTGAATTATTGTATTTTTATTAAAATACCTGGCCCATACGCCAATGATCTAAGGCAGACTCCAGTGTACCAGGGTTATCTCGTCATGCCCAACCCTGCCTCTTCGGGCACCGGGTTTGTGACCGTATCCGCGATTTTTCAAATGAAGAGAAAGGTCAATTGTTCTATATTATGATAAAACTTTAAGGAAATTAAAAAAACATGAAAAAGCAAAGACACTGGATACTCATTGTAAGCCTGTTATTAACAGGCCTTTTCATCAGTAGCTGTAACGATTCAACAAACAACCACCACCTGATTGTGGTGGTGGATGGCAACGGTAGCGTCTCCTCTTCTCCTTTGGGAATTGACTGTGGTGATTCCTGTGAGACATCCTTTGAGCCCGATTCCACCATCACCCTGACGGCAGAGCCAGCAGAGGGGGCCTACTTCATTGGGTGGAATGGTGGCAATAACACCGGCGATTTTCAGATCACTCTCACCGAGTCAACAACCGTCACAGCCCATTTTGCACCTGTTGATCCTGCCGACACCGTCTCCCTTAAAGAGATATCCACCTATGCCACAGGGATTTTTGATGAAAGTGCCGCCGAAATTTCGGCCTTTGATCCAAAGACCCAACGTCTCTTTGTGGTCAATGCAAATTCCGGCCACATTGATGTTCTTGATGTGGGCCAGGGGCTCACCGCCAACACTGAAATTGATCTCTCCGCCCATGGTGCCGGGGCCAACAGTGTGGCCTTTAACAACGATGTTCTGGCGGTGGCTGTGGAGGCTCAAGACAAACAGAGTCCCGGCAAAGTGCTCTTTTTCAATGCAGAGGGAACCCTTTTAAACAGTGTTGACGTGGGGGCTTTGCCTGATATGGTAACCTTCACCCCGGATGGCACCAAGGTCCTGGTTGCCAACGAAGGAGAACCCAATAATGATTACACCAATGATCCCAAAGGATCGGTGAGTGTCATTGATATTTCCGTAGGTATTGGCGCTGCCACCGTGACCACCGCAGATTTTACCGCCTTTAATGATGAAGCGGCAAATCTGATGGAGAAAGGTATTCGCATCTTCGGGCCCAATGCCAGCCTGGCCCAGGATATGGAACCGGAATATATTGCAATTTCCCCCGACTCCACCATTGCATGGATCTCCTGCCAGGAAAACAACGCCATTGCTCAGCTTGACCTTGCAAGTGCCACCATCACAGCCATTTTCCCCTTGGGCTTTAAAGATCACAGCCTTCCCGGCAACGGCATGGATGTAAGTAACAAGGATGATGGCATAAACATCTCCACCTGGCCGGTATTGGGTATGTATCAGCCAGATGCCATCGCATCCTTTAGTATTAACGGCACAGTCTACCTGATATCCGCCAACGAAGGGGACAGCCGGGATTACGATGCTTTTAGCGAAGAGGATCGGGTGGAAGACATTACCCTGGATGAAACCGCCTTCAGTGATGCTGCCACCCTACAGATGAAAGAAAATCTGGGGCGATTAAAAATAACAACCACCCTTGGAGACACCGACAAAGACGGAGACTTTGATCAGCTCTATTCCTACGGTACCCGTTCCTTTTCCATCTGGCGGCCCACACCGGACGGCATGGAACTTGTCTTTGACAGTGGGGACAATTTTGAGCAAATTATTGCGGCACAGATGCCGGAACTGTTCAATGCATCCAACGACGGCAATGAATTTGACGATCGCAGTGACGACAAAGGCCCGGAACCGGAAGGCGTCACCGTGGGTGTGATTCAGGGGCACACCTACGCCTTCATCGGCCTGGAACGGGTGGGTGGCATCATGGTGTATGATATCTCCGATCCCAAAGGCCCGCAATTTATTGAATATGTCAATAACCGTGATGTCAACGGAGATCCTGAATCCGGTACAGCGGGAGATCTGGGACCTGAGGGCCTTTTGTTTATTCCCGCCGATAAAAGCCCCACCAGCACCCCCTTGCTTATGGTCACCAATGAGGTGAGTGGGAGCACCACCATGTATGAGATCACCAAAGAAAAAAATGAAAATGTCTCTTTTGCCGTCTTCTCAGACCCCCATTATTATGATTCCGATCTGGGGGTAACCGGCAGTGCCTTTGAGACCTACCTGGCCCAGGATCGCAAAATGATTGCCGAAAGCGAGGCCATACTTGCCGCCACAGTAAAAGCACTTGAAGGCAACAGCCGGCTCTCCTTTGTCATTGTCAGCGGGGATCTTACCAAGGACGGAGAACTGTTCAGCCATCAGGAATTTGCCGGGTATATGGCCCAACTTGAGCAAAGCGGAATCGAAGTCTTTGTGGTTCCCGGTAACCATGATATCAACAACCCCCATGCCAATTCATATGACGGAGACGTTTCCACCTCCGTGGACATGGTTACCCCCGATGAATTTGCCGAAATATATGCCGACTTTGGTTTTAACCAGGCGCTCCAGCGTGACCTCAACTCCTTAAGCTACATGGCAGAGCCGGTTGAGGGGATTTACCTGCTGGCCCTGGATTCCTGCAACTACGATGATAATATAGCAAACGGCACGCCTGAAACCGGCGGTAGTTTTTCCCAGGCTACTCTATCATGGATTGCCCAGATGCTGGAGATGGCATCATCTCAGAATAAAAAGGTAATTGCGACCATGCATCATGGTCTCCTTGAACACTATTCCGGTCAATCCATTGATCAACTTGGAAAAGATTATGTGGTGGCAGATTATCAGACCGTTTCCCAGGCCCTTGCCGACGATGGGCTAAGCATGGTTTTCACGGGTCATTATCATGCCCAGGACATCGTATCAAGTTCGGATGGCAAACTGCTGGATGTGGAAACGGGCTCCCTTGTCACCTACCCCAGCCCCTATCGCATTGTGACCATGAAACCGGATAATTCAACGATGATCTCAAGCCGCTATATTAACGAGATTGACTATGACACAGGAGATCAAAGCTTTCCCGCTTATGCAAGGGACTATCTCCACGACGGACTTGTCACCATTGCAGATTCCATGCTGACCGCACCCGCAGATATGGGAGGATTTGGCCTGGACGAAGCAACTTCAAGCGTAGTCTCTCCCCAGGTGGCCCAGGCATATATGGCCCATTATGCCGGTGATGAACGAGCTGATTCAACCACCTCTGCAAGCATTGATTTCTACCTTGAAAGTGATGATCCCACCACCCAGTATCTGGGACAAATGCTGAATACACTCTGGACAGATCTTCTCCCCAGCGACAGCACTTATTTGACGGAACTGCCATAGATAATTTTGACATATTCGGTTTGAATAACATTTCCATCAACCAAATGAACCCATAGCATTTTGCCCTGGTAAGTCAGGGTAGAATGCTATTGTTATTATAGTCACCGCCGCACACCAGGAATTATTTTGGAAGAAATTATTGTATGATCATGATTTTGAGTTAAGGACCTACATAGCTGACGGTTGTTTCAGAAGTGCCAAAAATAACTCTGTTCCTCCTTCTGTTCAATATAATTCCGGATTACCAGACAGGTTTCACCAACGACCGGAACCGGGAGGTAAAAATATATTGATACAAGAAAAACCATACAAAAAAGTGAATATTTATTGCTCATGGCCATGATGCCTTTTTTATATGAAAGTGTAGGCATGCCTAACATTTCTTTCATAATTCGTTGTGGGCAGAACGGGCCGGGCTGTTA
>CAKZLA010000011.1 GCA_937124525.1 uncultured Desulfobacterium sp.
ACGCGAATATGGGGCACTGGCCAAACATTTACATTACCAACCCGAATATTTACAAAGGAATATAAAAATGACCTTTACCGACCACCTCAACACCATCATCCGGGGCGAAAACCTGAGCCACGAGAACATGGCTGCCATGATGGGGGATATTTTCTCCGGCAATATTACCAGCGCCCAGAGCGGCGCATTCATGGCAGCCCTTGCCACCAAGGGAGAAACCTTTGAAGAACTGGCAGGAGCTGCCCAGGCCATGCGTCGAAAGGCCACCCGCATCCAGACCATGACCCAGCAGGTGGTGGACACCTGCGGTACCGGTGGGGATGCGTCCGGCACCTTTAATGTTTCCACCACCACGGCCTTTGTGGTGGCAGGGTGCGGCATTTGTGTTGCCAAACACGGCAACCGCAGTATCTCCAGTAAATGCGGCAGTGCCGATGTGCTTGAAGCCCTGGGGGTGAACCTCAACACCGATCCAGAAGTGGTTGAAGAGGCTGTGAACGACATTGGCATTGGGTTTCTTTTTGCCCCGAAATTTCACAGTGCCATGCGCCATGCAGCCCAGGCCAGAAAAGAGGTGGGTATTAAGAGCATTTTTAACATGCTGGGACCCTTGACCAATCCGGCAGCCACCCGGCACCAGCTTTTGGGGGTATTTGCCCCCCAGCTAACAGAGATGTTTGCCCAGGCATTAAAATTGTTGGGAACAAAAAGAGCCCTGGTGGTCCACGGCCATGACGGCATGGATGAGATCACCGTGTGTGCCCCCACCCGGGTGTCCGAACTCAATGACGGGATGGTCCGCACCTATGATATTGATCCTTTGGAATTTTTCCCAGACTATGCCGATGCCCAGGAGATCAAAGGCGGTGATGTCAGCACCAATGCCGCCATCACCCTTTCTGTTCTCAAGGGAGACAAGGGCCCCAAACGAAATATTGTTTTGATTAACTCTGCGGCGGCCCTGCTGGCCGCCAATGATGTAGATAATTTAAAACAGGGGATTGAAAAGGCCAAACAGGCCCTGGACTCAGGAAAGGCCCTGGAAAAACTGGAAGCCCTGGCTAAATTTACACAGGAGAATGCATAGGATGGCACCCAAGGGTTTTTTAAAAACCGTCATTGCAGAAAAAAAGAAAGATATTGCCCGGGCCATGGCCCAGTGTTCCCTGAGCACGCTGAGAAGGGATGCCGAAGGGGTACACCATGGGGCAAGTTTTCTGTCCGCCATGGAAAACAGTGGTCCGGGCCGGGCCGGTATCATTGCTGAAATCAAAAAAGCATCCCCTTCCAAAGGGGATATCCGTGTGGATCTTGATCCGGGTCCCTATGCTGAAAAATACACCCGGGCCGGGGCTGCTGCCATTTCCATTCTCACCGAAGAGCATTTTTTCAAGGGCAGTCTCAACGACCTTATAACGGTGCGTAAGGCCACGGATCTTCCCATATTGAGAAAAGATTTCACCATTTCCGATTATCAAATATATGAAGCGGCTACTGCCGGGGCTAATTCCATTTTGCTCATCGTCTCCATCCTTTCCAAGCAGCAATTGCAGGAATATGTATTGCTCACCCGGGAGCTTGGCATGGAACCCCTGGTGGAGATTCACTCGGAATGGGAACTTGAAAATGCCCTGTATGCCGATGCAAAGATCATCGGGATCAACAACCGAAACCTGGAAACCCTTAAAACAGACACCACGGTGGCGGCCCGGGTGGTTCCATTTTTTACAGCGGACCAAATTCCGGTGGCGGCCAGCGGCGTTTCCGGCCCGGCAGATATCCAGAAAGGAATGGATGCAGGACTCTTTAATTTCCTGGTTGGGGAGAGCATTGTCCGGGCCGATGACACGGAAAAGTTTATCCAGGATCTGATTTCAACTGGGGGCAAATCCACTGACAATACGCCCCATTCTCCCCTTGTCAAGGTGTGCGGGCTCACCAGGCCCGATGAAGCCGTGGCATGTGCAAAGCTTGGGGCCAACGCCATTGGGCTTATCTTTTATCCCAAAAGTCCACGGAATGTTACCACAGCCCAGGCCACAGAGATCTGCCAGGCACTGCCCGACAGCATTATAACAACCGGTGTATTCGTGGATGCCTCCGTTGAGTTTATTATGGAGCAGGTAAAGGCCTGCGGTCTCAAGGCGGCACAGCTCCACGGCAACGAACCTCCAAAGATGGTGGAGAATCTGAAAAACCAGGGATTAATGGTGTTCAAGGCTCTGTTTGCAGGAAAAGAGCCCCACATTGACAAAGCAGATCAATATGGGGCAGCATCGGCCATTCTGGTGGAATACGGCAAGGGCCCCCTTCCCGGAGGGAATGCTGAAACCTGGGATTGGGGCTGTGCAAAGGAAACCGGAGAAAAGCAAAAGTTAATCATTGCCGGGGGCATTACACCGGAAAATGTGGCCGACGTCATCGCCTCCACATCCCCCTGGGCTGTGGATGTCAGTTCCGGGGTGGAAAGCGTGCCGGGCCGCAAGGATCTGGATCGGGTCAAGGGGCTGATACACGCGGTGAAAAACAGCTCGTCTAACCCAAGCCGATAAGCCAATATTGACGGGCGCATTCCCATTCTCCCGGTTGGAGGCTTCATTAGCGATGGGGGTCAGGCTCGTCCTGACCCCGTTTGCCTAAAAATCAGATCCATAAAATGCTATGATGATGCCTGGAAAATGGGAATGCGCCCATCTTGACCCCAGCATCATCTGTTATTTCACAATCAGTTTATCCCCGGGATAGATGGTGGGTTGCTTTGAAAAATGATTAAGTTTATTGATATTCGCCACCGTGGTCCCGTATTTTTTACTGATGCTGTAAAAGGTTTCCCCTTTTTGAACCACATGATACACCCGTGAAGGGGTTGCTTTTTTAACAATTTGGGGGACCGTTTTTTTCAAAGCAGTTTTTTTAGCACTGTTCTGGGACGTGGTAATTTTTGCAGGGGATTTAACATGCGACACCGGGGCCGTACCAGCTGATTTTTTGGCAGTTTTTACAGAAGATGACTGAGCCTGGGATACCTGTGAGTAAGAAGACTTCCCTGCCCGGCTTGACTCCAGATTCTTAATGCGGTTCAGCACATCTGCCATCTGAACCTCCAGCTTGTCCATATTGTCTGTAATAATACCGAATTTGGTGGACACTGCGTTCTCCACCCGATCTAACCTTCCCGTGAACAGATCCAAATCTGTTCCCGGGGCCGGGGAACCTGTCTGAACAGTGGATATTTTTTCTGAGATTTCACCCAAGCTTGCTTCAAGCTGCCCCAAGCGTTGTTCCAGCAGAGAAATCATGGCAGCACTGTTGGCTGCAGGGGGACTGGACGTCTCTGACATGGGCGTTGGGGTCTGGGTACCCAGATTAAAGATAATCATCACCACCACCAGAAGGATGATGACGCCCCCCCCCAGAGCAATGAGCTTAATGGTGCTGATCCCAGAGGTACGTTGTTTGGAATATCGCACATTCCCAGACCGGGGAGTGTCATCCACACCCTTTTGCTCTATGCGGAACCGGTCGTCAAAGGAGGATTGTTCTTGGTTCAATTCAGCTCTCCTGTTTTTTAAATTTTTTGGTTATCATTGTGAAGACACTTCAATATTATTGTTTAAAATCAAAGGCCCCATACTTTATTGACATTTCGGCATTAACTTGTCAACTATGTAAAAAAACAAAGCTTGATTTATTGTAAAGACTGCATTATTTATTTGGGAATTAATAATCGTCAACGCAATCCGGGGAAAAATGCCAATTAGTATCGTTAATTTGTTGAAGCCGGGTAATCTTAAAATATCCCATTACCTGACTCTTTTCATGGCGATCTGCATTTTTGTCAATGTTATTTTTACCATAGCATTTTACAAAGCAGCATCAAAGCAGGCCATGAATGATATTACCCAACGCCTCACCGACACCGTCGCCATTGCTGCCCAGGGCCTTGACGGGGATCTCCACGCCTACATTGCCGAAACAAAGGACCAAGGGTCTTTTACATATAACACCTTTAGAACCACACTACAAAACATTAAACAAATCTCTTCGGACATCCATTTTGTTTACACCATGGAAAAAGCGCCCAAGGGGGACATCTTTTTTGTGGTGGATGCGGAATCCGACCCGACCCAGATGGCCCAACTGGGAGAACGTTACGCCGATGCCAGTGAATTTTTAAGAGATCATTTTGACCGATTAGAAGGCCCTGTGGTGGAATCATCCTTTTACACAGATCATTGGGGGAACTGGCTTTCAGGATATGCGCCCTTTTATACCCGTACGGGTAAAAGGGCCGGTGTTCTGGGAATTGATATCTCCGCCAAAACAATTATACAATACCAGAATAAACTCTTATTTATTGCACTTTCTATTCTCTTTATTTCCATTCCCCTTATGCTGCTTTTGTCCATATATTTTGGACGTAGAATCGGAACCCCCATTAATGCCATGAGAATCGGAGCCGAGGAGATCACCGGGGGTAATCTTGATATTCAGTTGGAAAAACCGCCCTTTAAGGAGCTTGCCTCCCTTGTCAATTCTCTGAATCACATGACGATTTTCCTGAAAAAAGAGCAGCGGCAACTCAAAGAAATGGCCTTGAAATACCGGAATATTTTTGACAATGCAAGCGAGGGTATTTTTCAGACCACCCCGGCAGGCGAATTGATCACGGCCAATGCCGCCATGATTAAGATGTTGGGATATAACACCTTTGATGAATTCCAGCAGGAGATCAACAACAAAATCCACCGAGTTTATGGAAATGAGCAGGACCGGAAAAAAATTCTGTGTGAACTTAAGGAGAAAGGAGAGATAAATTCCCTGAGTGTCCAGGCCAGGCACAGGAGTGGCTCCCTTTTTTGGGTGGAGCTCAATGCTCATATCCAAGATTATCAGGAAAATGAGCATACAATCATCGAAGGAACTCTCAAAGACATCTCCTCCCGATTGGAAAAAGAGGAGGCCCAGCGTCAACAAAAGGTGGCCGAAGCCGCATCCCTGGCCAAAAGCAAATTTCTGGCAAACATGAGCCATGAAATCCGAACCCCTTTAAATGCCGTCATAGGATTAACAGATCTGGTGGCCAGAACCGACATGACACCAAATCAGCAGGGATATCTTCGCAAAATAAAGATAGCCTCCAAGACCCTGCTTTCGGTGATCAATGATATTCTGGATTTCTCAAAAATTGAGGCTGGCCGCCTGACCCTGGAAAAAACAAATTTTTCCCTCCACGAGGTCATGGCCAATCTGGCGGAAATGTTTGCCCATAAGGCCCATGAAAAAGAACTGGAATTGATCATCCACATTGATGAAACAACCCCTGGTGCCCTGGTGGGGGATCCGGTGCGGTTGGGGCAGATTCTCATTAATCTTGTGGGTAATGCCATTAAATTCACGGAAAAAGGCGAAATTGTGATCCATGTGGCACCCATGGAAAAAAACGCTTCTTCTCAGGATACCATCCATCTTGGTTTTTCTGTTTCTGATACGGGTATCGGTATTCCTGAAGATCGTATTAACCGGTTATTTCAATCCTTTTCCCAGGCTGATGACTCCACCACCCGGGAATATGGAGGCACCGGGCTGGGGCTTGCCATCTGCCGCAAGCTGACCCGGCTCATGGGCGGGGACATCACCATAACAAGTAAACCCGGCAAGGGAAGTTCCTTTTCCTTTACCATCGGCCTGGAGCGTCAGCCGGAAAAAAATCAGATTACCATGATCCCCCCCCGGGATCTCCGGGGACTTCGGGTTCTTATTGTGGATGACAACCACACGGCCCTTGAAATTCTTTCCTCTGCCATTCGCTCATTTAAAATGGAGGCCCAAACGGTATCTTCGGGAAAAGAGGCCATTGAAATTTTGAAAAAAACCCACCAACCCTTCGACCTTGTGCTCATGGACTGGAAAATGCCTCAACTCAATGGCATTGAAACTGCCCGGCATATTAAATCCCATCTACAACTGGAACGGGTTCCCATTATCTGCATGGTTTCAGCCCATGGCAGGGAAGACCTGATTCAGTATTCTGAAAAACGTTTCCTGGATGCCTTTTTGCACAAACCGGTGAATTTCTCATTGCTCTTTGACACCATCATGGAACTGTTTGGCCGTCACGACTATGTGGTGGGAACCTCCCCCATTCAGAAGATGAAAATACCGGCAAAAGAACACTCCCAATTAAAAGGGAAAAAGATATTATTGGTGGAAGACAATGAAATCAACCAGGAGATAGCCCAGGAATGGCTCCGCACCGCCGGGATGGACGTCATGCTGGCCAATAATGGTAAAGAGGCCCTGGACTGTCTGGAAGACCACTGTCCCCATGGTGTGCTCATGGATATTCAGATGCCGCTGATGGACGGATTTGAAGCCACTCGGCAAATTCGGGCCCAGTCCAGATTTAAAGATCTACCTGTCATTGCCATGACAGCCCATGCCATGAAAGGGGACCGGGAGCGATGTATTGCTGCTGGTATGAACGATCATATTGCCAAACCCATTGACCCTGAAAAACTCTTTTCCACCCTGGACAAATGGCTGGCCGGAAAAAACGTAGATATCACCCTGGCCCCCCCCCATGAAGAGTTTTTTGTCCACCAGCACGCATCTTTTCCCCAGGAAGCCACATCGTCTCTGTCCACTGAACAGAAAAATGAAAAAATTCAAAAAAACCAGCCATTGGACATACCGGGCATTGATACCCACATCGGCCTTTCCCAGGTGAACCAAAACCAGGCCTTGTACCAGAAACTCATCAATACCTTTGCCAGGGATTTTTCCAATGCGGGTGAAAAGATCCACCAATTCATTGAAAAAAATGAGCTGGAATCCGCACAACGAATGGCCCATTCCATCAAAGGGGTGGGGGCCAACATTGGTGCGAAAATCTTATCTTCCCGGGCAGCAGCCCTGGAGATGGCCCTTGCCGACCCTGGCCGGGAAATTGACAAACAAATATGGGATGACTTTTCCATGGAGATGACCCGGGTATTTAATGGAATAAACAGGTATTTATCCACCAAGCCCCCCCCATTCCCGGAAAAGACCCCGGCCCCTCCGGTGGTACTCACCGACCAGGAACGGACAGATCTGCTATCCACCCTTAGAACCGTCACAGACCTTCTGGATGAAGATTTAAACAGTGCCCGCACCCTTCTTGACTCTGTACTGCCGCAACTGGAAGCTCTGCTTGGGAAAACCCGTGTCTTTTCAATCTTGGAGGATCTGGAGAACTTTGACATTGACGGTGCCCAGGAGCAATTAACAAATATCGATACTTCCATACCCTCAGAATCAGAAGAGGAAGCCCATGCCTGAAATAAAGGATCGCTCAAAACTACTCATTGTTGATGATAACAGACAAAACATTGAGATTCTCATGGCCCTTTTTAAGGATGAGTACAAAATCGCTGCGGCCATCAATGCCCAGCGTGCCATGAAAATAGCCCAGTCTGAGTCCCCGCCGGATCTCATCCTCATGGATATTTTAATGCCGGAAATGGATGGATATGAACTGTGTGCAGCACTAAAGGAAATTCCAGCCACCAAGCAGATACCCATTATCTTTGTAACGGCTGTTTCCGAAGTAATGGATGAAAGTCGGGGATTTAATCTGGGAGCGGTGGATTATATCACCAAACCCTTTCATCCCCCCATGGTGAAGGCCAGGGTTAAATTGCATCTAAACCTGAAAAGAAAACAGGAACTTCTTGAAAAATATGCCTTTCTTGATGCCCTCACGGAAATTCCCAACCGACGGCGCTTTGACGAAGTTCTGGAAAAGGAGTGGAACCGGGCCAAGAGATCTCATTTCCCTTTATCACTGATCATGATCGACATTGATTATTTTAAATATTTCAATGACACCTATGGCCACGGCATGGGAGATGACTGTCTGAAGACAGTGGCCGCAACCCTGGAGAAGAGTCTGCGCCGGGGAAGCGATTTTATTGCCAGATACGGCGGAGAAGAGTTCATGGCTATTTTACCCGATACCAACGGCAATGAGGCCGTTACAATTTGCCAGCACATTGCAGATAATATTAAAGAACTTGCCATTGAACACAGCTCGTCCAGCATCAATGACTGCATCACCGTGAGTATGGGGGGAGCCACCATAAATCCCAATGATACAATACCCATTGAAGAGTTTATTGAGGAAAGTATGCAGGAAGCAGCCAGGAAAAAGGAGGAACTTGAAGCAGCCCAGAAGTCCCTCTAGCGACTCAAGGAGAGGGACAGGGAGAAGCAGGAGAAGGAGAGGGACAGGGAGAAGAAGGAGAAGGAGAAGGAGAAGGGGCAGAGGGCGCTGAAGCTGGCGAAGAAGAAGGCGGCGACAAGCCAGCCACGCGCCGCGGTCGTTC
>CAKZLA010000012.1 GCA_937124525.1 uncultured Desulfobacterium sp.
ATGGGCCCGGCCCGGAACCGTAGACGGCCCAATTGGCCGGTTCCTATTGCCCATCGGGGGGGCTCTGCTGAAGCAAACTTGGAGGCTACCTTTTCATATAAAACTGCCACGGGCAGACCGCATGGGGGACTTGGGCCTGCCCACAACGAAGCATGAAAGAATATTAGGTGTGCCTACTCTTTCATATAAAAAAAATATGGGGTGAAGTATATGATAAAAGAAGTTTTGCAGGAAACAAAGGATCGCATGGATAAAACGGTGAAAGCCCTGGAAATAGATATGAAAAGGGTTCGCACCGGAAGAGCTTCCATGACCATGCTTGACAGTGTAAAGGTCGATTATTACGGTACCTTGACTCCTTTAAGTCAAATGGCCTCGGTTGCCATCCCTGAAAGTCGGCTTATTACTGTGCAGCCTTGGGATGTTTCTGCCATCAAAGAGGTTGAAAAAGGTATTTTAAAGGCCAATCTGGGCTTGACCCCCTCCAGTGATGGAAAAATTGTGCGTATTTCCATCCCCCCCCTCACAGAGGAGCGGAGAAAGGATATTGCTAAAAATACCCGCCAGGTTTGCGAAGATTTTAAAGTGGCCATCCGGAACATCCGGCGGGACTCCAATGAGAATCTAAAATCCTTACAAAAGGACGGCGATATTTCGGAGGATGACAGCTTCAAGGGTCAAAAACAGATCCAAGAGCTCACAGATACTTATGTGGAGTCTGTGGATAAAATTTACCAGGACAAAGAGAAAGAAATCCTTGAAGTATAAAGGCGGAGAAACCCCAGACCCAATTTTCTGCCATGGGCTGGACCCAGATAAAATGCCGATCCATGTGGCCATCATCATGGATGGGAATGGACGGTGGGCCAAAAAGAAATTAATGAACCGTGTCAGAGGCCATGAAAAAGGCGTTGATACGGTTCGTTCCATTGTGACGGTGTGCCGGAAACTCAATATTAAGGTGTTGACCCTTTACGCCTTTTCCACGGAAAACTGGGGACGTCCCCGGGCCGAGGTGGCGGCCTTGATGGCCCTGTTGAAAAAATTTGTAACGGGTGAAGTTAAGACCCTCATGGACAAGAATATCAAATTGGACGTCATCGGGCAGAAAGAACGGCTCCCCGCAGATGTTGTCCGGGCCATGGAAGAGACCATACACCTTACCCGGAACAACAGTGGCATGCGTCTGAACCTGGCATTGAGTTATGGGGGCAGGGAAGAGATGACCCGGGCCGTGAAACTTATTGCTGAAAAGGTAAAAACAGGCAGTCTTGGTCTGGATAATATTACAGAAGAGATAGTTTCCCAACATCTTTACACCGCAGATATTCCTGATCCGGACATTGTTATCCGCACCAGTGGAGAAAAGCGGTTGAGCAATTTTATGCTCTGGCAGGCGGGTTATGCCGAGTTGTTTTTCACCGATACCCTGTGGCCTGATTTCACGGACCAGGCTTTCATGGATATTATCAGGGACTACCAGAAACGTGATCGTAGATTCGGGAAGGTCCAATGCTCCTCAAACGATGGCTCACCGCAATAGTTCTATTGCCCCTTTTATTGTTGATTCTACTCCGGGGCACCCCTTTGATGTTTACCTCACTTGTGTTTGTCATATCCCTTCTGGGACTGCGAGAGTATTTTTGCATTGTCCCCCTCCCCGTCCATGGCGATGCCCTGGATCGCCAGGGTGTCTGCCCTGATCCCATCCATTCTTCTCCCGGATATAATCCTGAAAAAGAGATGTCTTCAAAAAAAACAGACTCCATGGAAGGCAGTTGCTGCTCGGGAAAAACATACCCATTTATTTTTTCTGTGCTGGGGAAGTGCCCCAATTACGTGAAAGAAAAACGTAATATCGGAGTTGTCCTTATTTCAGGGGTCATTGCCTTTTTTATGATGGCGGCAGCCCACAATGGCTCCCTTGGACTGATGTTGCTGGCACCGGCCCTGAATGTTTTGATTCTGACATTGCTTGTTCTGGTAGTGTATGCCCCGGGTTCTGATATTCTCAGGGCCATTGAAACACAGGTTCAAGGGGTGGTGTATGTCCCGTTTTTTCTCTCCTTTCTGGTGTTGATCCGGGAGGGCGAGAAAGGGGGGTTGTGGATTGTGTGGTTATGGCTGATGGTTGCCGCCAGTGACACCGGAGCCTTTTATTGCGGCTCCTATTATGGGAAACGACCGTTGTCCCCGCAGATCAGTCCAAATAAAACCATTGAAGGTGCCTTGGGGGGGATTGTGCTGGCCATGGGGGTTGGGGTGGGGTTTGAAACCCTTTTCATCCATGATGTTTCCCTGATGGGTACCCTTGCCTTTGCCCTTACTGCGGCCATGGCAGGGCAGATTGGTGATTTGTTTGAGTCTGCCCTGAAGCGTACCGGAGGGATTAAAGATTCCGGCCATCTCCTTCCCGGTCATGGGGGGGTTTTGGACCGCCTGGACGGGGTGATCTTTGCAGCACCTGTGGCCTATCTTTTCAAGGAGTTTCTGCTATGAGACACCTGTCCATCCTTGGGAGTACCGGCTCCATTGGCCAGAGTGCCCTTGCCGTTGTGGCCCTTCATCCCCAGCGTTTTAATGTCCGTATCCTTGCGGCTGCAAATAATGTGACCCTTCTGGCCCAGCAAATTTCTATTTTTAATCCTGACATGGTGGTGGTGTTCACCCGGGAAAAGGCCCGGGAGCTCAAAAATCTTATTTCTGATACCTCCTCTGTGGAGATTTTATGGGGGGAGGAAGGATATCTTATTGCAGCGTCCCACGACATGGTGGACACGGTTCTGCTTGCCATGGTGGGAGCTGCCGGGCTCATGCCGGCCCTGGCCGCCATTGATGCCAAAAAACAGGTGGCCCTGGCCAACAAGGAGACCCTGGTCATGGCAGGAGATATTGTCATGGCAAGGGCAGCAGAAAAACAGGTGACCATTTATCCGGTGGATAGTGAACACAGCGCCATTTTCCAGTGTTTGGAGGGTAACCGGAAACGGGATCTACGCAAGATATTTCTCACCGCTTCCGGTGGGCCTTTCCGGGAAGTCCCCCGGGAAAAATTTTTCGACCTTACCCCCCGGGACGCGTTGAGCCACCCCACCTGGGACATGGGCACCAAGATTTCCATTGATTCGGCCACCCTCATGAATAAAGCCCTGGAGATCATTGAGGCGGTGCATCTGTTTAAGCTTTCTCCCGGTCAAGTGGAGGTGGTGGTACATCCCCAGAGTATTGTCCATTCCATGGTGGGATTTTCCGATGGCACGGTGATGGCCCAGATGGGCCTGCCCGACATGAAAGCCGCCATCTCCTATGCTCTGTCCTGGCCGGAACGCCTGGACCTGGGACTTGAATTTCCTGATTTTCCTAATTTGACAGGGCTGTTTTTTGAGGCCCCGGACCGAAGGCGGTTTCCCTCCATTGATTTTGCCTTTAAAGCCCTGGAAGCGGGAGGGACCCTGCCCGGGGTGATGAATGCCGCCAATGAGGTGGCCGTGGATGCGTTTTTGAACCATCGCATTGGCTTTCCTGACATCTTCCATATCATAGAAACCACCATGGATGCCCATGGGGTGGTCAATTCTCCTGGGGTGTCGGATATTGTGGCGGCGGATCTTTGGGCCCGGGACCTGGCCGAAGCTATGATTAACAATGATATGCAAATTCGGTCAGGGGCTTTTTGAACTGACCATTGAGGTTGTAGAGGTATTATGGGTAATTCACTGGTGGCCTTTGTCATCGTTTTGGGTATTCTTGTTTTTTTCCACGAGCTGGGGCACTTTCTGGTGGCCCGATTTTTTGGCGTGGGGGTGGAAACCTTTTCCCTGGGATTTGGTCCCAAAATTTACCAGCGCAGGATGGGATTTACCCAATACTGCATCTCCTTGATTCCCTTGGGGGGGTATGTGAAAATGGTGGGGGAGGAGCCGGGGGCTCCTTTGGCAGAAACGGATATTCCCCTGTCCTTTAACCATAAGAAACTGTATCAGAAAGTACTCGTTGTGGCGGCTGGTCCCTTATTTAATTTTTTGCTGGCCTTTTTGATTTTTTATGCCATTTTTCAATTTTCCGGCCTTTACTTTGTAAAACCCGTGGTGGGGGAGCTGGGGCCAAACAGCCCGGCCCAGGTCGCAGGCATGGCCACCGGAGATGTGGTGGTGGCCATTGACGGAAAACCGGTGACCTCCTGGGATGACATGGTGACCCTTATTGGAGCCGGTTCAGGAGAGGTCCTTGCCATACAGGTGGAACGGGGGGGCAGGGATCATTTGTTCCAGGTACACCCTGAGACCCGGGTGTCAAAAAATATTTTTGGTGAAGATGTAAAGCGCTTCATGATCGGGGTGGCCGCCAGCGGGGATGTGACCCACATCTCCCTGAACCCCTTCCAGGCCCTGTGGCATGGGGGCCTGAGAACCTGGGATATATCCAGGCTCACCGTGCTGTCTGTGGTGAAAATTTTTCAAGGGTCAGTGGCCGCTGACAGTCTTGGCGGCCCCATCATGATCGCCCAGATGGCTGGCAAGCAGGCAAAGGCTGGTGTGGCAAGCTTCTTTTTTTTCATTGCCATGCTCAGCGTGAATCTGGGTATTATTAATCTGTTTCCTGTGCCAGTGCTGGATGGGGGGCATATTCTCTTTTTTTGTTATGAGGCGGTGACGGGAAAAGCCGCCGGTGAAAAATTCCGTGAGCAGGCCAACCGACTGGGTATGGGACTGCTCCTGGCATTGATGGTATTTGTATTTTATAATGATATAATAAGGATTTTCAATGGTGGATAAAATGTGTTCCTGTATTGAAATTGCCCTGAACCCCCAGCTGGTTGATGCCGAGGCCCAGAGCCTTATCAAAAAGGCCAGGGACTATTTTAATATCCGCATTGAGGCAGGGCGATGCATACATCTGGTCACCATGGAGGCGGATTTATCCCCTGACGACCTGGCAATGGTGAAGGATGAAATTTTTACCAATCCCGTGACCCAGATCTCTTCTCTTTCTCCCTTGGATTTAGATTTTGACTGGTGTATCTGGGTGGGATTTAGACCCGGTGTAAGGGATAATGCTGGCAGCACGGCAGTGGAGGCCATCACCGATTTCTTAAAGCGGGATTTTTTGCCCGGTGAAGGCATTTATACTTCCAGGCGTTATTGTCTTAAGGGATCAACTCTGGCGCAAAAAGATGTGGAAAAAATCGCAGATGAACTGCTGGCCAACGGTATTATCCAGCAATGGAAGGTCTTCTCCAGATCTGAGTGGGATGCATCCAAGGGGGTGGGCACCATTATTCCCAAGGTGCTGCTCAACCATGAACCCCAGTGTGATGTCATGGACATAGACTCCAATGAGGCATTGCAGGCCATCAGTGATGCCCGGAACCTGGCCCTTAATGCCAGGGATATTCCCGTGATTCGGGAATATTTTTTGCACCCGGATGTGGTGGCCTCTCGAAAAAAGGCAGGTTTGTCCCAGCCCACGGATGTGGAATTGGAATATATCTCCCAGGCCCGCAGTGACCATTGCAATCATAATACCTTCCAGGGACTTTTCCGTTACACCAATGGGGCCACCAATGAGACGGTGGAGGAGGCTAACCTCTTTAAAACTTATATTAAAGAGCCCACCCTGGCCCTTAAAGATGAAAAATCCTGGGTGGTGTCCGTGTTGTGGGACAATGCCGGTGTGGGGCAATTTGATGAAACAAACAACTATGTGATCACCGGTGAAACCCACAATTCTCCTTCCAACATGGAGGCCTATGGCGGTGCCATCACCGGTATTGTGGGGGTATACCGAGATCCCATGGGCACGGGTCTTGGCTCCCGGCTCATCATGGGGAGCTATGGGTTCTGTGTGGGTGACATGAATTATTCCGGGCCTTTAAAGGCACCGTTGCATCCACGACGACTGCTTGATGGGGTCATTGAGGGGGTCAAGGACGGTGGAAACAAGAGTGGGGTTCCCACCACCTTTGGTCAGACCCTGTTTAACCATGGATACATGGGGAAAAGCCTTGTGTTTGTTACGGCCCTTGGCATCATGCCTTCAATGGTTGCCGGAAAACCCAGCCATGAAAAAACAACGGTTCCCGGTGAACTCATTGTCATGAGTGGTGGTCGGGTGGGCAAAGATGGCATCCATGGGGTGACAGCCTCCTCTGAAATCTTGTCGAAAAATACCCCGGCGGGTCATGTGCAGATTGGGGACCCTTACACCCAGAAAAAAATGCATGATTTTCTGTTGGTGGCTCGGGATGAGGGGCTTTATGGGTTCATCACCGACAATGGCGGTGGCGGACTTTCTTCGTCCGTGGGGGAATCGGCCATGCTCAGCAACGGGTGTGAGGTGTGGCTGGACAAGGTGCCCTTAAAATATGACGGCCTTGATATGTGGGAAATTTGGATTTCTGAATCCCAGGAGCGCATGACCATTGCTGTGAAACCGGAGAACATTGATCGGTTCATGGCATTATCCCGGGAGCACGAGGTGGAAAGCACCGTCATTGGTGAATACACCGATTCTGGTAAGCTTCACATTAAATATAACGATGAAACTTGTGCCTATGTGGACATGGATCTTCTGGACAAGGGCTTTCCCCGGTGGGAGTTTGATGCCCTGTGGATACCCCCGGCGTTGCGGGGGCTTTTCGAACCCGTGTTGTCGCCGCCAAAGGATGTGAACCCATTGTTGAAGGCCATGCTGGCCAGGCCCAACATCTGCTCCAAAGAGTGGATTACAAGGCAGTATGACCATGAGGTCCAGGGGGGCAGCGTCATTAAACCCTTGGTAGGGGTAAAACGCAATATCCCGTCGGATGCCTCGGTGATCCGGCCGGTGCTGACATCCATGAAGGGCCTTGCCTTTTCGCAAGCCCTGCTGCCATGGTACTCAAAGATTGATGCCTACCACATGATGACCTCTACCATTGACGAGGCGGTGCGACGGCTCATTGCAGTGGGTGGCACCCTTTCTCACATGGGTGGGGTGGATAATTTCTGCTGGCCGGATATCCAGTATGATCCAATGAAAAACCCCGATGGGAAATTCAAAGCAGCCCAGCTGGTAAGGGCCTGCAGGGCTTTAAAGGACTCTTGTATGGCCTATGGCATCCCCTTGTTATCCGGTAAGGACAGCATGTATGTGGATGGATACCTCACCGGTGAATTTGGCGAAGCAATTAAGGTGTCGGCCTTGGAAACGGTGCAGTTTTCCGCCATCGGTGTGGTGGATGATGTGACAAAATGCATGACCCTGACCCCCAAGGTATCCGGGGATCTTGTGTATGTGTTAGGTGCCACGGCCAATGAGATGGGAGCATCGGAATACTATGAGTTGCTGGGGCAGACGGGTCTTAATGTGCCCCGGGTGAATTTTGACCGATTCAAGGTGATTTACCGGGCACTGGAAGGTGCCATTGCCAAAGGATTGACCGCTTCGGCCCATGCCGTTGCCCGGGGGGGATTTGCCACCCATGCGGCATTGATGGCCCTGGGGGGTGGTCTGGGATTTGAAATGGATCTTACCCGGATGCCGGTGGATGAACGAAATGGCCTTCCTGGAACAGATGCCCTGTTGTTTTCAGAATCTGCTGGCCGCTTCATTGTCACCGTGGCCCCTGAAAACCAGAGTACCTTTGAGAAGATGTTCAAGGGAATGGCCTGCGCCATGGTGGGACATGTCACCCATGCCCACACCCGCCTTGTGATCAAAGGGACGGATGGAAAAATAGTTTCTGATCTTTCCCTGGATGAGTTGGAAACCGCCTGGACAGCCCCCTTGGGAGATATGATATGACAACGGTAAATGCGCTTGTTTTAACTGGCTTTGGACTGAACTGTGACATGGAGACCGCCGCTGCATTTGAATTGGCCGGTGCCAGTGCCCATAGGGTTCACATAAATGCCCTGGTTTCCGGTGAGGTGGATTTGGACGATTTCCAGATTCTGGCCTTTGGCGGGGGATTTAGCTGGGGGGATGACCATGGAGCCGGTGTGATCCAGGCCCTTAAGCTGAAAAATCATATGGGGAATAAATTACTTTCCTTTGTGGGGCAGGGAAAATTGATCATTGGTATCTGCAATGGATTCCAGACCCTTGTCAATCTGGGGCTGCTGCCGGGATTTGATGGGAATTACACGGATCGGTCCGTGGCCCTTACCTGGAATGATTGCGGTAATTTTCGGGATCAGTGGGT
>CAKZLA010000013.1 GCA_937124525.1 uncultured Desulfobacterium sp.
TTAATGTTTCCAATAACTTTTTACTATAAAATATTCTTTATTAATATTTATGTTTTTGTTGCCGCTTGCTTATTTGTTGTCAGTCGAATTGCTCATGCAATAGTACATACAGGGGCTAACCATGTGCCGCATAGGCGAAAATTATTTACGGTAGGTTGCTTTATTGTTATCGGTTTGGCGATTTATTCTTTTTATAAGATAGTCTCGATTTAACTAATATTTTTGACGGAGAAAAATATGACTAAATTATTTATCGGTATATTTATCACATTTTTTCATGATTCCTTCCTTTCCAGAGCACTGGCAAGGCTTTTTCGGGCATGGTAAAGCCTGGAACTTACGGTGCCGGGTTTTATGTTTAACAATTGTGCAATGGACTCATAGGACATCTTTTCCACTGTTTTTAAGATAAAGACGGTTCTTATTTTCTCTGGAAGTCTGGCCACATGTTCCATAATGTTCTGCTCCATTTCCCGGTCCAGATAGTGAGATTCCGGGGACTGGTGGGGTGTATCCCCACCCCGGGGCAATGTGTCCACCTCTGATTCCAGGGGAACATGGTGCCATCTGAACCGTCGTTTCCATCGGCGTTTCCAGTTGAGGCACAGGTTAATGGTGATTTTTCTCATCCAGGTCATTAAACCGGCATCCCCACGGAATTTATTGATATTGCGGTGCACACTTAAGAAAACATCCTGAACGATTTCAAGGCTTTCTTCGTGATCCAGAGTGATGCCCCAGGCAATGGCTATGAGCCTTGACTGGTATTGTCGTACCAGTATTTGAAAGGCTGCTTCCTGTCCCTGCTGAAGCCTTTTGATTAATTTTTTTTCTTCCCGTTGATTTATTTTTATCACCTTATAGTTCAGGTCACATGACTTGACACTAATATGGAACTTTAAATATATTAAAATCAGAAGTTTATGACTCAAAAAATGGTATCTTTTCAATTGACCGGCACTATAATCGGGTGGCCCATGTGGCACACCCCGCCAGAAAAAATACCCATGGTTGTTTCCATGGTGCGTGCCCGGGAAAAAGATGTCAGACTACATTTGGTGAGAGTTATCGATCACTCCTGACCCATACCCGTCTTTTTTCCCAGTATCCTTTCCGGACTATTACTTGTCTGTATCGTCCTTTAATCCACCGGCCATGTTTTTTGTGATGCCCGGGCACCCATATATTTTCATAAATGGGAGTAATCCACACTTTTTCAATGACCCAGCCTCCTCTGGCCTTGTAGCTGTTCAAAGCGTGGTCTTTTCGGGGATGGATGGGTCGAGGTTTTTGCCATCCAGGATGTTTGGGATGTTTTCGTGAATTATAGTTATTATGGGCATAGTCATTTTCTCTATTGTTGTGATGAACTTCATAGATCAATGCGGTGCCCAGAATGGCCACCCCTGTGCCGATGATAACGGTTTCAAGCAGATGGTTATTCCTGGGGCCTGCCGATGCCGGAGAAAAAGTAAAGGGAATCAACAGTGCTGCAATGAGGAATATGTTCAATGTCTTTTTCATGATGTGTCTCCTTAGAATAGATGGTTCTGAACCAAAACACTATTTTTTTGTTCTTCTGTATCTCATTGACACCATAAAAAAGAATTTGTTCAAAAAAAAATAAAAAAATAAAAAAAATTTTAAAAGACGGTATAATCTCCGCAAATGAAATATGGTGCTTTCAGTTAAAGTGTCTATTTTTATATTCCTTAGATCCTTATTTCTTGTTATTTTGGCAAGAGAATAAGAAATCCTTTTTGGTTCTGGCTTGTCCAGGTTAGGTGTTAGAGACTGGGGTAAGGATGCAGATGTTGTGATTACGCCCACGGTTGGGTTAGAGACGTCATAGATTGGGGAGAGTAAAATTAAATGTCAAACAGCCGGATAAGATTGGAAGAAAAGGTGCCTGCCAGGGGACTTACACTGGGCAGACAGCTAACTATTGACTATTATAATTGCCGTAGGGCGGCCCTTCGCGATTGTGATGCCCTGGAAAAGGCCTTTGTTACTGCCGCCCGAAATAGTGGTGCCACTGTTATAAGTTCCTCTTTTCATGCCTTTAATCCCCAAGGGGTCAGCGGGGTTGTGATCATTGCAGAATCTCATTTCACGGTGCATGTCTGGCCAGAGCATCAATATGCGGCTGTGGATATCTTTAGCTGTGGGGAGCACATTGACATGGAAAAGGCCAAGAATACCTTAAAAAAATTTTTGGGTGCTGGTCAGGTGGTGGTTTCTTCGGACATGGGACGGGGTATCTTCTGATTTCAATGCAAAGCGTTGCTATGGCAGTGCTGATCAATTAACCCATGGGCCTTTGAATCTCAACCCATTAATTTAAAAACAGATCATGAAAAAAATTATGACTTGGCACCGCTGGCATGGAATTATGATGGACAAAAGTCTATGTTCGGTTTAACCTACAGCTTTTTTGTTGATTTCTGGATCATTGAGCTAAAAAAGAGATAAATTTCTGGAATTTCGGCTTGTCCGGGCCCAGGGATATGAAGATCCAAACATGAGATGATAAGTGCAGGATAAACATGGCGTATAAGATTGCAATTAACGGGTATGGACGAATTGGAAGATCAGTGCTTCGGGCATTGTATGAATCCCACCATTACAGAAACCTTGAGGTGGTGGCCATCAATGAGCTGGCAGAAGCAAAAACCATTGCCCATCTGACAAAATATGACACCACCCATGGACGGTTTTCCGGGGATGTGGAACTGTGCGGGAATGATTTTTTTGTGAACAACAATTACATTAAACTGACCCATGAAAGGCAGATGGATTGTCTTCCCTGGGCAGATCTTGGTGTGGATGTGGTCATGGAATGCAGCGGTGCCTTTTCGGAAAGAAAAATAGCGGAGCAGCATTTGAAAAGCGGGGCCCAAAGGGTTATTTTTTCCCATCCCGCCGAAGAGGATGTGGATGCCACCATTGTTTACGGAGTCAATGAAGAGACCTTGAGCCCTGCCCACACCGTGATTTCCAATGCCTCCTGCACCACCAACTGCCTGGCCCCGGTGGCCAAGGTGGTCAACGACACCTACGGCATCAAGCACGGCATCATGACGACGATTCATGCCTACACGAACGATCAGGTGCTCACCGATGTGTTTCACTCTGATCTGCGTCGCGCCCGGTCCGCCACCATGTCGCAGATACCCACCAAGACGGGCGCGGCCGCTGCAGTAGGGCTGGTGCTCCCCGAGCTGGACGGCAAGCTCGACGGGTTCTCTATGCGCGTGCCCACGATTAACGTGTCGGCCGTTGACCTCAGTTTCGTGGCCGCACGCGATACCTCTGTAGAAGAGGTGAACTCAATACTGCGTGAGGCCAGTGAGGGACCACTCAAGGGCGTGCTGGCATATAACGACGAGCCTTTGGTCTCCATCGACTTTAACCACAACCCGGCCTCGTCCGTATTCGACGCCGGCCTCACCAAGGTGATGGAAGGCTCACTGGTCAAGGTTGTCTCCTGGTACGACAACGAATGGGGCTTCTCGAATCGCATGCTCGATACCGCAGTCGTCCTGCACAACGCATCCTGATTCTGAGACGCGTAAGGCTATGCCCAACATGCTGCGCATGCAGGACATTGATCTTTCGGGTCGGCGGGTCCTGATTCG
>CAKZLA010000014.1 GCA_937124525.1 uncultured Desulfobacterium sp.
AGTCGAGATAGCCGTTGAATTTGTAGAAATGTTTGCGGAATTAGCTGATATGGCTGTCTGTTGGCTACTATGCCCTGCGGTAAGCGTGGCTATGTCTGATTCCTGAGCGGTATGTTTTGTTTCCAATGCATCTATTTCATCTTGTTGACTTAACTGCTCGGTTTGTAAAGCGGAAATATCAGACGCATATGTGCCACTTGCTGTTTGAAGCGTACCTATATCAGAAGTGTTAGACGATATACCGGATGCGTTTGTTGCCGCGGATGCCGTATTTGCATCAATGCTAGTTTGTTGCGTTTTATTGTCCGCAATTAAATCGTCGATACTCGATTGTTTGGCTGTGTCTTTTGCTCGCAAATCATCCATGCTTGTTTGTTGAGTTGTGTTGTCGCTTTGTAATGTTGCAATTTGGCTCGTGTGTGTGGCCGTGGTTGTTTGTAACGCTGTCAAATCGCTTGAGTGAGTAGCGTCTGTAACTTCAAGAGCATCGATTTCCGCTTGTTGTGTATTTTGCCCGGATTTAAGATCATCTATTTCGGTTTGTTGAGCAACATCAACCGCTTCTATATTTGTGATAGATGTTGCGTGTGACGCAGAGCTTGTTTCTAACGCGTCTATTTCAGATTGTTGTTCTTTGGAAACTTTTAATAAAAGAGTGGACAGCTTTCTATAAAATACAGTGTCCGGTTCATCGGACTCGTTTTTAACGGCCATATCCGGTAATATATTAAAAACATCTTCGGCAATTAGTCCGAAGTCCGGTTGATCATTGTCTTTATAGTCGTAATTCATAGGACATAACTGCAAAATAGTATCCTTAGAATACGTCAGAGGCACAATATTCTTTTTATATTTTGATTGTAAATTAGATATATCTATTAAGGCTAAGCAAGAAAAAGCTGATGGTCTTGATAAGATTATTGAAGTCAAAGAAAATAGTGTTAAAACTCATGAGGCAAAACTCCTAGATCTTAACAAGGAAATAGATCAAAAATTTGGCGAGAGAGTTCTTTGAAAAGGGGATTCTTGCATTTTCAGCCAGAAGGACAATAAAGATGGCACAGGCCAGCACCGGTCTGGTACCTGCCTGGAGTGAGGTGACCATGGTGTTCATGGAGGTTTCTCCGCTCAGGGCGCTCAATGCGCACAGCCCCAGGAGCAGGGCGGGTTCCGCCAGCAATGAAAATTGGACTTCCCGGCTGGCCCCCATACCCTCAAAGGGTGAACCCGTGTCCAGGGCCGCAAGTACCGTGAAAAATCTGCACACACCGAACAGATACACCAGAAGGATATAATCCCCGGAAAAGGCCAGCAGTCCCGGTGTGTTTCCCAAAGGTACCAGCATGACCCCGATGATGCCAACCGCAGCAGTGACCAGGGGGGATGTCTGAAAGATCCATGTGGTGGTCTGGCTGTAAACGGCCCCCTTTTGCACAAGTTTTGCCAGATCATAATACATCTGTAGAACGGGTTTGCCTTTTCTTCCGGCAAAAAAGGCTTTAACCTTATTAATAATGCCCGGAATCATGGGAGATAAAATAAACGCTGCAATCACATGGAAAAAAATGGTGAATCTCATCACATCCCCTTTATTAAATCCAGAGCATCCAGAACAATAATGCCAGAAGTGTTAAAACAATGTAGAGGACATAAAGCTGATTGTATCCCCGTTGCAGCCAGTGCAGTCCCTGTGCCGCCGATTCAAGGACAGAAAAAAGCGGACGGTAGACATGGTGCATGAAAATATCCTTTGCCCGGGATTCATAAGAAAAGGCAGTGGGAAAAAGGCCTGGGTCCGTTTTGAGATTTTTTTCCGGAGAAAGAGCTGTATCAAACATCGATACAATGGGATCGGCAAAGGAGGAGGCCGTGTACTGAATTTTTGCTGTGGGTGCGTCATACCCGCAGCCCCAGGTGGTGCTTTTTCCCACAATTTTGTGTCGCATCCATCTACGTTTCACAAGGCCCAGAAAAAAGATCAGTGCAATAAGGCCCGCTCCCACCCGGCTTATCATGGTCAGAGACAAAATGGCCGGGGCAAGGCTTGCATCACCAAGGGGGTGACCGGCAACGACGGTGTCAAACACCGGCCCCAGAAAGGCCATGACCTGGGGACTGAAAAGGCCGATATATACGCAAAGGGCCACCAGTATTCCCATGGATATTGGCATGAGCGTACCGGATTCCTTTGCCTTTGCAGCTTCCCGGGTCCTGGGCTCCCCTGAAAAGACAATCCCGGCCGCCTTGGTGAAACAGGCCAGGGCCAGTCCGCCGATGAGGGCCAGGGCAATGATCACGGTCACCGCGGCCAGCACACTGAAGGTGCCTTTGCTGCCGTAAAGGGAAGAAAAAGAGCCGAAATAAATCAAAAATTCACTGATAAACCCGTTTAAGGGGGGCAGGGCGCAAATGGCGGCAGCGCCAATGACAAAGGATGAGCCTGTCATGGCCATCCCTTTCATGAGTCCCCCCATTTTTTCCATTTCCAGGGTGTGGGTGGCATGTCTGACAGCGCCGGCTCCGAAAAACAGCAGGCTTTTGAACAGGGCATGATTCAGGACATGGAGCATGCCCCCGGCGATTCCCAGAAGACCAATGACCGGATGTTGTGTGGCAAATCCCAGAAATCCCAGGCCCAGGCCAATGGAGATGATACCGATGTTTTCCATACTGGAGTAGGCCAGAAGACGTTTTAAATCCTGTTGGGACAAGGCACTGAGTACACCGAAAATCCCGGTGAGTGCCCCCACGATAATCAATGTCCATCCCCAGGAGGCCTGGAAGGGTCCCATTAGTATTGACATGCGAAGGATGCCGTAGATGCCGGTTTTAATCATGGCGGCGCTCATCACAGCAGAGACATGTGACGGTGCTGCCGGATGGGCTTCGGGGAGCCAGACATGAAAGGGCAGAAAACCTGCTTTGGTTCCAAACCCGATGACGGCCAGGATAAATAAAAAGGTGGCCATGGGGCCGGAAGCTTGAATGACATTGAAATCATAGGAGTGGTTGTGTCCCAGCAGCAGGAACATCGCCATCAGAAAGGCGGTTCCCAGGTGGGTGGCCACAAGATAGGTCCATCCGGCGGACAATACCCCGGGGCGATGGGATTCAAAGATTACCAGGAAAAAAGAAGAAAGGGACATGATTTCCCATGCCACCAGAAAGATAACCCCGTTCCATGCACTGATGACCAGCATCATGCTGGCAAACAATAGCAAAAACATGGACCAGGAAACGCCCAAGTGTTTTTTATTGGCATAGGGCTTGAGGTAATCTTTGCCATAAAGGGCGGACACTCCGCAGACCATGGCGATGACCATGGCGAAGTAGCCGGACAGGGGGTCCAGTTTTAGATGAAGCCCACCCAATTGGTAGTTCCAGGGCAGCGTGACGTCAAAGCCCCCGGTGCAGATGGCATCAACGCCTGTGGCCAGTGTCAGTACGGCACCGGTGACGGCCAACAGGGGGCCTGCGATGTTGGCCAGATGGCCTCTGCCGGTGAAGGGCAAAAGAAGCGATCCTGTCAACAAAACAATCATGGCAGCGGTAAAAAAAAACATTGTCTGTTTCGGCCTTTTTTGAATACGATTGAATTTTATTCAAACATCCACGCGCGGGCAAATATACGCCTGGAACCAATGGCCGTCAAGTCAATTATGGGCTTAATTACACAATGTCTGCCGGAATTTAATAAACCCGGTTTCTGCCATTCTGCTTGGCTCTGTACAGATTCTGGTCCGCCATTTCCAGAAGCACTTCCGGGGAATATTCCATGTCGTCGGTTTCAATGTCTTCAAAGGTCGGGGAGGGGTAGGTGGGATCATGGGGAGGGAATTCCAGGGTGGCCATGCCGATGCTCACAGAAACATGGGGAAACACCGTGGAATCAATATGGGGAATTTTTTCATTGAGCACCGCCTTTCTGGCCATTTCTCCCACCTGGTGGGCGGCGTGGCGGTTTGTTTCCGGCAGAATCAGGGCAAATTCCTCCCCGCCATACCGGGCCACCACATCGGCGGGGCGTTTCACACTGCTCACAAGGGCAGACGCAATGGCATACAGTGCCCGATCCCCCATGGCGTGGCCATAATGATCGTTGTATTGTTTAAAGAAATCCACGTCCACCATGCCAAGTGACAGGGGGGTGCCGTTTCGTCTGGCCCGGGCAAATTCATTTTTCAGCGCCTCATCAAAGCGGCGGCGATTGGGGATCTCGGTCAAGGCATCCAAGTAGGCCAGTTTATCCAACAATTTATGCTGATGCACAAAACGGATGTAATTGTGAATGCGCATTTTAATGATGGGGGGGGAAAAGGGTTTGGTAATGTAATCCAGTGCCCCGAGCTTCAGCCCGGTGGTTTCGTCTTCCACCGAGTTCAGGGCAGTGATGAAAATCACCGGAATATCTTTGGTCTTATCATTTTTTTTGAGTTGTTGAATGACCTCATATCCTCCCATTTCAGGCATGATAACATCTAACAAAATCAGATCCGGCGGCGGTTCCTGAAAGGCAAATTTAAGGGCCTGTTTTCCGTTTCTGGCCAGAATCAGGGCATACTCTCCTTTCAAAAGGTCCGCCAGTACCTTGAGGTTCATTTTTTCATCGTCTACAATCAGGATTCGTGCTTTTTTTTTATTTATATGCAACGCCGACACCTTCCATTTTTTTTGAGGGTCATGTTGTATTTTTGTCATTGTGGAAATTAAAACCACTTACTCATTTTCTCTGCGGCCTGTTCAAATTCAATATCATCCATGAGATCCATGATGGCCCTGAGCTCTCTTTCATGGCCGCAGTCTTTAAGGATTTTTTCCACATCCGGCAGAAGATCCATGGCTAAGAATTCGCCTTTGAGCAGAAGTGCGTGGAAGTCTTTGAGAGTTTTTTGTTTTTCTTCATCCAGGTCTGTGATGCGTTGACGCGGATTCAAATGCCTGTTTTTCCCGGGTTTCAGGGGCTCACAAGGGGGCTGGACTGTCTTGGCAGGCAGTTGATCCAGGGTGGTCAGCGTGGTTTCCATTTCATTCATAAACCCATGAACCAGGGAAAGATCCACGGCCCTGGGGGAGGCGGTGGATTCCGGTTGTGGCGGGTCTTTAATTTCCATGGCTTTCAGGTGGTTTTCCAGGGCTGCGGCACGCTTGAACAGTTTTTCCGCCGCCATATACCCGGATATCCCTTTAATGGTGTGGGCGCATTCCCTGATTTTTTTAAAGTCTTTTTGTTGGAGTAAATTTTGCAGATATTCAGGGTGGTTCCCATAGTTTTTTTTAAAATCCTGGAGAATGGTGAGTAAAAGCGACGGTTTATGGTTCAGATGTTCCAGGGCTTTGGCGTGATTGATCCCCTTTAAGGGGGGGAGCTGGAAACCAGAGCGTGTTTCCCGGGACATAATAGTTATTTCTTTTTTGCTTTCTTCACTCATCCTGGGGGGGCGATTTTCCACAGGAGGGGCTTCTATGGTTTTTTCCCCTGGTTTTCCCGGGATGAATTGCTGGAGAGCCTGGTACAGTTTCCCGGGATTCACCGGTTTGTTCAGGTGGCCGTTCATCCCGGCTTTAAGGCTTTTTTCCTGATCTCCTGCCATGGAATGGGCCGTCATGGCAATGATGGGAATATGGTGTAATTTCTTTTCATTGCGGATAATCCGGGTGGTTGCCAGGCCGTCCAGCACCGGCATCTGGATGTCCATGAGGATCAGATCATAGGCTTTTTTGTCCATCATATCAAGGCAGACCTGGCCATTGCTTGCAATGTCCACCACCATGCCAGCATCCTCAAGGAATGCCAGTGCCACCTCCTGATTGATGGCATTGTCTTCCACCAGAAGAATACGGGCACCCCGGATATGTTCCATGGCTGCCGCCGGGGAAGTGGCCGGACCTGTTCCCGATTCCGCCGGGGAGGGGGCAAGTCCCATGGTTTCCTGGAGTGCGTTATACATCACCGATGGATACACCGGCTTCAGCAGAAAGGCCTTGATGCCTGTCTCTTTTGCGGCCATGCGTGCCTCTTCCCTGCCATTGGCCGTGACCATGAGCATGGCAGGAGTTCTGGCAAGGCCTTTATTGGCTTTGATGCGCCGGGCGGTTTCAATGCCGTCCATTCCGGGCATGATCCAGTCCAAGAACACCACGGTATAAGGTGTTTTTGCTTCAAGGGCGTGGTCCAGACGTTCCAGGGCACTTTTCCCATCCGGGGCACTGGCCACTTTCATGCCAAAGGATTCCAGCATGGAGACCAGCGATTCCCGGGCTGCCCTGTTATCGTCCACTACCAGGGCACGCTGACCATGTAACAAACTTTTGTCTGGGACAGAGGTAAGTGCCGAGGAGGTTGAATAGCTCAGCTTTACGGTGAAAATAAAGGTGGAGCCCTCATTGGGTTTGCTTTCCACCCAGATACTTCCCCCCATCATCCGGGTTAGCTGACTGCATATGGAAAGGCCCAGTCCGGTGCCTCCGTATTTCCGGGTGATGGAATCATCCGCCTGGCTGAAGGCTTCAAACAAAGAGGCGATTTGTTCAGAATGCAGCCCCACGCCGCTGTCTTTGACGGAAAATTTCAATAGGGCCTGCCCATTTTCGGCATGGGGATGTTCTGTCCTGCTGTCTTCCCCCTCTGTTACAGGGTCCGTTCCAGGAGTTTCTCCCGGCATGTGGGGGAGGGCGGCATCTCTATTTGTGTCATGATCCCCATCAAGGGTGACGGAGATAACGATCTCTCCTTTTTCCGTGAATTTAATGGCATTGCTGGCCAGGTTCATCAGGATCTGTCCCAGGCGCAGGGGATCTCCCCTGAGGCGGGAGGGAATATCTTTGTCCACCTGGAACAAAAACTCCAGCCCCTTGTCTTCGGCCAGGAACCCAATGGTGTTCACCACATTGGCCAGGACATCTTCCAGTCGAAAATCTATGGATTCCAGGGTGAGTTTGCCAGCATCAATTTTGGAAAAATCAAGGATGTCGTTAATGAGATTCAGAAGGGTTCTGGCTGAACTTTGAATTTTATCAAGGTAATTTGTCTGGGTGGTGTTCAAGGGGGTTTTCCCCATGAGATGGGCCATACCGATGACGCCGTTTATGGGGGTTCGGATTTCATGGCTCATGCGGGCCAGAAAATCTCCTTTGGAGGAATTGGCTGCTTCTGCGGCTTCCATGGCCTGGATGAGTTCCTGCTTCATCTGTTTCTGGCTGCTCATGTCCATGGCCGTGAACAAATATCCCCGCATGATGCCAAGGGCGTTGTAAAAAGCGGTGATGGAGAGATTGACGGGGAGAAGCGTTCCGTTCTTGCAGATATAAGTCCACTCATGGGTATGGAAAACATGCTGTTTAACATGCTGGGAAAAGACGTCAATGGCAACGGGTTCTATGGGCATGACCCCGGTCAGGACATGGGCGTAATGCCTCAGCTCCTCTTTTACATGGATGACGGAGATGTTTTGTTTGCCCTCCATCTCCTCCTGGGAAAATCCCAGGAGGTTGGTGGCACCCACGTTGAACAGGGTTATTTTACCATTAAGGTCGGTGGAGATGATGGATAGCTGGGTGGTGGCATCCAGAACCGCCTGGCGCTGGGCATTGGCAGCCTCCAGATGGTGAAGGGTCTGGTCTGTTTTTTCAAATTGCTTTACCACTAAGCGGGCGGTGATGGCGGCCGCCTCTCTGGCAACTTTTATTTCCTGGCGCAGCATGCGGTTTTCTGCTTCAAACTCTGCGGGAGTTTTTTCTGTTTCCATTTCCATGTACATATGTGTGAACCACTTCCTTTCAAGTGGGGTGGGTTGGAGGATTCATTCGGGTTCCACAGGTATGATCCGGTGCCATTATTGAGTCCACATGGGTTTCAATTATTAAAAGGGCAAGGTTTGCCGCATGATCAATTTTTTCTTCACTGCAGTGACCTTCCAGACCCACCAGAAAAATGTTCCGGGGCAGGGGCATTTCACACACCTGGGGCATAATGTCCAGCA
>CAKZLA010000015.1 GCA_937124525.1 uncultured Desulfobacterium sp.
TTCTTCAACAATTCATTGATAAAAGCATTGGTAAAAACGTTTTCCGCACCGGACTGACTGCTGCGATTTTCAAACAGGTTTACGCGAACTGCCTTTATTCCCCCGGGCAGGGGTGCCGTTCCCTGCATGCGATAGCCGCACCCCCCCCCAAGGATCAGAACCAGGAGCAAAAGCCCCTTTATTATCTGACAGAAGTGTTTGTTCATCATTACACCACGATGTTGACAAGTTTTTTCTTCACAACAATCACTTTTCTGATGGCTTTGTCCTCAATGTGTTTTATCACAGCAGGATCGGCCATGGCCACAGCCTTTATGGCCTCATCATCGGCGTCTGCATTAATGGTAAATTTTGATCTGAGCTTGCCGTTTACCTGTACCACAATGATCATCTCGTCACTTGTCAATGCGTCTTTCCGGTACGTGGGCCAGGGATGATCCACAATGCTGGGCACATGACCCATCTGCTGCCACAGTTCTTCGGCAAAATGGGGCACAATGGGGGACAAAAGAAGGACTATGTTTTCCATGCAGAAGGCGGCAACACCCTTCATGCCGTCGTCAGCGGTTTCAAGATCTGCACTGTACATGGCATTGACAAGCTCCATCACCGCACTGATGGCCGTATTGAAATGAAAGCTGTCTTCAATGTCATCGGTGACTTTCTTGATGGTCTGATGTCCCTTGCGGTATAGGTTTTTGGCTTCATCGGACAACCCATCCATGGGGCCGTCATAGGCAGGGGTATTGCCACATTTTTCCTGGCACAGATCCACCAGACGCCACACCCGGTTGATAAATCGGTGACATCCTTCCACGCCATCGTCATTCCACTCCAGATCCCGTTCCGGGGGTGCGGCAAACAGGCAGAAAAGTCGGGTGATATCTGCCCCATACTTTTCCAAGAGAATATTGGGGTCAATGACGTTTTTCTTGGATTTGGACATTTTAATAACCCGTCCCACTTCAACGTCACTACCACATTTTACACATTGAAACCCCTCGCCCTTTGGGAGGGCTTCTTCGGGGAAAAGATATCCATGTTCTGGACAGGTAAGGGTCTCTTTACACACCATGCCCTGGGTGAGAAGATGGGTGAACGGCTCCTTGAAATCAATGAGCCCCAGGGTATTTAACACCCGCATGAAATAACGGGAATAAAGTAAATGCAAAATGGCATGTTCCACCCCGCCAATGTATTGATCCACGGGCATCCAATATTTAACGGCATCTGCGTCAAACATGGCGGTTTCGCACCGGGGGCTGCAATAGCGGACAAAATACCAGGAACTTTCCACAAAGGTATCCATGGTGTCTGTGTCCCGGCGGGCATCCTTTCTGCCACACACAGGGCAGGTGGTACGGGCAAAGAAATCCAGGGTGGGAAGCGGGGAACCGCCGTTTTCAAGTAGATCCGCGTCTTCGGGCAGGGTGACGGGCAATTGGGAATCAGGCACCGGAACCACCCCACAGGTCTCACAGTGAATCACCGGAATAGGGGTTCCCCAGTAACGCTGGCGGGAGATTCCCCAGTCCCGGAGGCGGAAGCTGACGGTCTGTTTTCCCCTGCCCTCTTTTTCAAGCCACTGGGTAATTTCGGCCATGGCAGCACGGTTTTCCTTGCCATTATACCCACCGGAATTAATTAAAATGCCTTCCCCGGTGTAGGCCTCTTCCATGGTGGCCGGGTCCAGGGTTTCCCCTGGGGGTTGAATCACCACCACAATGTCCAGATCATATTTTCGGGCAAAGTCAAAGTCCCGCTGGTCATGGGCTGGCACAGACATCACCGCCCCGGTGCCATAGCCCATCAGGGCAAAATTGGCCGTATAGACGGGCATGCGTCGCCCATTGGTGGGGTTAATGCACCATGCACCGGTGAAGACTCCCTCTTTTTCATACTTTTCAAGGGCATCGCTGGATCGCTCCTGTCGGGATATCTTGTCCACAAAGGCCCGTACGGCATCGGCCTGTTTTGTATCCCGGGACAGGGTTTCCACCAGGGGATGCTCCGGGGCAAGACACATGAAGGTGGAACCAAACAAGGTGTCCGGCCGGGTGGTAAAAACCTTTATGTCACCGTCCATGCCCTCAATATCAAAGGAGACTTCAGATCCCACACTTTTGCCGATCCAGTTTTTCTGCATCACAGTAACTTTGCTGGGCCATCCCGGCAATTTATCACAATGGAGCAAAAGATCCTCGGCATAATCGGTGATCTTGAAAAACCATTGCCACAATTTTTTCTGCTGCACCGGCTGACTGCACCGCCAGCAAAGGTCGGCTTCCACCTGCTCATTGGCAAGGACGGTCTGGCAATGCTCACACCAGTTCACATAGGATTCCTTGCGGTACACCATGTCCTTTTCCAGCATCTGGAGAAACAACCACTGCTCCCATCGATAATATTCGGGTCGACAGGTGGCAATTTCCCGGTTCCAGTCGTAGGAGAAGCCCATCTTTTTAAGCTGTTTTCTCATGGCTGCCATATTGTCATAGGTCCAGGCGGCCGGATGGGTATTGTTGTCAATGGCCGCATTTTCAGCGGGCATGCCAAAGGCATCCCAGCCCATGGGGTGGAGGACATTGAACCCCTTCATTCTTTTATACCGGGCCACCACATCCCCAATAGTATAATTCCTAACATGACCCATGTGAATTTTCCCCGACGGATAGGGGAACATCTCCAGAAGGTAATATTTTTCCTTGGATGTATCCTCGGATGTGGAAAAAATTTCGTGGGATTCCCAATATTGCTGCCATTTTGTTTCAACTGCTTCAGGGCTGTACCGCTCTTCCATGATTATATGTAAACCTCCAGACACTTTGGATTTATTAAGAACAAATAAAGCCCATTAAATGGCATAATATGAATGAAATAGCAAGCATGATACCAGGAGCAACTCATAATTTATTTGACTTGAAGGGCTCAATCGAATACTTGTTGATTGCAGAAAGATATTTTGTTTCCATCAATGAGATCTTGATCTTTGATTATAAGGCCATCAAATAATAGACTACAGACAAACAACATAAAGTCAAAAGAGAGATTTTTAAAAAATATTCGGGCTCAATCACGTCACAACACTGCCCATTTATGTAAAAAAACTGGAAGGAATGAGACCAATGGCTGGCATTGTAATAAAGCCGTTCAACTCTTTCACACCAAGGGCACACCGTCAGAAATTCCCTACAGAACATGACAGGTTCAAACAAGAATATCAAACCCGACAATTAAAAATCTCCATAAATAATTTTTTCCATGGAGGCGTTAAGAAAGGTTTAATGACAAGAAAAATTTTAATCAATGCGCACGACTCCGATGAATGCAGAATCGTGACCATCAAAGATAACAAACTGGAAGAACTTCACCTGGACACAGCAGCAAGAGAGATGACCCAGGGCAACATTTATAAAGCATCCATTACCCGGGTAGAGCCCAGTCTCCAGGCCGTATTTGTGGACTATGGCACCCAGAAAAACGGTTTTTTGCAACTCAATGAAATTCACAGCGATTATTTCCTTGATAATGATGCAGGGGACAGAAAAATAACCAACCTGGTGAAAAAAGGGCAAGAACTCATTGTCCAGGTCACCAAAGACCCCATCATGCACAAGGGGGCCATGCTCACCACTTTTATTTCCCTGCCGGGACGATTGTCGGTACTCATGCCGGGCAGTACCACCCGGGGGGTTTCCCGCCAGATCATTGAAGAAGAAGAGCGAAAACGCCTCAAATCCATCATTGATTCGGTGAAAATCCCCGAAGGCTTTGGCCTCATTGTCAGAACTGCGGGTAAAGACGCCACAAAAACCATGTTCACAAATGACCTGAAGTACCTCCAGCGGGCTTGGAAAAATATCAACAAAAAAGCCATTGAAAGTGAAACGCCCTCCCTGCTCTATAAGGAACAGAATCTTGCGGTGAGATCCCTGAGGGATTATTTCACCGATGATATCACAGAGATTCTCATAGATGATAAAGAGGTGTTCCAGGAAGTCAAAGATTTCATGGGGGTTATTGCCCCGGGTAAACAAAAAATCGTAAAACTGTTCAAGGGTGAAAAGCCCATTTTCACAAAACACCAATTGGAGGAACAGATTGCCTCCATCTTTGAACCCAAAGTCTCCCTGAAATCCGGCGGAGCCATTGTCATTGATCAGACAGAGGCCTTGGTGGCCATTGATGTTAACTCCGCCAAATCCACAGGCAAAAAGAACATCGAACAGACCGCCTACCATACCAATATTGAAGCGGCAGAAGAGGTGGCCCGGCAATTGAGACTCCGGGATCTGGGGGGGCTTATTGTGGTGGATTTCATTGACATGAAGGAGAGAAAGCATAAAGCGGATGTCACTAAAACCTTGAAAAAACACCTTAAATCAGACAAGGCAAAAACCAAAGTGGGTGGCATATCCGGGTTTGGGCTTGTGGAAATGTCCCGACAGCGATTGAGGCCTTCCATCACCTTTGGCAGTTACAAAACCTGCACCCATTGCAAAGGGCGCGGCATGATCCCGTCGGTGGAAAACCTGGGGCTCGCCTTTTTGCGGCAACTTAATCTTAAAACCATCAAAGGGGAGATCACCAGCCTTACAGCGGAGTTGCCGCCGGAGGTGACTGCCTATCTTTTAAATAAAAAAAGAAAAGAAATCCATGACATTGAACTCAAAAGAAATGTTGATATTACCATTAATACCTGCAATACCATGAGTTGGGGAGACAGTCGGATAAGTTGTGACAAATAATGTGTACCCAAAAGTTGAGTCCTTGACATAATCACAACTTTTGTGTATCTCAAACAGTCACGCCTTAACACCCCTCATAGGGAGAGGCGACAGTAATATAAGAAACATTAGGTTTCACAAAAAGGTGACCCGGATTTCCGCAAAACTCCCTTAATCAACAGGGCATATTTTAAATCAGGAGGATTTTTTTACCATGATCAACACAGCATTTGCAATGGGACAGGCTGGCGCAGCTGGCGGACAGGCAGGTGGACTTACAGCGTTTGTACCTCTTATTCTCATGTTCGTTATCTTTTATTTTCTGCTCATCAGACCCCAGCAAAAAAAAGCCAAAGAGCACCAAAACATGATCAGCAGCCTTAAGAAAGGAGACCGCATCATCACATCGGGGGGTGTTCATGGCACCATTATTTCCCTTGGAGACACCACCGTATCCCTTGAAATAGCCGAAAACGTTAAAATTAAAATCAACCGGGGAAATGTGGGAGCCACCCTCCAGGGAAGCGCTCCTGCCGAGTCAAAAAAAAGTAAGAAAAACAAATAATACAGCCATTTCAGGAGCAATCAGATTGAAATTATTCACATGGAAAGGCGCCCTTACAGCAGTGATCATACTGACGGCACTGGTATATGTTCTTCCAACCTTCTATGCCGACTGCTGGCCCCATAAAAAAATAAATCTTGGCCTGGATCTCCAGGGGGGCATGCATCTTGTCCTGGAAGTTCAAAATCAGAAGGCGGTTGAGACCACTGTTGAACGTACCGTGCATGAGCTGAAACAGGAGTTGAGAAAAAAAGAGATCAAGCATCTTGGCATCACCCGTAACAGCAACAATACCATCACTGCAACGCTTTCAGGGGACAAGAACATTGATGGGTTTACAGCACTTGTCACCGATGATTTCAATACCCTGGAAATCGCTTCAACTCTCACGGTTCCCAAAGGAAAAAACATTGTGCTGCAACTTCCCGCAGAAGAGGCGGAGAATATTAAGCGCATGGCCACGGAACAGGCCCTCGAAACCATTCGAAACCGCATTGATGAATTCGGGGTCAGCGAGCCGGATATCCGACTCCAGGGGGACAAGAGAATACAAATTCAGCTGCCTGGTATCACCGATACCCAACGGGCCAAGGATCTCATCGGCAAGACGGCCCAGCTCAGTTTCCGGTTGGTGGATGAGGCCGGAAACATTGCTTCTGCTGTCAAGGGAACGCCTCCGCCGGGTTCACAACTTTTGTACCAGATGAAAGAGGACAACCGCACAGGACAGGTCACCAAGGTGCCCTTTCTCATCAAAAAACAGGTGTTGTTGGACGGCGGCTCCCTCACCGATGCCCGGGTGATGATTGACTCCCAGTTCAATGAACCCTATGTGGGCATTGAGTTTGACCGAAAAGGTGCCCGGATATTTGAACGCATCACCGGTGAAAACATTAAAAAAAGACTGGCCATTGTATTGGATAAAACCGTTTATTCCGCTCCTGTTATCCAGGATCGCATTGCCGGTGGAAAGGCCAGGATTACAGGAAATTTCACCACAGAAGAGGCAAGGGATCTTGCCATTATACTGCGGGCAGGCGCCCTGCCGGCACCGGTTAAAATTATTGAAGAACGAACCGTTGGACCCACGCTGGGTGCCGATTCCATTCGCATGGGAATCATGTCCATGCTGGTGGGGGGACTTCTGGTTATTCTATTTATGCTGATGTACTATAAAGGGGCAGGACTGATTGCAGACATTGCCCTTGTGGTTAATATTCTGCTCATCGGTGGGGGGCTTGCAGCATTCCAGGCCACCCTGACCCTTCCGGGCATTGCAGGCATTATTCTCACCATCGGTATGGCGGTGGATGCCAATGTGATTATCTTTGAAAGAATCCGGGAGGAGCTGGCTTCGGGGAAAACCGCTGCGGCATCTGTTCACGCAGGTTTTTCCAGGGCTGCCCTCACCATTCTTGACGCCAACGTGACCACACTTATTGTAGCGGTGGTACTGTTTCAGTTCGGCACCGGTCCTGTAAAGGGATTTGCCGTTACCCTGGGACTTGGTATTCTTGCAAGTCTTTTTACTGCCCTGGTCCTTTCAAAAAGTATTTTTGAAATAATGTTGTCCGGGAAAAAGACACCCACCCTCAGTATATAAGGAGATAAACAGCCATGCAGTTTATCAAACCCGGCACCACCATTGATTTTATAGGGAAACGAAAACTTGGGTTTTCCTTTTCCCTGGCTCTGGTTATCATCAGTCTAATTTCCCTGGTCATCCACCAGGGACCCAATTACGGCATTGATTTTTCCGGAGGCACCCTGGTACAGGTAAAATTTGACAAAACACCTGTTATCAAAGATATCCGTTCCGGCCTTGATCAGATGGGCATTGCAAACTCCTCTGTTCAAAATTTTGGCGATTCCGGAGACAATGAATTTCTCATCAGAACCAGCACCCCGGAAATGACCGGCAAAGGATTTTCCCAGGCCATCACACAGGCCCTGGAAAATGCCACGGGTTTAACACCGGAAATCCGACGTGTGGAGATGGTGGGTCCCCAGGTGGGGAAGGATCTAAGGAAACAGGCACTGTTGGCCATGTTCTACTCACTGCTCTTTATCACCATTTACATTTCAGGCCGATTTGAAATGAAATGGGTACTCTCCGGTGTCACCGCAGGGGCATTGATGACAGCCGTGTACTTTTTGTCCATTTTTAACATGAGCATGCCCATCCTCATTACAGCGGCCCTGGTGGTCACCCTGGTACTGTTCTGGTATCTGGAGCTGAAATACGCCATGGGGGCCATTGTGGCCCTTATCCATGATGTATTCATCACCGTTGGCCTTTTTTCCATATTGGATTATGAATTTTCTCTGCCCATCATTGCAGCATTGTTGACCATTATCGGTTATTCCCTTAATGATACCATCATTGTGTTTGATAGAATTCGGGAAAATAACATCCAGTCCAGAAAATTGACCTTGATGGAAATCATCAATAAAAGCATCAATGAGACCTTAAGCCGAACAATCCTTACTTCATTGACCACATTGATTGTACTTTTTTCCCTGCTGTTTCTGGGGGGAGAAATTATTCACAACTTTGCCTTTGCCATGATTGCCGGAGTGGTTATTGGAACCTATTCATCCGTTTTTGTTGCAAGCCCCATTGTTCTTCTCACGGATAAAAAAAACCGTTGAGACAAAAACAAACGTCAACAACGCATGACGATCATTGGGCACCTGGAAAATGCAAATCTTTTGTCGGTGCCAGCTTCCTTTTTCGGGGGTGGTCATACCACCTTTCCGTAAATGTGGAGACGTCACCTGCAAGGAGTATATAAATTAATTTTTATGAAACCCGCAACTGACAAAAGTCCATCAGATGACCGGGCTGATTGATAAATACAGATCCTGGTTTGCGCTTAAAAATGTCCCGGGGGTGGGAAGTGTGCTGTTTAAACGACTAATTACAGCATTTGAATCACCCCAGGGGGTATTTAATGCCTCGAACCATGAACTTAAAGGGATCAAAGGCATGGGTCCCCGGATTCTCCAGGGTATCCACAAAAACCGGACCCATTGCCCCGGTAATGAGATCCGTGCCATTGAGCGATGCGGATTTAAAATTGCCGTGCTCACTGATCCCCATTACCCGGAACTTCTTTTACACATTCCAGACCCGCCCCCCATCCTGACCTACCTTGGCACCCTTGATAATATTCCCCCCTGCATTGCCATTGTAGGATCACGACAGGCTACAGCCTATGGCATTGACACGGCATTCAAGCTGGGCTGCAAACTTGCATCCCGGGGATTTCAAATTGTCAGTGGCATGGCCATGGGCATTGATACTTCGGCCCATAAAGGGGCACTTCAGGCCCGGGGCAGAACCATTGCAGTGCTGGGATGTGGCTTAAAGACCATCTATCCCCGGGAAAACAGAAGACTTTATCATGACATTGCTGACAAGGGTGCGGTTATATCAGAATTCCCCATTCACAGCTCACCAGATGCCCGTCATTTTCCCATGAGAAACCGAATCATTGCAGGCATGTCCACCGGCACCATTGTTGTGGAAGCTGCGGCCAAAAGCGGTTCGCTCATAACTGCCAGACTCACCGCCGAGTACAACCGAGAGGTGTTTGCCGTGCCCGGCAGCATACAGTCCTTTAAAAGCACCGGCACCCATGCCCTGATAAAACAGGGGGCAAAACTTGTGGAGAATGAATTGGATGTCATTGAAGAACTGGGGCACATGGTCCACCAGGAGGCCCCATCCCACCCCAACGGCTCCCCTGGTGGTACGGAAAGCCATTTTTTAGAACCGGATACGCCCCAGGAGGAAATTTTAAATTGCCTTGGGCCCTATCCCGTCCACATAGATACCATCATCGAAACGTCCGGCCTTGATGCAGGGATTGTCAATGCATCACTTTTATGCCTGGAACTGAAAGGTGTTATCAAACAAACATCGGGTAAATTTTTTTTCACCGTAGAGGAAACACCGTGAGTAAACCACTTTTAATTGTCGAGTCCCCCACCAAAGTTAAGACCCTTAAGAAGTATCTTGGGAAAGAGTACAATGTGACTGCCACAGCAGGGCACATCAAAGATCTTCCCCAAAAAGAACTGGGCATTGATGTTGAAAAGGATTTTAAGGCCAAATATCTCCAAATCAAAGGAAAATCCAAGGTAATCCAGGCCATGAAAAAAGAAGCCGGGGATACTGACACCATTTATCTGGCCCCTGACCCTGACCGCGAAGGAGAGGCCATTGCATTCCATGCGGCGGATATTTTAAAGAAAAAGGGCAGATCTTTCCACAGGGTCTTAATCCATGAACTCACAAAAAAGGGAATTACCGATGCCCTGAACAATCCCATGGATCTCAATTACGACCGCTATGAAGCCCAGCAGGCCAGAAGAACCCTTGACCGACTGGTGGGCTATCAGATCTCTCCGTTGCTCTGGAGACGGGTCCAGGGGGGCCTGAGCGCTGGACGGGTTCAATCCGTTGCCGTTAAAATTATCTGTGACAGAGAACGTCAGATCCGGGCCTTTGAGCCCCAGGAATACTGGACCATTGCAGCGGACCTCACAGCAGACACCCCTCCGGCCTTTACGGCCCAGCTGGCCCGCAAAGAAGGGCAGAAAATTTCCATCCCGGATGGTGACACCTCTGCTGCCATTATAACGGAATTGGAATCCAGTGACTTTGTGGTGGAAAAGATAAACCGGAAAACCATCAAAAGAACGCCTTTGCCCCCGTTTATCACCAGTAAAATGCAGCAGGATGCCATCAACCGCTTGAAATTTTCCGCAAAAAAAACCATGATGGTGGCCCAGCAGCTCTATGAGGGTATTGAAATTGACTCCGGGGGTCCCGAAGGCCTTATTACCTATATGCGTACGGACTCCACCCGTATTGCTGAAGAAGCGGCCCTGGCAGCCCAGGAGTTGATCCGGGGAAAATTTGGAAAAGAGTTTGCCCTGGAATCCCCCCGGTATTTTAAAAATAAAAACAAAGCTCAGGACGCCCATGAAGCCATCCGTCCCACATCGGTATTGAACACACCGGGTAAGGTCCAGCCCTTTCTCACCCAGGACCAGTTCAAGCTCTATGATCTTATCTGGAAACGGTTCATGGCCTCCCAGATGTCCCAGGCCATTATTGACCAGAAAACCATCTCCATCCAGGCTGGCACCTATACCTTCACTGTGGGGGGCAGCACTGTAAAATTCCAGGGGTTCATGGCCCTTTACACCACAGATGATACCAATGGAAAAAAGGAAAAGGAAAAACAGCTCCTGCCGGAAATGAACCAGGCAGATGTGCTCAAGCTGGGACAGATTATTCCCAAACAGCACTTTACCAAACCGCCTCCAAGATTTTCCGAGGCATCTCTTGTCAAGGAGCTTGAAGAAAACGGCATTGGACGTCCCAGTACCTATGCCTCCATTTTGTCCACCATCCGGGACAAGGGCTATGTGGACCTTGTAAAACGCTATTTCATGCCCAATGAGCTGGGATTCATTGTCAATGAACTGCTGGTGGAGTCTTTTCCTGAAATATTGGATGCCACCTTTACGGCAAAGATGGAAAACAATCTGGACAGCATTGAAAATGGTTCCAGCAAATCCATTGACGTTCTCAATGAATTTTACACCCCCTTCAAGAAAAAGCTTGAATATGCCCAGGAAAATATGCTCAGCGTCAAGGGCGTTGGCATGGCCACAGACCTTTTATGCCCCCTGTGCGGTAAACCGTTAAACATTAAAATGGGCCGAAACGGTCATTTTATTGCCTGCACGGCCTATCCCGAATGCACCTTTTCAAGCAACTATACCCGGGATGAAAAGGGCAACATTGAAATCCATGAAACCAAGGTGGACAACACCAAGGTAAAAGATTGCGATAAATGTGGAAAACCCATGGTGAAAAAAGAAGGCCGGTATGGAGAATTTCTTGCCTGCACCGGTTACCCTGACTGTAAGCACACAGAGTCGGTTTACGGGGACCAGGCCGGGGCCGAGACCAACGTCCACTGCCCGGAAAAGGACTGCCAGGGAAAAATTGTGGAAAAACGATCCCGCCGGGGAAAAATATTTTATGGGTGCAACCGTTATCCGGACTGCTCCTTTGCCTCCTGGGACAAACCCGTTAATATGCCCTGCCCCCAGTGTGATTCCCTCTATCTGGTGGAAAAAGAGACCAAAAAAGAAGGGAAAATTTTTAAATGCCCAGTCAAGGGATGTGGCTACAAACAAAAGGCAGAAGATGCCCAGGAATGATTTAAAAATACCCCCGGCAGAACCCCCGATGGCTGACCTTACTGGAACATTGGAAACCAAAGGGGGCGGCATAATGAATCCATCAGGGATAAAGATGGCAGGCAGTGAAATGAGTGCTTCCCTGCACTTTCAGGGGTTTGAGCAACGGCTCCTTTTTTGAACATATTTCCATGACATGGGGACACCGGGTATGAAATCGACATCCCGGGGGTGGGTTTTCCGGAGAGGGCACCTCCCCTTTAAGTATGATCCGTTGTTTCCGGGCCAGGGGATCTGCCAGGGGAATGGCAGATAAAAGCGCCCGGGTGTAAGGATGATATGGAGTTTCATAAAGGGCCCGGGCCTGTGCATATTCTACGATTTTACCCAGATACATCACGGCAATGCGATCTGACACATGCTTGACAACGGCAAGATCATGGGAAATGAACAGATAGGTCAACCCCATTTCCCGCTGCAGGGCCACCATGAGATTGAGAATCTGGGACTGCACGGAAACATCCAGAGCAGACACCGGTTCATCACAGATCACCACCTCGGGATTAAGGGTGATGGCCCGGGCAATGCCAATTCGCTGGCGCTGGCCCCCACTGAATTCATGGGGAAACCGATGGATATCATCCCCTGACAACCCCACCCGTTCCAGCAACTCCCCGATCTCTTTGTCGGTCTTTCCCCCTTTTCGACCATGAATAACATATTTCTCCCGGAGGATTTCTCCAACGGTGTGCCTGGCATTCAAGGATTCAAAGGGGTCCTGAAAGATCATCTGCATCTGCAGCCGCATGGATTTCATCTGCCTGTGATTTCCCAGAGCGATATTTTTACCATGGAGAAAAACCTTGCCCGCAGTGGGGGGGTAGAGCCCCATAACACATCTTCCCAGGGTGGTTTTTCCACATCCTGACTCCCCCACAAGGCCCAGTGTTTCTCCTTTTTTAATGGAAAAGGAGACATCATCCACGGCATGCACCACCCCTGTCTGTCCCAGAAAAATTCCCCCCCGCACCGGAAAATATTTTTTCAAACCCGTGACGCTTAAAATGCTATCCGGGTCCCGGGGGGAATCAATGTGTCTGGAGTGATGCAGTTTTTCCCTGGAATCAATCATGGTTTCCCCCCAAAAGATAACAGGATGCAAAATGCCCCTGGCTTCCCACCATGGTTTCCGGTGGAGACACCGTGCGGCAAATATCCATGACATGGGGACATCGATTGGAAAATCGGCACCCCCGGGGCATTTTATCAAGGGAAGGAACCCGTCCTCGGATGGTTGGAAGAATGGATTTAGGAACACCGGCCAGACCCGGTATGGATGATATCAGGCCCCTGGTATAAGGATGAAGCGGATGGGTAAAAAGTTCTCTCACCGCCGAGCGTTCCACCACCCGTCCCCCATACATCACCACGGCATGGTCACAGTTTTCTGCAATAAGACCAAGATCATGGGTAATCAATATCACTGCCATGCCCATTTTTTTCTGCAGATCTTTTATAAGGGCCATGATCTGGGCCTGAACTGTGACGTCCAGGGCAGTTGTGGGTTCATCGGCAATGAGAATGTCCGGGGAAGATGCCAGGGCCATGGCAATCATCACCCGCTGGCGCATGCCCCCGGACAACTGGTGGGGATAGGCTTTCATGACCATCAACGGATCGGCAATTCCCACATTTACAAGCATTTCTGACACGGCGTTGTGCCGATCTCTGGAAATCATGGCCGGGAAATGAAGCTCATAGACCTCATTGATCTGTGAACCGATGCGGTGCACTGGATTTAACGCCGTCATGGGTTCCTGGAAAATCATGGATATGCGCCTGCCCCGGATGGCCTGCATGTCTGCCGCACAAAGAGTCAAAAGATCCTGGTTGTCAAAAACAATGCGGCCGGACACCACCTTCCCCGATGGTCGGGGAAGCAGAGACATGATGGAAAGCGCTGTGACACTCTTTCCACACCCCGATTCCCCCCCAATCCCCAGTGTACTGCCACGGTCCATGGAAAACCAGGCCCCGTCCA
>CAKZLA010000016.1 GCA_937124525.1 uncultured Desulfobacterium sp.
TTTTTAATGTGCTTTCCTGCACTTAAAACATCTTTGTACTCAATTCATTCACTAACCAGTTTTCAAAGATCAAATTCATTACTTCTTAAGACAAAAAAATCTTGCCGAAACTTGCCGCGCTATTGGTAAGCGGCGTTGCCGTCTCAACAAGACCCAGCGAATCTACACGCAAACTAACTTTGTGTCAAACACTTTTTTTATTTGTTTTTAACAAAAAGCACAACCTGCTGGAATAAAAAAATTATCCATCAAAACAAAAACCAATATCTTTTAAACTTCTGGGGAATTTAGGACTGTCTCCCCCTCTGAAGGGCCAAAAATCTTTTTTAAGGAGGAGCGCCTCTCATTTGTTCTTTTACACCAAAAATGATATGAACCAAGGCAGTCATCCCCCAAACTACTAAGACAGCCCCAAATATAAGGATAAGATAAATATGCACGTGAATTTTCTGGGGAAAGAATTAATCAGCCCCACGGTGCTGGCATCGGGAATACTTGGAAATAATTTTGACATTCTACAGCGGGTCCATGAATCGGGCTGCGGCCTGGTGACTATGAAATCCATTGGACCAAATCCCAGGGACGGTCACAACAACCCCACGGTCATCGATCTTGGCCATGGCATGATAAATGCTGTGGGGCTACCCTCACCTGGATATCTTCATATGGAAAAAGAGTGGGCAACCCTGAGCAACAGGAATTTCCCAATCATTGCAAGTATCTACGGCGCCTCCGTTGATGAATTTCAACGGGTTGCCGATTACGTATCAGATAAGAAACCAGACTTCATTGAACTGAACATTTCCTGCCCCAATTCGGAAAAGCATGGCATGTTGTTTGGCACCAGTGCCACCGCTTCATTTGACGTGGTCAACGCTGTCAAAAAAGTGATTAACACCACGCCGTTAATTGCAAAACTCACCCCCCAGGCCCTGGATATCGGTGAAATAGCAAAGGCATGTGAAAATGCCGGGGCAGATGGCATCTGTGCCATCAATACACTGGGACCGGGTATGCTCATTGACATAGAAAGCAGAACCCCTATTCTGGACTTTAAAAAGGGAGGCCTGTCCGGCCCCATGATACGACCCGTTGCCGTTCGATGCGTCTATGATATCTTTGAGGCCACCCGTCTCCCCATTATTGGTCTGGGAGGTATTATAACTGGCGCTGATGCCATAGAAATGATCATGGCAGGTGCCACACTTGTGGGTATTGGAAGTGCTGTTACCTACCGTGGCATTGAGGTCTTCAAGCAGGTCACCGACGAGATGGATCAGTGGCTGGACATCCACGGGTGTACCCTGGAGGATATCAAGGGCGCTGCGCACTCCTGAGCCTGGGCATGGGCTCAGAATATTCAACAAATACCGACCCAAAAGGAAGGACTACATAACTTATGGACAACAAAAATTTAACGGTGGAAAAAAAACCAGTAATGTTCCGGGTGGCTCGAACAAAACGGGAAACCCCAGACCATGTCACTCTGTTTTTCAATGGGAACATTCAATTTAGTCCGGGGCAATTTGTGATGCTCTGGATTCCCGGCCTTGATGAAAAACCCTACACCATCTCCTACCATGGGCCGGAAACTTTTGGGATCACCGTGGAAGCCAAGGGACGTTTTTCAAAAAAAGCGGCTCTCATGAAACAGGGAGACCTTCTGGGTATCCGGGGCCCCTTTGGCAATGGGTTTAACACCTCCCCCATGGACCGGGTATGCGTGGTGGCGGGAGGATGTGGTACCGCCCCGGTGGCTCCCTTGATTGACATGCTCGGTAACGATATAACTTTGATCCAGGGGGCACGATCCAAGGATCTTCTTTTATTCAGAGACAGATACCCATCCCTTAATGGACAATACTGCACCGATGACGGCAGTTTTGGACATAAAGGCTTTGTCACAACACTTCTTGAACAGGCTATTTCCCGCACCCTTTTTGATATAGTATATGCCTGCGGGCCTGAAATCATGATGAAACGAGTCTTTGAGATCTGTGAAAAAGAAAAAATTCCCTGCCAGGTCTCCCTGGAAAGATATATGAGATGTGGTTTCGGGGCCTGTGGGGCCTGTGTGTGCGGTGCAGAACGGGTCTGCATTGATGGTCCTGTCTTTAATTCTAAGAAATTAAGACAAATGGATGACTTTAATCGAAGGGCATTGTTAAAATCCGGCGCAGAAGTACCGTTGAGCACTTACGCTTCCTGGCGCTGTGGAGAAAACAGTCCTGGAAACAGCCTAAGTATCCCAAGAAACATCAAATAATAACCCTCTTTTCGCTCATTTTTATAACATGTTGTAATCAAAACAAAATATCAGCATGATTTTTTGATGTCCAACTTTTTGGTATTAATAAATTCAACCTGTTATGAAAAAATGAGCGAATTGCAGGTAATAATGGATGGAAAACATGGAAAATTACAAAAGCGAATTTATAGAATTTCTTGTGGCATGCGACGCATTAAAATTTGGCGAATTCACTCTGAAAAGCGGCCGGGTGGCACCCTATTTTATCAATACAGGAATGTTTGATACCGGTGAAAAAATAGGTCGCTTGGGCAATTATTATGCCCAGGCTATCACAGCTCACTTTGACGACAAGTTTGATGGCATCTATGGGCCTGCCTACAAAGGAATTCCCCTTTGCATCACCACAGCCATGGGGCTGGCGGCCCGGGGGATGGATAAAGGTTATTTATTTAACCGCAAAGAGGCCAAAACCTATGCCGACAAAAGTACCCTGGTGGGCATGGGCCTGACCCCGGAGACACGCTTGATTCTGGTGGATGATGTCATCACATCGGGCAAGGCCATAAGAGAGTCCATTGAGGTGCTCAAAAACAACAGCAACCCCAAAGTGGAAGGTATCGTCATCAGTGTGAACCGTCAGGAAAAAGGAAAAGGGGAGCAAAATGCCCTGGCTGAGGTGGCGGATATACTGGGAGTTCCCGTATTTGCCATTGTCACCCTGGAAGAGATCAAAACCTTTCTTCACAACAGAGAAATCAATGGAAAGGTGGTGATTGATGATGCCATGCTGGCAAAAATAGACGCCTATCTGAAAGAATATGGGGCCAAATAAGACATACTTCATTTTCCAGTTTAAACTTGATTATGAGGAATGTCCCCAATAAGGGACTTCATGATAATAAAACTACCCATTTTTGCATGTAAGACTCCGTATAGTCGGTATGAAGTTCATTAATGTTGAGGATATTATCTTCTATGAACTCTCTAACCCTCCCACATCAGAGGCATACAAAAAAAGAAAACCGAACAAAAATTTATTTCGTCCGGTTTTCTTTTATTTTTAATAAGCAGCCACTCTTCTGACTTTAAGGAATCAGTTTTAAATAACTTACCCATTCCAGAATCACTGATGTTGAAAGATGCAGTTCTTCGACTTTTTAAATGAGAAAGTTATTTCGGACTCATTCCTAAATTACAACACTTATGCCTTTACAAGCTCCAGGGCATTTTCAACAATATTATCAGCGGTGAAACCAAACTCAGATAAAACCTTTCCACCCGGAGCAGACGCGCCAAAACGATTAATACCGATCATTTTACCAGCATCGCCCACATAGCGTTCCCAACCCATGGTAATACCAGCTTCCACGGCGATTCTGGCTTTAACATCACTTGGTAGAATCCGCTCTTTATAAGGTGCGGAGGCTTTTTCAAATAACTCCCAGCTGGGCATGCTGATCACCCGGGCATTGATATTTTTTTCGGCCAATTTTTCCGCAGCTTCCACACAAATATGAACCTCGGATCCCGACGCAATGAGGATCAGGTCAACAGCCTTGTCCCCCTCAACATCCTTTAATATATAGGCACCATATCTAAGATCTCCGTCACATCCGGTGCGATCCAGGATGGGTAATTTCTGACGACTCAGCAGCAGTGCTGTGGGGGCATCATCGGTGGTCAAAGCCTTTACCCAGGCCTCGGCAGTTTCCCTGGCATCGGCAGGACGGATCACCTGGAGACCGGGAATGCTCCGCAAAGAGGCCAGATGTTCCACCGGCTGATGGGTGGGACCATCTTCACCCACGGCCACACTGTCATGGGTCAACACATAAATCAGGGGCAATTTCATGAGGGATGCCACCCGAACGGCGGGTCTCAGATAATCGGCAAACACCAGAAAAGTTCCACCATAGGGCCGGACGCCGCTGTGGAGATACATGCCGGACATGATAGACGCCATGGCATGCTCTCGCACACCAAAACGGATATTTCTGCCACCATAGGAGTCCTTTTGAAATACATCAAAGCCATCCAGAAAAGTTTTGTTGGACGGAGCCAAATCTGCTGATCCGCCCATGAGCACAGGAAGATTTTTGGCAATGGCATTGAGAACTTTCCCCGATGCTGCCCGGGTGGCCATGGCATCATCACCGACTTTAAACTGGGGAATCTCTTTGTCCCAGCCAGCGGTGAGAAAACCGCTGATGGCATCCACAAAGGCATCGGCCAATTCCGGATAGGCCTCCCGGTATCCATTGAAGATATCCTGCCATGCCTGTTCTTTCTCAGCACCAACCTCAATGGCACCACGGCAGGCAGTCAAAACCTCGTCGGGCACATAAAAATCCTTATCTTCAGGCACACCATAAAAGGCCTTGACCAGGCGGATCTCTTCTGCACCCAGGGGAGAGCCATGGGCACCAGCAGTATCCTGCTTATTGGGGCTACCATAGGCAATGTGGGTGGATACCTTGATCATGGTGGGCTTATCGGTCTCTGCCTTTCCCGCTTCAATGGCATCGGCAATGGCCTGGGTGTCATTACCATCTGCCACAGGCACCACATGCCAATTCATGGCCTCAAACTTGGCTTTAACATCTTCGGTAAAGGCAATATCCGTACTGCCTTCAATGGAGATGGAATTATCATCATAGAGGAGGATCAAACGACCAAGGCCCAGATGTCCTGCCAGGGATACCGCTTCCATGGCCACGCCTTCCATAAGATCACCATCGCCGCACATCACATAGGTGAAATGGTTGATAAGTTCAGCATCTACTTTATTAAAGCGAGCCGCCATGTGACGTTCGGCCATGGCCATACCCACGGCATTGGCAATGCCCTGACCCAGTGGACCTGTGGTGGTTTCCACCCCTGCGGTGTGCCCATACTCGGGATGCCCCGGGGTTTTACTGTCCCACTGTCTGAAATTTTTCAAATCTTCCAGGGTTAACCCATATCCATTGAGATAGAGCATACTGTACAGGAGCATGGATGCATGGCCCCCTGAAAGAACAAACCGATCCCGGTCGATCCAGGCAGGATTTTTGGGATTGTGCTTCAGAAACCGGCTCCAGAGCACATGCGCTGTGGGGGCAAGTCCCATGGGTGCACCGGGATGTCCGGAGTTTGCCTTTTGGATGGCATCCATGGCAAGGGTTCTGATGGTGTTAATACATTGCTGATCAAGGTCTTGGTTGGCAGCCGCCATTTTTCTCTCCTGTGTGATAAAAAAAGCAAGGGGGATCTCCCATTGCCGCTTTACGGTGGTTTTCCAGGGTCTGTGGACCCCATTTTATATTTTTATTATATATTCCAATGTAACGTCGCCACCAATCTTTCTGTGGCTTAGGCTAATCAACCGGGCTTACAAGTTGCCTTGCAAGCCCCTGAATCTTTAGCTCAGGGGTTGTTGATGTTAAAGTGCTCGCATATATTCCGGCTTTAAAGATACTTTTCCCTTCAATGCCCGGGTAATAAGTTCCAGGGTTTTTTCCCTGTCCCGGGGTAATCGAGCCCGGATGGGAACATAATTGGAGGCATGGTTGGCATGAAATAAGCCATTGGTAAGATGACTTGTGGCAATCATGGTGCCAAGCTCCACCAGCATCTGCTCCGGGAAAATAAGATCAAACTTCCCTTCTTCATAATCTTTATGCAGGGGAGTCCCGGGTACCAGCATAAGACTCAAAGCCCCCACATACTCAGGATCTATGGCAGAAAGCACTCGTCCGGTCTCCCGGGCGTGAATATCTGACCGTTCACTGCCTGCAATCCCAAGCAACACGGTTATGGATAGCTTGATTCCTGCCTTCCTGATCTTTTTTCCCATATCAATCATTCGTTGGGAGTCTGCCCCTTTGTGAATCTTTTTCAGGGTGACATCATCCCCGGTTTCCAACCCCATGTAAGCAATTTTAAGCCCCATATTTCTAAGTTCTCGAAGCTCTTTTTCGCTTTTCATGCGAATGCTTTTAGTGTTGGCATAGACGCCCACCCGCTCCACCCAGGGCAATTTTTCCCCAATGGCTTCCAAAATGGAAACCAATCGGCGTTGGGGCATGATCAATGCATCTCCATCACAGATAAAAAGTCGGTTCTGATTCCGGCAATATTTAGAGGCAAAATCAATATCATCAAAAATAATGTCATCTTTTTTGATACTGAAGCGTTGCCCCGGATAGGAACCGCAAAAGGTGCATTTACGGTGGGAACATCCCACCGTTGCCTGTAACAAAATGCTGTTTGCCTCGCTGGGAGGTCTGATAATGGAGCCTTCGTAGTGCATACCCATCCTTTATTTTATTTTCTATTTTGGATCTATTTGTACATGAAAATGGCTGAAAAAACAAGATATTGATGAATATTTATTATCAAAAACGCACCGAGGTGAGCCTGAACTTATTCCCACAAAATCATCCAAAAAAGAGGTGAGGAAATGTGGTATAAAGCGCCTGTTCAAGGGGGCGAAACTACCCCCGACCTTCCCGTTTCGGTCAGATCAAATCAGATCAGATCAGATCAGTAGGGGAAGAATCTATTTCTGCCCATGGTGTGGCCAAACCAAGAGAGCTTTTCAATCTTTGCTGTGAGCGGACCAAGGTCAGAGCATAGTCCACCCGTGACAATTATAAAAAAGCAGCTATGAACACATTTTTAATTTCCATACAAAAACCCATGCTTTTAAACAGAATCAGGACATCAATGAAGGTAAAAAAACAAGGATAATACAGTTTTAATTTCAGTACATTAAAAACTTTATAAAGTTATCAACAGCCATCATTACAAACAATTATACCAAATGAATATATAAAGAACATTCCAAAAACCAAACAAAAGAAATTCATCATAAACTTGACAATTGGAATTTTGCACCAATTTTTTATGGCAAAACGAAAATCCATCCACAAGGTATTGTTTATTAAAAATAATGCGTTGGATGGATAAAAACAATATCAAATACCCGGACAAACCCAGGTATAAAAACATTTTTTCTGAAATTTTTCTTATTTTCGTTATGAGAATCAGAGACAAAAAACAAAGCGTCTAAAACAAACCATCTTTTATTTACACAGGAGAGACCATGGGTACCCAGAAAGAAACATGTGAATTTAAAACCGAAGTACAGCAACTTTTGCATCTGATCATCAACTCCCTTTATTCCAACAAGGAAATTTTCATAAGAGAACTGGTTTCCAATGCGTCTGATGCCATTGATAAGGCCAGATTCAAGGAACAGACCCAGCCGGAACTGTTTGAAGATGACAACGATTTTCACATCAGAATTTCCACAGATCCTGAGAAAAGAACCTTTGAAATCAGCGACAATGGTATCGGCATGACCTATGAAGAGGTCAACGAAAACATTGGAACCATTGCCAAAAGCGGCACCGCAGCATTCATGGAAGCCCTGGAAAAATCAAAGAGTGAAAACGCCCTTTCCCCGGAACTCATCGGTCAGTTTGGTGTGGGATTTTACAGCGCATTCATTGCTGCGGATAAAATCACCCTGGTGACCCGGGCCGCTGGCAGTGATCAAGGGGTTAAATGGGAATCCGATGGCAAAGGCTCCTACTCCATTGAAACCGTTGACAAGGCCGAGCGTGGAACCACCATCACCCTTGCTCTGAAGGAGATCGGTAAGGGAGAAGGGGAGCAGGATTTCACAGAAGAGTACACCGTCCGGCACATCATTAAAAAACATTCCGACTTTGTCACCTACCCCGTTATCATGAACGTGGAAAAGACAGAGCCCCTGCCCGAAGAGCAAATCGTCAAAGACGCTGATGGCAAGCCCATTGGAGACACCTTCAAAAAAGTGAGAGCCGATGAAACCCTGAACACCATGAAGGCCATCTGGGCCAAAAGCCCGGAAGATGTCACCGAAGAGGAGTACGAAGAATTTTACAAGCACATCAGCCACAACTGGGACAAACCCATGGAGATTCTGCACAAAAAATTTGAAGGCATCACCGAGTACGACGCCCTCATGTTTCTGCCCTCCAAGGCCCCATTTGACATGTTCCGCCCGGAAAGAAAGCATGGCATGCAGCTTTATTGCAAGCGCGTGTTCATCATGGACGACTGCAAAGAACTTCTGCCGGAGTATTTGAGCTTTGTCCAGGGCGTGGTGGATGCCCCGGATCTCAACCTCAATGTGAGCCGTGAAATTCTCCAGGAAGATAGACTGGTGAGAAATATCCGGAAAAACCTGGTGAAAAAAATATTCAGCCTGCTTGAGGATATGGACAAAGAAAGATACGAATCCTTTTACGAAGAGTTCGGCCAGGCCATTAAAGCGGGTATTCCCACGGACTTTGAAAACAAAGACCGCATTGCCTCTTTGTTGCGATACAAAACCACCAAATCCGATGGTAAATATATCTCCCTGGATGAGTACATTGAAAAAATGCCGGAAGATCAGAAGGAAATTTATTATATCACCGGTGAAAACATCACCGCTCTAATCAACAGCCCGCTTCTCGAAGCCCTTAAGGCCAAAGATTATGAAGTGCTTCTCATGGTGGACCCCGTTGATGAGTGGGTGACCCAGTCCCTTTTTGAGTATAAAGAGAAAAAACTCAAAAGTGCGGAAAAAGGGGAGCTTGATCTGGACAAGGTGGATGAGAAGAAAAAAGATGAGTATACCCCGCTTTTTAACTTCATCAAGGAGAAACTCAACGATAAGGTTAAAGATGTCCAGATTTCCAATCGTTTAAAGGATTCTGTGGCCTGCCTGTCCGGGGATGATTTTGGCATGAGTGCTTACATGGAAAAAATCATGAAAGCATCGGGCCAGGATGCACCGGAGCAGAAAAGATCCCTGGAGCTCAATGTGGATCATCCGGTCATTGGCAAAATCAAAGAAATATTTGAGACAGACACCACCAATCCTGCACTCCAGGACTACAGTGAGCTGCTTCTTGACATTGCCATCATCAGTGAAGGTGGGAAAATCGACAACCCGACCCGCTTCAGTAAACTGCTGGGAGACATGATGGCTAAGGCTTTATGATCATCTTCCTTGAAACACTGGGATGCTGCCGAAACCAGGTGGACAGCGAAGTCATGCTGGGTCGGCTGGCATCCCGGGGCCATGATATCACCTCTGACCCCTCCGGGGCGGAGGTGATTATTATCAATACCTGTGGTTTCATTGCAGCGGCCTCGGCCGAGGCCATTGATACCATCCTTGACATGGCACAATACAAAAAAGAGGGCTCCTGTAGACGTCTGGTGGTCACCGGATGCCTGCCGGAACGATTCAGGAAGGATACCCTGGTGGATGCCCTGCCCGAGGTGGATGCCTTCCTTGGCACCGGGGCCTGTGATCGCATTGTTGAGGCGGTTGAAGATGTGTCAGGGACGGTGATAACCATGTTGCCCGACCCCTGCGCAAGGGAACTCCAAGGCCTTCCCCTGCCCCGGAAAATCACCCAGGATTACATGGCCTATGTCAAGGTGTCCGAGGGGTGTAACCGTAAATGCACCTACTGCATCATTCCCACCCTCCGGGGAATTCAACGCAGTCGTCCAGTGGACAGCGTGGTTGAAGAAACAGCCACACTGATTTCCCAGGGTGTCAACGAGATCGTCCTGGTGGGAGAAAACACCACAGATTATGGATTGGATCTTAATCCCCCTGTGCCCCTGGGCCACCTTTTAAGGGCAGTGTCCACACGGGTTGCCGAAATTGAAAAACACCACCCCACCTGGATACGCCTGCTTTACACCCACCCATCTTCCATTGATACAAACGTCATTAAAGCCATTGCCGAAAATGAGAATATCTGCAGCTATTATGATATTCCCATACAGCATGCCGACTCCCGGACCCTAAAACGCATGGGCCGTAATTACACCAAAGAGGATCTATACACCCTGTTTGAGACCATCCGAACCATTGATCCCCAGGCAGTATTAAGAACCACCCTGATCACCGGGTTTCCCGGAGAGACCGAATCCGAATTTCAAACCCTGGTGAAATTTGTTGAGGATATCCGCTTTGACCATCTGGGGGTATTCCCCTATTCCGATTCAGAGGATCTTTCTTCCCATCATTTGAAAAACCACGTGCCGGAACTTCTCAGGGAAGAGCGCCATGACACCATCATGGCAAGACAGGCAGAAATCTCCGAGGGCATTAACCAGAAATACCTGGGACAGACCATTCCGGTGCTGGTGGAAGAAAATCCCGATGAAGGCATATACCTTGGCAGGACAAGCTTTCAGGCACCTGAAGTGGACGGCATTACATTTATTTATGGATCAGGGCTTGAAATCGGCACCTTTACTGATATAAAGATTACAGAAACCCATGAATATGACCTGTCAGGAGAAACGGTATGAAACAGGAATTGAAGCGCAGGCTGACATCGCTGGTGGAAAAAGATCTGGCTCAAATTGAAACTGCGCTCCATGAGAACCTGTCCCCCAACCTTTCCCTGGTAAAGGAAATTGCAGGTCACCTGTTGTTCAGCGGGGGCAAGCGTATCAGACCCCTGTTAATGGTTTTAAGTGCCCGCCTGTGCCAGTACCAGGGAGAGGATGCCATTGATCTTTCCACCATCTTTGAATATCTCCACGCCGCCACCCTGCTCCATGATGATGTGGTGGATGAGGCTGATTTAAGGCGAGGAAAACCTGCTGCCCACACCCGATGGAGTCGTCCCAAGGTGGTGCTCACCGGAGACTTTCTCCTGGCCCGCTCCTTGTCTCTTGCGGCAAAAACGGGCCTGCCCGACATTATCACCGTCATGGCAGGCATCACCGAAGATATGTCCCAGGGTGAGATTGAACAGATGGAGCAAAAGGGTAATGCCAGTCTCACCGAAGCCCAGTACATGACCGTTATCCAGCGAAAAACCGCTGTTTTACTCCAGGGGGCCTGCAAAAGTGGCGCTATATTGGCCCGGGCTGGCAAAGAAAAAAAAGCGGCCCTGGATGCCTTTGGGTATCATCTGGGCGTGGCGTTTCAGATGGCTGATGATCTGTTGGACTATACAGCCCAGGCAGATACCCTTGGCAAAAACCCCGGTGCGGATATCCGGGAGGGAAAACTAACCCTACCCCTGATCAAGGCCCTGGAAAATGCCTCGGATGAGGATCGCGCCTGGATGCTCAATATTATTGCCGATCCTGACTTTGATGAGAATGATTTCAAAATACTCCTAAAACAGCTTCATCAGCACAAAGGTATTGAATATACAGAACAAAAAGCCACTCACCATATAGACCTGGCCAAACAAAGCCTTAAGATATTTACACCTTGCCAGGCCATGGACACCATGATGCTCATCGCAGAGTATGCCATTGCAAGAAAGGTTTAGATTCTTATCTCTTATTTTCGTGTTATTTTGGCAAGAGAATCAAAAAATCTTTTTGGTTCTGGCTTGTCCAGGTTAGGGGGATATCAACCTTTATCAGGAGGAGAAATGAACAGATTTAAACCGACTGCCATGGCAGCCACATGCCTGTTTTTTTTATTAACCTGTTTAACCAATTTTTGCCACACGACAGCAGCCCTGGCCCAGGATAACCCCACGGTGATTTCCCTTGGGAAACAGGCCATTGCAGGCGATGACATCTCCAAAGCAAAAAAACAAGCCATTGCAGATGCTCTGGACACGGCGGTATCCCAGGCCATTCTTGCCATGCTCACCCCCCCGGAAATATCCTCCAGTCTGCCCCTGCTGGCCAATGTACTCACAGGTTCTTCCCAGGATCATATCATCACCTACAAAGTGTTGGGCGAAATGGAAAAGGAAAAACAGTATATTGTTGCTGTGGAATCAACCCTGAATGGCCAAACCCTGAACGCCCTTTTTTCAAAATATCGAATCCAGGATAAAGGTAAAGAGCTGCCCCGGATTTTAATTTTCATGTCCGAACAGGTACCAGGCGAAATTTTACCCCGGTATTGGTGGGGGAATAACCCTTTACCCTTTCAATCCCTTGCCCAAACTGCATTCACCAAGGTATTGGCCAGTAAAAATTACATGGTCATGGAGCAGCCCCCTTCGGAACAAGTCCGATCCCTGGGCGTTACATTTAATTTTATCCATGATGCCGATGCCGCATTGAGTATGGCCGCAAAACTCAACGCAGATGTGATGATCATGGCCAAGGCCACGGCCCAAGAGGCATCCAATGTCATGGGCACAGAAAAAGCCTATAAATCCACCGTGGCCCTGGAAGCGTTTCAGGTGGGTTCAGGAGAAAGGCTCACCTCCTTCACCACTGATGCAGTGGTAAAAAGTGATTTCAGCCAGACAGGCATAGAAGACAGTCTCACACAATCCGGCACCCAGGCAGCCCAGAGCCTTTTATCCCGGCTGGATGCCGCGTGGTCAGGAAAGACAAGTGGTCCCCAGACCATTGAAACCAGAATCGAAGGGGATGACTACCTGTCAAGCTTTATCATGCTCAGGAAAATTCTCAACACCATGTCCGGCATTAAAGATATCCAGACCAAGGAGCTCAGCTCGGACAATGCCGTTGTGGACATTATCTACCAGGGTAACGGCAGAAAACTTGCTGATGCGCTCATGGTACAGACCTTTGATTCTTTTAATTTAAATATTTCTGATGTCACGGACAGCTCTTTGACCATCCGGTTCATACCGCAAAATGGCGCACAGCCCGTGGAAACCAAAGACATTGAAGGCGCTTTTATCTCTGAATAAAAATTAACACTCCTGCACAATTCATTGTTGACATGAAGCAGATATGGTGATAGTTATCTTTTTTCATAAAGGCGCGTAGCTCAGTTGGTAGAGCGCTACCTCGACACGGTAGAAGTCAGCAGTTCGAGCCTGCTCGTGCCTACCATATAAAATCAAGGGTTTGCAGATTTTTTCTGTAAACCCTTTTTTGATTTTGTGACCGGTTTGTGACCGGTTGGAAAATTAGATAGGTAACTCGGTTCCTTCGTTCATGATCCGAATATATTCCACGTAAGAATAAAGGCGGCTTCGCTTCTGACCGGTGATCTCTTTAACGACCCCCAATTGTTCAAGCTGGCGCAAACAGGCATTCACTGTGGCCGGTGAAAGTTGGGTTTTTCCCTGTATCCAGTTTGGTGAAACCATAGGGCGTTCAAGCATGGCTTTGTGAATAAGATGTGCAGAACCTGAGATGCGTTTTAGCCCATTAATGCGTTGCCCATCCTTGGCAGACAACTTCATCAGCTGCTGGGCAGTATTCACCGCCTGAGTCGCCGTATGAATTACGGCATCCGCAAAGAAATCAAGCCAAGCCTCCCAATCACCAGTCAAACGGACTTCATTGAGCAACTCATAGTAACGCTGACGGTGAGT
>CAKZLA010000017.1 GCA_937124525.1 uncultured Desulfobacterium sp.
AAACTCAACCAGGAGTCCATTGCCACACAAGATTTTAATCCGGACCGTCTGAATGATCCAGATGCCATCACCAACTATGCATCCAGGCTTTCTGTCATTTGGCCGGTGTACGACAGTGGGCAGACATGGTATGGCCTGCAACAGGCACGGCTGAACCAGGAAGCCACCAGTTTTTCCCAGGAGCGGACCCGTCAACAGGTCATTGCCGGAACCATCATAGCCTATATCCGTGCCCTGCTGGTCCGGGAAAACCAGGCTGTGATCCATCAAATTCTGGAAACGGCCCGGACCCATTTAAAGCTGGTACAATCCCGGTATGATGGGGGCTTTGTGGCAAAAAGTGATCTGTTGCGGGCCCGGGTGCACATTGCCGATCTGGAACAACAATTATCAGAAAGTAAAAGCCAGACCGACATTGCCAAATGCATGCTTAAAATTGCCATGGGAGGGGCAGGCAATCTGGATGATACCTTGACCACCCCCTTGGAAGCAGGAATAGCCATGACTGATAATCTGGATGAATGGATCGCCAAAGCCCTGGCCCATCGACCGGATTTAAAACAATTGATGTCCCAAAAACGCATTGCAAAAAAAGAAATGGCTAAATCCAGAGCTGGTCGCCTTCCATCGGTGAGTCTTTCTGGAAACTATGAGATCAACAGTGAAGATTTTAATGACAGCGGCAGTAACTACACCGTGGGGGCTGTGGCCTCTTTGCCGTTGTTCACCGGGGGCCGGATTTCAGCAAGCATACGAGAAGCTGAATTTAACCTGAAACATATCACAGCCATGCTCCAGGGTATGGAACAGCGCATATGCGGAGAGACCCGCCAGGCTTTTTTCAATGCCAGGAGTGCCTGGGAACGTATCCATGTGGCAGAATCCGCCATTGAGCAGTCCAAGGAATCTTTGCGCATTGTGAGAAATCGTTATAACAGCGGCCTTTTCACCATCACGGATCTGTTGGACGTGGAGGTCATTGTACAACAAAGCTTGACCAACCATCTCAAGGCTGTTCACGACTACAAGGCTGCCATAACCAGTCTTGAACTGGCTTCGGGTATCATTGCTGTCACTCAATGATCAAGTTTTGTGTTTCAAAAATGCTGCCGCAATGGAGCCAGAGGTTCAGCTGTCTGGCTTTTTCTGAAAACCGGTCAATGGTTGGGGCCGGAATGGGTGCCCAAGGTCGGCCCTATCCCCTCAGTTCGGATTCTACTGTCTCAATGGCCTTTTCCATGATGCCAAGTCCGGTTGTCAATTGCTCACTGTTGGTGACAAGCGGCATGAGCATTCTGACGATCTGATTGTAAGAACCGGCAGACTTTATGATCAGGCCATTATCCGCACATTCTTTAAGGATTCGGCTAACCGCCTCGGGATACGGTTCCTTGGTTTCCCGGTTTTTGACAATTTCAATGGAAGTCATCGCACCTTTTACCCGGTAGGTTCCGATGATATCAAATTTTGCTGCCCATTCTGAAAATGATTTCCGGCACCGTTCTCCTATGTCCAGGGCTTTCTGGGCGAAATTGTCTCTTTCCATGATTTCAATAACTTTCAGGGCCGCTGATATTGCGACAGGGTTTCCGCCATAGGTTCCGCCTATCTCACCGACTGCCAGGGACTGCATAATCTCTTCCCTCGCGGTCACTGCGCTCAGAGGCAGGCCCGCTGCAAGGGATTTCGCAGTCAGGATAATATCTGGATACACCCCGAATTCAGCCCAGTAATCCGTTGCAAACATTTTTCCTGTTCTACAGTAGCCGGTCTGTATTTCATCAACAATCAGGAGGATGTTGTACTTGTCGCATATTTTTCTCAACCCGATTATATATTCTTTCGGAGGTTCGATAAAACCGCCTTCGCCCTGTAGTGGTTCAATGATGATGGCAGCGACATTGTCCGGACTGATATAATCGACAAACATGTATTCCAGTTTTTCAAGGTAATATTCTGCCAGGTTTTCCCTGCTGATACTACTGTCCATCCTGTATTCATTGGGAAAATCCACACGGTGCACACCCGGGGCAAGGGGCGCAAAAGCAGCTTTGAATATCTGGCCGCTGGTCAGGGTCATAGACATGAACGTCCTGCCGTGGAAAGCGCCGGAAAATGCTATGACATCAGATTTTTTCGTGTATTTCCTGGCGATTTTAATACTGTTGTCAACCGCTTCGGACCCGCAGTTGAAGAATGCGGTTCTTTTTTTAAAATCACCAGGGGTTATGGTGTTCAGCCTGTCTGCAAGATCAACATATTCCGCATAATGAAACGTGTTGATCTGGGGATGAAAATATCGCTTGATCTGCTTTTCAACGGCTTCAATCACTTCAGGATTGCTGTGGCCGATGTTCATCACTCCGATGCCGCCAACCCAGTCCATGATAACATTTCCGTCCAGATCCCGCACCATGCAGCCCTCTGCCTTGTCAATTGCGTAGGGAGCACCGCATGCGATGGATGACGGAATAGCCTGTTCTCTTTTTTCGATCAACTTTCTACTTAAGGGCCCCGGCAGTTCTGTGACCAGTTTCGGTAATAAATCTTTCAACATTGAGTTATCCTCCATTTATGAGTCTGTTGATTAAGTCGATTTTTAAAAATTTGATCACAACATATAATATATAGTTTTGGATTGTACGCTATATAATGTGGCAACAGTGTGATTGTCAGTACTAAATCAACAGATTCATTTATCTATGTAATCTGAAAATTGCATTTGTCACTCCCCTGGCACCAGTTGATTATAACAGTTGCAAGGAGCTTGGCATAGGTGACCAGATCCTTGAGCGGTATGAATTCATCCGGGCAGTGGGCGCTGGTTCCGGGACCGAAAACCAGGGCTGGGGTGTTGGCGAACTCGGTCAGAATCCTTCCGTCCGTAGCCCATGGGGTCCCTACGATTTTGGGTGTATGGTCCAGGGTTCCCTGACAGGCATCCTGGACACAGGAGACAATGGGGTGATCAGGGGGTATCATGGCCGGTCCCCACCAGGAGTCGAACCACTCGATTTCGGGCTTATTTGCGGCAAGCCATTCGTTTTTGGAAGCGTTTTCCTGAATCCAGTCCTCGAACAGCTTCCACCCTTCTTTAAGACTGATCTGGGGCGGGATTCCCATTCTCCCTTCAATGACGACTTTTTCAGGTACTGAGGAAGCCCAGTTGCCCCCATGTATGGTCCCAACATTGATTGCGTAGGCAATGGGCACGTCTTTATACAGGGGAGATGCATAGGTCGTGTTCAAATGGGTTTCAAACCGGGCAATGGCATCAAGAAGGGGCACGCTTTTTTCAATGGCGCTGACTCCCAGGTAACGCTGGCCAGCGTGGGCGGCTTTTCCCTTTACGGTCAGCCGAAACCAGGTAGATCCCTGCTGCGCCGGGCAGATTCTGAAGCCGGTGGGTTCGGGAATAATGGCGGCATCCGCGCTGTAGCCGCGGAGGGCACATGCAAGGGATCCGGCACTACCGGTCTCTTCCTCGATGACGCTCTGGACGATGAGATCCCCCCGGAGCGTGATCCCCTCATCCCGGATCGCCTGGATGGCGCCGAATATAGCTGCCTTGCTGCCCTTCATGTCCGAAACACCGCGGCCATAGAGAATGCCGTTGTCCAAATCACCCCCGAATGGTGAGAATTTCCATTCGGCAGGATCGCCTTCAGGAACGATGTCTATGTGGCTGTTGAGAATAAGGCTGCGGCCCCCACCGCTCCCTTTCCAGGTTCCGACGACATTGGGGCTGCCTTGAAAACTGTCCCGTTTAGAAATGAAAGCCTCATGGGATTTCAGTTCATCAAAATCCGGATCCCAGACATCCACAGTTGTACTTCCCAGCTGAACCATGCACTCCTTGACATAATGCTGGGCTTCTTTTTCATTACCGGATATGGACGGAAAACGGATCAGGTTCCTGGCATATTCGCTGATTGCGGTTTCCGATTCTTCAATTCGTCTGTGAAGTTTTTGTATGATTGTCATGGTAAAACTCCCTGAGTTGCTATTTGATCATGCCCATAAGGCGTGGGATTGTAAGCGTGATGGCCGGAACATAAGTTACCAAAATAAGAACGGCAAATTCAACGAAAAGAAAAGGAAAAATGGCTTTTACAAGCCGTTCCAGTGATATTTTGCCGACGCTGCATGCCGTGAACAGTACCAGGCCAAGGGGAGGGGTGGCAACCCCGATGGTCAAATTGATGAGCATGACAAGGCTGAAGTGGATGGGATGAATGCCGAGGTTCTTTATCAAGGGAAACAGGATCGGTACCAGGATAATGATGGAAACGGTCGGTTCAATGAACATCCCCACTACCAGGAGCAGGATGTTGAGCAACATCAGGATGACCAGGGGATCGGAGGAGATCTGGGTAACGGTCATGGTAAGTTTTTCTGCCAGCTGGAGAACCGTTATTGCAAATCCCGAAATGCCGGAAAGGGAAACGATGAGATGAAGGGCCGCCGTCAACAGTGCGGACCGGACAAATAGGGCCGGCAGGCGTTTCAGGGTCAGGGTGCGGGTAATGAAAAAGCCTACGATAAGAGCGTAAACACAGGCAACAGCTGCTGCTTCCGTTGCCGTAAAAACGCCTCCCAGGATGCCGCCGATGATGATGACCGGCATCAGGAGGGGAATGATTGCATCTTTGGTCAATTGGAGGGCCTCACCCAGGGTTGCCCGTTCGGAACGAAACGAGTAATTTCTGCGGATGGCATACCAGTAAGTCAGGACCATCAGGGAGACCCCGATGAGCAGGCCCGGGATGTACCCTGCCACAAACAGGGTCCCGATGGATTCTTCCGCTGCCACGCCGAGGATGATCATCAGAAGGCTTGGCGGAATAATGGGGCCCACGATGGACGAGGCCGCCGTTATCGCAACGGAGAAGTCCTTGTCATAGCCTTCTTTCTCCATGGCCGGAATCATGATGGAACCCAGTGCCGCAGTATCTCCGATGGCGGATCCGGTAATCCCGGCAAAGAGCATGCTGGATACGATGTTCACGTGGCCTAACCCCCCGCGAATATGTCCGACCAGGAGATTGGCGAACTTAACCAGCCGCTGGGTGATACCCGCCTCGTTCATGATTTCTCCGGCCAGGATGAAAAAGGGGACCGCAAGGAACGGAAAGGTAGCCAGCTGGGACCACATCCGGTTCGGCAGGACGGACATGGGGACATCAATGACCACGATTAACAGTGCCCCCGCTATCCCGAGAACAAAGGCAATGGGCATTCCCAATAAAAGGGTCACAAAAAAGATTCCACCAATTAAAAAAGCATCCATCAATCAATCTCCATTATTTAGATGTGTCCGCAGCGCCGGCAAAAACGATGACGCATTGTGAAATAAAGTGTTCAAGCTGCTGCAAAAGGACCATTCCCATGCCAACGGGCACCGAACTGTAGACCCACACCATGGGAAGTCTTAGATAGGGAGATTTGGAGACCATGAGCCCTTGGATCATGGTGAATGATGACTGGAGAATGACCAACAGGAGCAAAATTATGCTAATTTCCAGGACTGCACGAATTCCTCCCCGGATCCGGGGCGGAAATTTGAGAATAATAACGTCCAGGGAAACGTGGTCATTGTCCCTGCTCAGGGCTGCACTACCAACAAACGCCGACCACATCATGAGAAAAATGGCCACTTCATACACCCACCCGAGGGGCTGCCCTAACACATATCGAAAAATGACGCCGGCAAACACGATGATCAGGTTGACCGCAAGCATTATGGCCACAGAGATTTTTGCGACCTGAGCGAGAAATTGATTTACTATTGACAAGCCCCTGAAGACAGCGGATGCCAGTGATAAAAAATTATTGACTGACGAGGTGGACATGACGTCTCTCTGTTCCTTTTTTATTGGTTGCACCTGCTTGAATGCTGAAATGTTCCGGAGAGCGAATTCCGCTCTCCGGGAGAACACTTCAGGATATGTTCACTTGGAAAGGCAGGGGTTAAAAGGATGCTTCCTGTCCCAGTTCCTTGAAGGTCTTGTTCAGGAAATCCCTGCCGATCTTATCTGCCCACTCTTCATAAACGGGCCTGGTTGCCTTTTTCATCCGCTTGATCTCTTCCTTTGAGACATCGTTCACTTTGAGTTTGGTCTTGAGTATCTCTAACTTTTCAGCATCATCCTTGCGGACCAATTCCCTCTGAAATTCAGCGGCTTCAACAAAGCTGGTTTTGATAATTTTCTGGATATCTGCAGGAAGTCGGTCAAAAAAGGGTTTGTTGATCACGGTCATGCCAGCGAGATAGACATGGGTGGTTTTTGAAAAATATTTTTGAACTTCATAAAATTTCATTGCATAAAACAATGACGGGGGGTTCTCTTCGCCGTCAACAACACCGGTCTGCATGGCGGTGTATAATTCTCCAAAAGGCAAGGGCGTAGGGCTTGCACCCATGGCTTTAAATGCTGATACATGCACAGGCGCCTGCATGGTCCTGATCTTCAGTCCTTTCATGTCTTCTAAAGTAGTGATGGGGCGTTTGTTATTGCTGACGTGCCGGAAACCGTTTTCCATGAATCCGAGAACATAGGCATTTCCGACTGGTTCGTCCATAAGCTCTTTTCCGATGGCGCCGTAGATGATTTTGTCGATATCCTCATAGCTCGTAAAAAGGTAAGGAAGATCCAGTACAGCCCATTTGGGATTGTAGTCATACAGACCGAAGGTGCCGGTCAATGCCATCTGGGCAATACCCATCTGGACACTGTCAGCAGCCTGGATATCCCCCCCAAGGGTTCCATGGGGGAAAATAGTGATGCTTACTTTTCCATTGGTCCGTTTTTCAACCAAGTCCTTGAACTTCAGGTAACCTTTGTGGTAGGCGTGGGATGCCGGAACCGTGTGGGCCAGTTTGATTTTGATCTGATCGGCGGCAGCAATACTGCAGGGGACCAGGATGGCAAGAGCCATGCAGATTATCGACAAAGTGTTGAACTTCTGGAAACGTGATTTCAACATAATACAATTCCTTTCGTTAAAGAGTTATTCATTTGTTTTTTTGCCCCTTTCCGAACACCCGGCAGAGGCGGGTTCGATCCAGTTGGTTTAAAGGCTGCTGGCATTGACAACCATGCGCAGTTTTCCATTGGTTAATACATCCCGGTTGACACTGTGATCAGGGATTATTCCGTTATAAACGTCCGTGATGGCGTTGGCCGAACGCGTCCGAACCTCTTCAACCGCTTCTTCAGAATAAAAAGCTGCGTGGGGAGTAAAAAACACATTCCCGAGGTTAAAAAGTGGACTTGAAAAATCGGGGGGTTCTTCACTGAGGGCGTCTATTGCAGCTCCGCGTATCGTGCCGTCGGTAAGGGCACTGACCAGCGCCTCCTCGTCAATGATCCTGCCGCGGCTGGTGTTGATCAAGAAAGCTGAGCTTTTCATCATTGTGAGCTGAGGCCCGGAAATCATGTTTTTCGTGGTCTCGTTCAACGGTGCATGGATGGAAACAAAATCCGAGGTCGAGAGGAGCTCTTCCAACGACACCCTGGTAACTCCGTTCTGTTCAAAAATGCTGTCGCCAGCATGAGGGTCAAAGGCTTGAACGTCCATCTGAAACCCTCTGGCCCGCAGGGCAACGTCCCTGGCTATTTTGCCGAACCCGATGAGTCCCAGGGTTGCTGTACTGACCCGTGTGAGAATGCCTGCAGACTGGTATTCCCACATCTGATCCTTGATCCGCCGGTCAAACAGGAAAAGCCCCCTGGCGCAGGACATGATCAAGGCCAAAGTATGGTTTGCCACCTCCTCAATGCAGTAATCAGGACAGTGCACCAGAAGAATACCGGCATCCGTTACGGCATCCACATCAATGGAATTATATCCCACCGAACTCATTGAGATCACTTTACATTGAGTAAGAGACTTGACAACCTTCCTGCTGACAGGTGCATGTATGGCACAGATCGCATCGGCACCGGCAGCAATTCGGATAATGTCATCCTCTGTTTTGCAGTGAGCCGCAGTCATACTGATTCCAAAAGGGGCAAACAATCCTGTTTCTATGCTCAAGTCCCGCCATACATGATCTGTTAATACTACGCTGAATGGAGTCTGGTTTTTCATTATTCTGTATTTATTCCTCCGGCATTCATTCCTGAATTTATCCCGGCACTCCGGCCGTCATGGTTATTGTTATTTGATACTGCCCAGGGTATAATCAAATTTCGGGCCAAATATGAAAAAAAATTCAACCCACTGATATATAAAGTATATCTATAAAAAATACAAAAAAGTAATATTATTGAGATAGGGAATAAATATTCAAATTTGACTAACTTTTATTAAAAAATCTTGTTTTTTTAATAGTTTAGATATAAAATCATTTTTGAATAAAAAAAATAGTATAAAATTCAAATAGTTAAGAATTTACTATTTAATTATGAATAATTTTGCCATGACAGAAATTTTATTTTTGTATTTTAAAAATAACAATGTGCCGGTTTCTGCAAGTATTTGGTATTGAAAGTGGTGGAGAATGACAAAATCTGAAGCAAACACGCTCGCCCTCAGCAAACAACTGGAGATTATCTTTGAAACATCGTCCGACGGAATCTGGGTATGTGATGGGGAAGGAACCATTGTTGGGCTGAACAAAGCGTCCGAACGGTTGAACGGAGTGAGCGCCAGGGAGGTGGTGGGAAAAAAAGTATCCATCATGATCGACAAAAATATTGTTGACGCCAATATCACCCCCGATGTGATCCGGACCCGTCAAAGCATCAGCAGGATGCAGTACATCAAGCGGACGGGTCGGCACCTCATGTTGACCGGGAGTCCGGCTTTTGATGATCAAGGTAATCTGATCATGGTTGTGGTAAACGAGCGTGACATGACAGAACTTAGTGGCCTGAAGAAAAAACTTGAAAAGGCCCAGTGGGAGAAAGAACAGGCCATGACCAGGCTGGCATCCATTGAGGTCACACAGCAGAACGACATTTCAGTTCTTGCCGATAATCCTGTGATGATTCAGGTATTCGAAACCAGTCTCAAGCTTTCAAAGCATGAAGTCACCAACATCCTCATCACAGGAGAAACCGGATCGGGAAAGGGGGTTTTGTGCAGGTTTATACAGAAGAACAGCCCCCGAAGAAAACAGCCGTTCATCAAAATAAATTGTGCAGCTCTCCCGGAAAGCCTGTTGGAGGCGGAGTTGTTCGGGTATGAGAGGGGCGCGTTCACCGGCGCCAGGGAACAGGGCAAGCCCGGATTGTTTGAGCTTGCAGACAAGGGGATTCTTTTCCTTGATGAAATCGGGGAGTTACCACTTGAAGCCCAAGCGCGCTTGCTTAGGGTATTGCAAGAGGGGGAAATTCGCAGAGTTGGTGCGGTCACCTCAACTAAAGTCAACATCCGACTGGTCACTGCCACTCACAGAAATCTATTGCAAATGGTTCAGAATGGGATGTTTCGTGAAGACCTCTATTACCGGTTGTATGTGATGGAGCTCAGCGTGCCCCCGTTGCGCGAGCGCGGCGATGACATTCCCTTGATTGCTAAAACTCTTTTAGAGAAGGCTTGTAAAAAGCATGACAAGCCCATACCTCATTACAATAAGGCTTTCGATGCGGCTATCCGTGAACACTCATGGCCAGGCAATGTACGAGAGCTAGAGAACGCTTTAGAACGAGCCGTTATTTTAAGCCCTGAAGGCAAGCTCGAAGCGCATAACTTAAAATTAAAACGCAATGAGCGTCATCAGGCCGCAACAAAAAGCACACATAATACGACCGCTCAAGCCACCCCCTCCCCTTTTGCAATTGAGGGCACCACGCTAGACGACTACTTCAAGCATTTTGTGTTGACGCACCAACATAAAATGACTGAAACCCAGCTTGCACAGTCGCTGGGCATTTCTAGAAAAAGCCTTTGGGAAAGACGC
>CAKZLA010000018.1 GCA_937124525.1 uncultured Desulfobacterium sp.
AATTGATCCCCATCCACCCACCGAGGCAGATGGTCATCCACGTTAAAAATGAATTTAAGACCTTGTTTCCGGGCAGTGACCCTTTCACTTTGAACCAAAGTTTCCAGAAATTCCATGAGATCAAAGGAATTAAGCACCAGTTTTACCTGGCCGAAAGTGATTCGGGTATGATCCAGGAGCTGATCCACCAGTTTAAACATATGGTCCCCGGATCGGGTAATAAATTCGGCATTTTTAATGGCCTCATCCAGGGAAGTGTTGCCCTGAATAAGTTCAGCAAAACCAAGAATGCTGTTCAATGGGGTACGAATCTCATGGGAAATATTGGCTATAAAAACACTTTTCAAGCGATCGGACTCCTCGGCCCTGCATTTTTCCTTTTCCAATTCCTTTGTCCTGCTTGAAACCAACGCTTCAAGTTGTCCCTGGTGCTGGGCCAATTTTTTATTGGTCTGTGTCGAACGGCGATTATAATGCAGATATGTCAGTGAAAAAGGCAGCGTCAACAATAAAAAATAACCACTGTGAAGAACCATGCGAAGATACACATCCCGGACAAGCTTATTGATGAAACTGACATCCAGGTCCGCACATGACAAATACCTTCTTCCCCCCGGGGCCTTTTGGGGAAGTGCCACGGATCGAAACATTCCCCATTGGTCACCATAGCTGACATAGGCAGGCTTCATGGTGTTGAACACATTAACAAATTCCACGGGAATATCCGTATAGGGGTAAAAGTACCAATTTTGGCGTTCTTTATATTCTTCTTCGGTCACCGTTGGAGCAGCGAAGAAAAAGGCATTTTCATGTTTAATTACGGTGTATAGGTAGGTAAACCCAAAATTTGATGCATAATCTGATATGACCAATTGGTTATGGAGAACCTCATCCAGGGGAATTGAATCGTGAGAAGTCGCCCGGTCATGGAAGTCGGGGGCCAGCATATATTTAAGTCCCTTAGCCGCCAGCAACAGCCGATGATCAATATCGGCAATGATTTTTTTTTTTTCCTGATGACCGGTGAACAGGACAAACACGCCCACCCCTGTCAGATAAATCAGCAGACAAAGGGTAAAAATGGCGATTTTCTTAGGGTGAACAACCATTTTTCAGGACCTCCCATAATTTTGGTAACCTTTGTTTTCTTGTTTGCCGGTCTGCCATATCCAATGATACGTTCCGGGGTGAAAGTCGCATATGCACTTTATTTCCCCGGTCATTGTAACGCATTTCGCATGTGCTGCGTTTTATCATAAAAATTCCACGGCCGGATTCCAATGTAAGAGACTTGGTATCACAGGGGTCAAGGACTTTTAAAACATCAAAACCTGGCCCCTCATCCTCAATGGTGATATGAAAATCATTACCCCATCGATAGTGGATAGCAATGGCTTTATCCGGATTTTGTTTATTTCCGTGTTTCCAGGCATTGATGATGGCCTCTTCCACGCATATTTGCAACCGCATGGAACTGGAAAAACCTCTTGATTCCCACACTCTTAACTGCAAATCAAGAAAATGGTTAATTTTATGCTGCAAATTTTCCAGGCCTTCGGGGTACCATTGCTCTGTTATCTCTTCGTCTTCGTCTTCGATCTCCAGACCAATAACGGTGATATCATCCGGGTTTTGTTTTCTATTTTCCCCATTGATGGATGTCCCCGAAATTTCAGAAACTATTGTAATTATATTTGCCACAATTTCTTCCACCGGTTCAGATAGATCAAGGCTCTTTTGTTCTTGCAGTATGGAGAATATTTCCAGAGGTTGCAAGGTTTTTGCCGATAATTCATGATCCTTTTCACCGATGGCCATTTCGGTCAAACCATCGGTGAAAATAATCAGCTTGTCTGATTTTTCCAAAAAAATATCACCAGTTTCAAAGGATAATCCCGGGGCAACTCCCAGGGGCATATTCATTCCCTTACGATCTGAGCTTGCAGGAATCTCCATTGCATTGCCATTGCGGATCAATATAAATCGCGGGTGACCACACAATGTATATTGCAACGAGAGAGATTCATGATCCAGACCAAGCACCAATGCGGTGCAAAAACTATCGGGATCAATAAATCGGCCTTGATCCAGTTGTTCATTGAGTCTGGCCATGGCTTTGCCCACATCAGCAAATTGTGTGTCACTCAAAATTGCCTGATGAAGTAAATCAGTGATAACGGAGCGCAGTATACAGCCGACTTGATGACCGGATTGATCCTTCAGACTGACGATTGTTTTTCGTAAAGGTGCATCATCAGTCGTTTTCAGGGTTCGGATGAAAAAATGATCTCCTCCTTCGGCCTGACAGGGCAGATAAAAAACGGTGGAAAAAAGAGTTAATTTTTCTTTTAGCGTTGTATAGCGGGGAAAATGTCCGTTAATTGCCGACAATATGTTTTTTGATGTTTGAATATCCAGCTGCTGCTCATCCAGGAGATGTTTTAAATCTCGAATGTCGGTGAAACATTCCAAAAATAACTCCTTTCCTTTGTACTGGACCCGGGAAACACTTTTTAGTATTGGAATACTTGTGCCGTCATGGGTCAACAAAAACTTTTCTGAATTATCCATTTCTTGTCCAAGATTGATGAGGGGACATTCTCCCTCGGCTTGGGGACAAATAAAATGATGACAGATTTTTCCAATGATTTCTTTTTTTTCTAAACCGATCAAATTTGCTGCATAGGGGTTTACATCAACAATTTTACAATTTTCAGGATCAATTATCACCACTCCGGCCTTCAGGGACACCAGCACATCTGTTAAAAAACGCTCACTTTCTTTGAGTCTTTGTTTTGCATGGAAAAGGGGGGAAACCTCTTCAACGATGACCTGGACCTCGGTGATCCCATGATCTTCTTTTTCCAAGGGGGTCATATGGGTGCGAAAATAAAGGGTTTGGCCATCTGGAATAGTGTATGACCATGTTGTCGGCGAAATATCTTCACCATTAAGGCAGGTTTTGATATCTTTTGCCAGACCGCTTTTTATAAACTTTTTCTGGGTTAAAATATTAATGGGACTGGACAAATCAAAGCCCAATTGAACAATTATTTTTTTCATTTTAGGGTTGAATTGCGTCAAGGTTCCAGCGGCATTGACGGTAAAGATACCCAGGGGGGCTTTGTCCACCAGTTGACGATACTTTTCTTCACTTTTTTGTTTTTCCTGTTCCGCTCGTATCCGTGCCATGGTGGCGACAAAATATTCAGCACTCCTGCGCAGCAGACTGATATCTCCATCTTCCCACAGTTTGTCAATCACCACCGATTCCATCCCCAGACAGGCCACAACCTCTTTTCCTTCAATCATGGGAACCATCAATGCCGAAGCGGTGTAGTGATGATGGAATTGGAGCCCATGTTCCTGGCCCTGCCCTTGGGATTTTTCGGAATTAAAATAGGCCAGGTCATGGGATGACAAGGCAAGGTCTATTTTTGGGGGCAGTTCAATGGGATACCTTTTTTCAGGTGCCTTTGCATGGGCCTCCCATTGATCAAGCCACTGGGATAACAGATAATATTGATTGTTCTTTCCCTTTTGAAGAACAAAACATCGGTCTGCATGACAAAAACGACCCAGAAGTCTCAACACAGTCGTAAACTGAAGATGGTAGTTCTCATTGTTGGCCTGGAGCAGATGAGTGGATATTTTAGACAGGATCATCTGGGTGGCCAAGTGAATTGAGAGCGTCTTTACCTGATGGGTTTGGGCCTGATTAGACTCATTTTCCTTTTTCAATTGAAAAGATCTCGTCTAATTTCATATCCATCAGCAGACTGTATATATCTGGAGCAACATTGATCATCCTGATACGCGCATCATCAATTACAAGATTTTTATAAAGCAGTAATAATTTTCCCACACCAGCGGAGCCGATATAGGATACCTTTGCAAAGTCTATGAGCACCTCTTTTGTGTGTTCAAGATTTAATCCATTTAAATGCTTTTTTAATTCTTCAGCACCCGTCTGGTTGATACTGCCTGAAATATAAATATGGATCTTTTTTTGATCCCCACTGCTCTTTACTTCCATTTTTCTTCCCTCATATGTGCGTCTTGTGACCCAGGCGGATGCTCTTTTTCGTGTTATGAACCGGGGCCGGTATTTCATCAAATTGATCAAAGCTGTCCACAGGCTGTTGACGGTGTATTATATGTTGGTTGTCTCGACCATGAACCAATTGAAACAAAGTTTTTACCATTGCCAGCATGGTTTCCGCTTGACTGGCCAGTTCTTCAGAAGCTGCTGCAGTCTCTTCGGAATTGGCTGCCACAGCCTGGGTCGCTTGCTCAACGTTCATGGTTGTCTGGCTGATCTGGTCTATGCCCTGGGCCTGCTGTCTGCTGGCTTCGGTAATGCTAGCCGTCTGCTCGCCCATAATGGTGGAGGACTCAACAATGCCTTCAAAATCTGCACTCATCATGCGCAGTGCTTCCGCCCCGGTGACGATTTGAGCCCGCATGCCCTCCAACAGCTCCTGGGTGCCGCTTGCCGCCTCAGAGGCCCTCAAAGCCAAATTTCGAACCTCTTCCGCAACCACAGCAAAACCAGCACCCGCCTCGCCGGCACGGGCTGCTTCCACTGCCGCATTTAATGCAAGCAGATTAGTCTGAAAAGCAATTTCATCAATGGTTTTGGTCACCGTACCTATTTTTGAACTATCATTTTCAATGGATGCCATGTTACCCGACAACTTTTTTAATGCCTTCAATGATTGAGCTGTTTTGGCGATATTCTCATTCATAAGTTCGGAAGCACCATGGGTCAGTTCTGCCGTTTCTTTGGCCGTGGCGGCAATCTGTTCAATACTGGCAGATGTTTCCTCCTGGGTAGCTGCCTGTTCACTGGATGTTTCGGCCAGGGACTGGGAGGCACTGGCAATTTGTATGGCTGCAGCGGCTACTTCTTCGGAACCATTCTTAAGAGAGTCTGCAACGGTATTAATTATTCGGGTTATGGAAAGGACAAAAAGTAGTACGACGATACATGCAACAATAGTGGCTATTCCAGTTGCGAAGAAAATCCAGTGCCGAATTTTTATCACCGGGGCCATAAACTCATCAATGTTCTGGGTGGCACCGATGGACCATCCGGTCAGTGATACAGGAGCATAACCACAGACCTTTTTTGTCCCCTTGAAAACATAATCTGTTACACCCGTTCCACCGTCTAACATCGGATCAGTTATGTTTTGCATACCGTCAAGGCTGGCCAAATTTAAAGTTAATAAATTTTTCGGATTGGGATGGGAAATAAGCACCCCAGTTTCATTGATCATCCATCCGTAACCTGTTTTACCCAATTTAGTCCCGCTAATTTTTTCCACCAAAAAATCGGTTTTCATCACCATGGATACCATTCCACCCAAAGCCCCATCAGGTAATTTTACCCCGGCAGCAATAATTGCCACGGGGAGATTGGTTTTCTTTGAGAGGACCACATCCCCTACACTTATCCCTTTTTGGCGAACCTCCTTGTAATAACGACGGCTGGATAAATCAATCCCAGCATACCCTCCCCCTCTATTATCCGCTAAAACACGGCCACTGGCATCGGTTACAAGAATCGCCTCATACTGTTCTGACCATATGTCGCTCATACGTTCAAAATTGGCCATTATATTGAGTAATTCCTTGTGGGAAACCTCTTTATCACCTTTGGAGAAAGATTCCAATGCCGCAATCAATCTTCCGTCGGTGCTCAGACTGCGCACCAGTTTGACCTCTTCTTGCATTACGGCCTGGGTCATGTCAGCCAGTCGTTGTGCAATATGAAGAGACTTGTCAAAGGCTTCTTTTTTAACAGCTTCCGTTGCTTGGAAATAGGCAAGTGAGCCGAGGACAAGCATGGGAATTAAAACTAGAAGAACGCCACCAAGCAACATCTTCATTCTCAATGTAAGATTTCTCATTTTTTTCCTTACCATAACGGTTTTTGAGATTAGCAAAGTATGATTTTCGACATCTTTCATTTTCCAGTTTTAAGCAAATTTATTTTGCTCCTTAATATTATAAAGATAAAAATTTTATCTTAAAATTGCAATCATCTTTATGGATTTAGTTATATTAATTTATTTCACAACAATGAGTTTTATTTTGATTCAGGAAAATTCAGGGGGAGAAAAAACAAAAAAACGCCCCCCAAAAAAACTTCATCATCGAGAGTCAAAGCCAGTTTTTACTTGAAAACTTCATGAACAAGCTTTATTGTATTAAAAAGCAAACCTTGTGGGACAGGCGACTCAACTTCCCAAAATGCTAACTTATTTTTGAGTGAATCCTAAGTCTGTTTTAAATATCATTACTATTTCCTTAGGCGATTATGCCATTGCTTGAAAAGAACGTGCCAGGTTGTATAAGATTTTGCGACTGTCTCCAGGATGCTGCACCATCTGGGTAACGCAGAATATCTATGAAGAGGCAAGCACAATGGCAAGTCTTTTGACAAACCTGATACCCGAATTTAACAACAAATGAGGTGAGACCATGATCGAGACTCTGTATCATTTACTGGAAAGCGTTGGTTTTGTACATCCCCTACACCCTGCAATGACACACATTCCCATGGGAATGGCAATGGGCGGTTTTGTCTTTGCGTTGATTTTCTTTCTGCTGGAAAAAGAGGAGTTCCTCCGCACCGCTTATTATTGTATATCCCTTGGACTGGCAGGTATCTTACCTACTGTTGTATTTGGCTTCACCGACTGGCAATACCGGTTTGGCGGTGAATGGAGCTTGCTTATTGTAATGAAAATGATCTTTGCCGTCCTCTTGACGCTCTCCTTTATGACGGCCATTAAATTTTCCCTGGGCAGTAAAGATCAGCATAAAAAAATTCTGTTCATTTATGCCCTCTGCCTTTTATTTGCCACGGGTCTGGGGTTCATGGGCGGAGAACTTCAATACGGATAATTAAAACCAAACTTGCTTGATTGATCCCCTGACTGTTTATTAAAACTCAAGATTCAATCCGGGAAAGGAGTCTAACCAGGTTTGATTTTTGTTAAATAATATTAAAAAATATTCATTATTTCATTTAATACCTTCGCCAATTTTATTTTGCCTTAAATTTTAGTTGTATATTGTGGTCTAATCGCCCATATTGACACTATAGGTATTTTAATCGCTGGATTTTAAATTGGTTTTGAATTTGGCGACGGTATTGTAATATTATGAATATTTTAAACAAAAAGGTACACCATGACACGTAGACTATTGATTTTTACGATACTGGCAATCACCTTTGCATCAACTCCCTGCATGGGCGTAGATGCTCCCTTTGACCATCAACTGAAAACCGATACCATTACCTTTGATTGGACAATTGACGGAGAAAACATAAACATCCAACTCTCTGCAAAAACAAAAGGTTGGGTGGGCATTGGTTTCAACCCCACCCAAAAAATGAAAGACGCCAATTTTATCCTTGGCTATGTCAAAAATAACAAGGTTGTCATAACAGATCATTACGGCACCACAGCCCATCAGCACCAGCCTGACAAAAAATTGGGCGCTCAGGAAAATATCAGCAATATGGCTGGTCAGGAAAAAGATGGGTTCACCACCATAAGCTTTACCATTCCCCTGGACTCCAGTGATGATACCGACCAGACCATCTCGCTGGACGGAAAAACCACTGTGCTGCTGGCCTATGGTTCCGGCAGGGACAGTTTTCGCACACGCCATAAATTCAGAACTGTCCTGGAAGTAGAACTGAACACCGGCGAATTTGAAATAATCAAATAAGGCGGCTGCACGTCTAAATAGGGACAATTTTCAGCCTTGCTGACTATGCATATCAAGGCTATTCAGGCCATTGATTTGACACCTTGTCCCAGCTTAGGTGGGTAGCCAACAAGGCGATTGCCGGAAAAGGATATTAGAATTTTTATTCGTCTTCAAGGCGTGGCAGAAGGATTCCGAACAAAGGATTCCGAACAAAGGAGGTCAATCATCAGACAAACAACGCATAGAACACCCTTTATTTATTATATGTTTGTATCGCTGGCTGCCCTTTTTTTTCTGTTGGGTCCAGCCCAGGTAACCTCTGCACTGGAGGATAACCACAACACCCATCAGATGGGTGAAAAAATCATGGAGAAACATCGTGATGTTGTAACAGGGGAGCCCTTTGAATCCAACGACATGACCAGTCATGCAGCCCATGGCATGGGCACAGACACCAATGGCATGGAGATGGATCATACCGACAAAGAAAAATCTCCGGACACCATGGCGCTGTCCATGGAGGAGAAAGCCCTTCCAAAAGCCCATGATCACTCGGCCATGCAGGCAAAGTCACTGGATGAAGAAGAAAACCTGTTTAAAAGTGTGGGGCTGGATGAAAAGTTGGGAAAAACCGTTCCCCTGGATATTTCATTTACGGATGAGAACGGTTTTCCCATAACACTTTCGGAGCTGGTGGATCGCCCCACCCTGCTTCAACTGGTATTTTACCACTGCCCCCAGACTTGCAACATGATGATGGCCAACCTTGCCCACACCCTGCCATCAGTGACCTTCAAACCAGGTAAAGAGTATCGTGTGGTCACCATCAGCTTTGACCATGAAGACACCCCTAAAATCGCTTCAGATACCAAAACCAATTACATGAACCTTCTTCCCCCGGCCTTTCCGGTTAATGAGTGGCGGTTCCTCACCGGGTCCCTTGACAACATAAGAGCGTTAACCCTTGCCACAGGTTTCCGGTTTAAACGGGTTGAACAGCACAATTTTATCCATCCCAATGTACTTATTATATTGGGTGATGATGGAAAAATTATCCGTTATCTTTATGGGGTGGAGTACCTGCCCTTTGATGTGAGCATGGCTATCACCGAGGCCAGCCGGGGCACCCCGGCCATATCCATTAAAAAAATTCTGACTTACTGTTTTGATTACGACCCCAAGGGCAAAAAATATGTATTTAAAACCTTTCAAATCACCGGGATTGTCCTGATTCTGATGTTGGGGGCATTTTATTTCTTTGTTTTACGAAAAGGCCGTAATCGATAAAATGTTTTTAGCTCCGTAACAGCCTGTCGAGTCAATAAACAACACATTCGGGGGATAATACACTGGAAAATACCCTATCTTTTTATAAAACGCCTTCCCCGGCAAGATTCACCGGCATTGGCGCATGGCTTCTTACCACTGATCACAAGCGCATAGGATTGATGTACATGGTAGCTGTCATGTTCTGGTTTGTCGTTGCCATTATCCTGGGCCTGCTCATCCGCACGGAACTCATGACCGTGGGTACCACCCTTATGGAGGCCGAAGCTTACAATGCGGTTTTTACCCTCCATGGGGTGATCATGATTTTTTTCTTTGTCATCCCGGCCATCCCTGCCATTTTCGGCAACTTTTTGTTGCCCATACAAATTGGGACCGATGATGTGTTTTTCCCGAAATTAAATCTGCTCTCCTGGTACCTTTACATGTTGGGCGGGGTGTTGGCCATTTTTTCTCTGTTTGCCGACGGGCCCCCGGACACCGGCTGGACATTTTATGTTCCCTTCAGCGTCTCCACCCAGACCAATGTGGGATTGACCGTGACAGCGGCCTTTATACTGGGAATGTCCTCCATGCTCACAGGACTCAATTTCATCACCACACTCCACCGCATGCGCATGAAGGGCATGGGATGGATGCAGATTCCTTTGTTTTCCTGGTCTTTATATGCCACGGCCTGGGTTCAGCTTCTGGCAACGCCGGTGCTCTCCATCACCCTTTTACTCATCATCTTTGAGCGAATTTTTGGCAGCGGCATGTTTGATCCCAATAAAGGCGGAGATCCCGTGCTGTACCAGCACCTGTTCTGGATGTACTCCCACCCGGCTGTTTACATCATGATTCTTCCTGGCATGGGGGTGATCTCAGAAATCATCCCGGTTTTTTCCAGAAAATCCATCTTTGGATATAAGGCCATTGTTTTGTCCAGCATGGCTATTGCCATTGCAGGCTCCCTGGTGTGGGCCCACCACATGTTCACCAGCGGCATGAGCGATGTGGCCGTGTTTGTGTTTTCTTTTCTCACCTTTGTTGTGGCGATTCCCAGTGCCATTAAGGTGTTTTCCTGGGTTTCCACCATGTACCGGGGGTCCATCCTCATGACCCCGCCGCTGTTCCTTTCCCTTTGTTTTATCTATCTATTTACCATTGGGGGGCTGACAGGTTTGATATTGGGGGCCGCCGGCACCAATATTCAGGTCCATGACACCCATTTTGTGGTGGCCCACTTTCATTTTGTAATGTTCGGGGGCACGGGGTTTGCTTTTTTTGCGGCCCTCCATTTCTGGTGGCCGAAATTTTTCGGACGGCTTTATCATTTCAAAACCGCCTATGTGGCGGCCACCCTCACCACCATGGGGTTCATGCTGCACTATATTCCCATGTTTGTTTTGGGGATGCAGGGGATGCCACGGCGCTATTATGACTATCTTCCCCAGTTTGAAACCGGTAATTTTTTTGCTGGCATTGGCGCATATATCATGGTGGCAGGTATTTTTATTATGTTCACCAATCTTGCCATCAGTTTTAAAAATGGGGAAAAAATATCCGGGGATCCCTGGGGCGGCACCACATTGGAGTGGCAAACCCCCTCCCCTCCCCCCCTTCACAACTTTGTGTCCCCCCCCCGGGCTCCGGGATATCCCTATGACTTTAAAGAGGTTATTCGCAAGGCCAATGAGACACAAGGCACTGGCGGGGTCTCATCATGAATCAATCCATGGACACCACCGGTTCCAGAACAGGCATGTGGCTATTTCTTTATACCGAAATCATGTTGTTTGGCGGACTGTTCGTGCTTTATGCCGCTTATTACCGTATGCACACGGTGGATTTCATCGCTTCGGGAAAGGAGCTTGATCTGGCCATGGGGGCCATAAACACCGTTATTTTGCTAATCAGCAGTTTTTGCGTGGCCGCATCCATAACGGCTGTACAACAGGATCATAAAAAACTGGCGTGCACTTTTCTTTCCATTGCCCTGGGGCTGGGTTGCCTGTTTTTGATCAACAAATACTTTGAATGGGGCCACAAGATTGATCTGGGGATTTATCCCAATTCACCCGCCATGGAAGACAGTCCCCATGGACGGATTCTTTTTTTCAGCCTCTATTACACCATCACCGGACTCCACGGGGTGCACATCGTCATTGGCATGATTTTGTTATCTTTGACCATGATTTTTATTGTCATGGATAAAATCAGGGCAGATCACTTTGTTTTCCTGGAAAATGCAGGTCTTTACTGGCACTTGGTGGACCTGATCTGGATTTTTATTTTTCCGCTGTTTTATCTTATTTTGTGATGTTCCTTGGTCCGCCATAACAAAAATTGAAAAACAGTGAGCGATAAAAATATAATCTCTGTGGAGAAAATAATGATAAAAGAAGCAGAATCCCACATACAATCATATGGAAAACTCTTGTCCATATTAATTATTTTACTGGTCCTGACAGGGTTCACCGTTTTTATTTCCCGGGTGGATCTGGGAAGTGCCAACATTTGGATTGCCATCATGGTCGCATCGGTGAAAGCCAGTTTTGTCCTGCTTTATTTCATGCACCTGAAATATGAGAGCCTTTTAATAAAAAGCTCGTTTCTGGCCACCATTGGGTTTCTGGCCATTCTCATCGGTTTCATGTTTTGGGATATAGCCTTCAGATAATGGAGAATTATATGGATAAAATAGTAAATCCGGTTGAACAGATTGATGCGGCTTTTTTATATATCATCGGTATTTCCCTTGTGCTGTTGACCTTGATCACCATCACCATGATCTGGTTTGTCATCAAATACCGCCGCAGCAAAAATCCCCTACCCGCCGACATCCGGGATAATTGGAAACTGGAAATTGTCTGGACCGTCATCCCCACTGTCATTGCCCTGTCCATGTTCTGGGTGGGCTGGTCCTCCTATGCGGGGCTTCGCAACGTCCCGAAAAACGCCCTGGAAATCGAAACCATTGCCCAGATGTACTCCTGGATTTTCGTCTATCCCGACGGAAAGGAGACAGAAAATGAAATCGTTGTGCCCATTGGCCGCCCCATCCGGTTGAACATCACCTCGGATGATGTGATTCATGGTCTTTTTATTCCCGCTTTCAGGGTCAAGGTGGATGCGGTTCCCGGTGTAAATACCTACGCCTGGTTCTACCCGGAAAAACCCGGACGATTTTTTGTGCAATGTACTGAATTCTGTGGTGTTGGCCATGCGGATATGACCGCTGTTCTTCGGGCCGTCCCGCCGGAGGAATACCAGAAATGGCTGGAACAGGAAGAATAAAAACCAATCCATGACAGATCAAAAAGATTCTTCAAACGCGATACTTGTTGGGTGTCTTCAGGTTTTTAAACCGGGCATCAGTCTGTCCATTGCCCTCTCCGCCATGCTGGGTTACCTGATCCAGCATCCCCATCCCGATGGTCTTTTTTATATGACCGGAATTTTCACCTTTCTGCTCTGTGCGGGCAGCGGTGGTGTGAATAATTGCCAGGATCGCCACAGAGATGCCGCCTTTGAACGAACCCGAAATCGCCCCCTGCCCTGTGGCATCTTGCCCTTTGTTCCCATGCTGGCCCAATCCATGGTACTCATTCTTGTGGGCATTGCAGGACTCGGGATGACCCGCCAGCCATTCATTACCATGGCATTGGGCCTTGCTGGAGTGATGCTTTACAATGGCATTTACACCCCTCTTAAATCAAGAACCATCCTTGCCATACTCCCGGGTGCCTTGTGCGGCATGGTGCCACCGGCCATGGGTTGGAGCGCAGCCGGAGGAACCCCGTCCATGAACCTCGGCATCCTCTCTGTGATGGTGATTTTCGGAGTATGGCAGCTCCCCCACTACTGGCTGATCCTCCTGTCCCATAAAAAGGATTATCAGAAGGGGGCCTTCCCCAGCATGCTCACCCTGTTTTCTTTAGCACAGATGGAACGGATTTTACTGGTGTGGGTGCTGCTCTTTGCTGCCATGATCCTCATGCTGCCGCTTTTTTTCTCCAGGATCAGTGCGCCGGTGCTGGCAATTCTTGGGTTTAACGCCCTGGGACTTTCCCTGTGGTTCATCCGGAATTTCTTCTCCTGTAAGATGAAAAAATATCCCATGGCCTTTATCCTGTTAAACCTGTCAATGGGTATTTTCATGGTTGCACTGATGGTGGATCTTATGAATCAGGTTCACCGCTGAACGAAAAAAAACGGCAAGCTGCAGACAAGACTATACCTGCTGGTGAGCAAAGTTCTGAATTCATCCCCCATTGAATCAGAGATTCAGAAGGGGACTCCTTGGCGAAAAGTTGAACCTGGCCATGGGGTTATTTATGACAGTGTTGGTGATGGACCGACTGTTCGGGGCTTGGTCCCACCCCAGGAATCAGGTTCTACGTTATTTTTTTCCTCTGCTTCTTCCCTTTCTCGGTATTGGGCGGGAACGGGCTTCTGATCGGGAACGTTTTTTCTCAAATTTCTTCGCTTTTTTACCAGATGGTGATTTTGATGCACTCTCGTCGCTTTTGCCGAAATTTGTGGTTTTGCTGGCAGGAGTCTTTGAAGCATTTCTTTTGCTCACCGCCTCCTTTATCCCCTTGTCTGCATTTCTTTCACTGGCGGGGTTTTTGGGACGTAATAAAACAAATTTGGGAACCGCACCATCCACGGTGTAGCCGTCAATGGATTCTTTGGGGATTTTTTGTTTCAACAGCTTTTCAATGGCCTTTAAACTGGCGTTCTCATCATGATTGACCAGGGAGACAGCCACTCCGCTTACCCCGGCACGTCCAGTGCGGCCAATGCGATGGATATAATCCTCCGGGGCCCGGGGCATGTCATAATTCACCACATGGGGTAAATTACTGATATCCAGTCCCCTTGCAGCCACATCCGTTGCCACCAGGGTTCTTACCTCCCCTTTTTTGAACTCCTTGAGGGTCCGTGTGCGTTGGGACTGGCTCATGTTGCCATGGAGGGCCGCGGCACTCACCCCCTTTGCCATTAATTTTTCAGTCAATTTATTTGCCCCGTGTTTTGTGCGGGTAAATACAAGCACCTGGGGCCAGTTTCCCTTGGTGATCAGATGGATCAGCAGGGGACATTTATTGCTCTGTTCCACCAGATGGACCTTCTGAGCAATGGATGCCGCGGCTTTAATATTGGGTGTCTCCTCAATGTTTTGGGGACTATTGAGCATTTCATCGGCAAGTTGTCGGATCTGCTGAGTATAGGTAGCAGAAAACAACATGGTCTGGCGATGGGTCGGCACAAGCTCAAGGATTTCGGATATTTCCCCACTAAAGCCCAGATCCAGCATTCTGTCTGCCTCGTCAAACACCAGGAATTCTATCTGGGAAAGATGCAGATCTCTGTGGGAAGCCAAATCCAGAAGACGGCCCGGGGTGGCCACAAGGATATCAATGCCCCGCCTTAAACGGTGAATCTGGGGATTGATATTAACTCCACCATAAACCACAGAGCACCGCAGGGAAACTCTTCTGGCATAATCTTTGAGGCAATCTCCCACCTGGAGGGCCAGTTCCCGGGTGGGGGTTAAGATAAGGGCCCGGGGGTGTCGAGCATTGCCCTTTTGTTGACTTAAAACATGCACCAGTGGCAGGGCAAATGCGTCGGTTTTACCCGTTCCTGTCTGGGCCCTGGCAAGGACATCCCTTCCTTGTATAATGGCCGGAATGACCCGGCTCTGGATGGGGGTGGGGGCGGTGTAGCCATTGGTTTTAACGGCTTTAAGCAGTTCGACCCGAAGGCCAAGTTCTTCAAATGACATATTTATTCCAAGTGGTTTCTTAAATTTTATAGTGAATGCTTTGATATCCTTCATTTGTCAGATATGAATATAACAAAGTTGGATTATCAGATCATCGAGCAACATAAATCATTTTAGTTTAATTGGATAGCATACCATAATCAGATGAGAATGTCCCATAATTTTCAACTGTTTAATCAGGATGATTTATTTTTACCTTATCCATAAATATCCATTTTCAGGGATACACCCAGATACTTTTTCAGATGGCCTTAGATTGCTTTTTTTTTCTATATTTTGGGATCCATAGCAGATCATGCTTGCAATCTCAAGTTGTATGGTTTAATTTTTTATTGTTGTTCATGGAAAGTATCCTTTGCTATGATCTTTGAGCGGTTCACAGTTTAGCACTACAGCGACACTTTGAAGTTCACGTAAAAAACGCATGTCATCTTGCCTATGATTACTGCTGATTAAGTTAAGGCAAATCAATTGGCATACGGTTTTTAAGTCAAAGTGTCGCTGTGGTGTTAGAAGACTTTCTTATACTCCTGCAAATGTCAAACTCTGGGAGTCTCCCCGGCTGAGCCGGGGATTACCCGTTACCCAATTATTGATTTGAGCCAAGTTTTTCGAAAACGACATTTTTCTTTGAATCTGGATAAATATGAAAAAAGACAATTATGAAATAGCAGAATGTCCCTCATGCCAATGCAGATACCAGGTTCCCCAGAATTTTATGGGGAATAAGGTGTCGTGTAAAAAATGCGGCGTCAAATTTACAATTATATTTAACGAGAAAGATACAAAAAATAGCCAGAAGACCCCATTTGAACAGGGTGAAATTGAGCAAGTATCCCAAGAAGACTCCTGTTTACTATTGGGTAAACTGGCAATCAAATATAATTTTATCAGCAATGAACAACTCCAGGACGTATTGGCCATTCAAGGCGCACTCCCTCCCCCAAAAAAACAGTGCTTAGGAAAAATTTTTATGGCCAAAGGAATGATATCACAGACCCAATTGGATTTTCTAATCTCAACTCAAAAAAACTTTAAAACAAGAAAACTTGATAATAAATTTGGAACCATTGCCGTGTGCAATAACTTTGCCACCCAAGCTCAGATAGATTGGGCGCTACAAGAACAAAACAGGCTCTTTAAAAAAACGAAACGGCTTAAATTAATCGGGGATATACTGATTGAATCTAAGGTGATGACAAAAAACCAGCGAGATGCGATTCTTGTAAGACAAAAGCGATTTAAAGAAAATTCCCCTGCTGAAACCAAACCCCTATCTCCTATTAATGTTAAAGAAGAGAGCAAAAAAAACACAAATTTCAGCCTGTCGGTTTCAATGGATAAGCTCTTCGTCACCTTATGGATTAGCGATAAAATCAATGAACCTGTTACCGTTGAAGACATAAAACAAAGTCTTCAAATAAAAGGCATAAAACACGGCATAGTAACCGATTCTGAAATAGCGATGTGCCTTACTGAATACAATAACAAAGAACCCCAGATCATTGCAAAGGGCGTCAAGCCGCACCCCCCAAAGAATGCCACCATTAAATATTATTTTGACACAGATCCATTAAAGGTAGGCACAATCAAAAAAGGGGGTACCATTGATTTCAAAGAAAAGGGCGATTTGCCAAAGGTGACAACGGGAAGCTTACTTGCACAAAAAAATCCTGCTGTGGAAGGTATACCGGGAAAGGACGTGTTTGGTTACGAAATACCAGTTTCTAACCCCCAGGATACAAAGCTCATATCTGGAAAAGGAACGGTCTCCTCCCAGGACAATCTCAAAATAATGGCAACAACAGACGGCATCCCTGAAATCTCTGCCATGGGTAAGGTTTATGTTTCTCCGGAACTAAAAATCGCCGGTAATGTTGGCGTGGAATCCGGTCATATAAATTTTAATGGTAGAATTCATGTACTCGGCTCAATACAAAATGGATATTGTGTGCAGGGTAACAGCCTGACTGCCAGAGAAATTCTCAAAGCTGAAATCAAAATGGCTGGAGATATTATTGTGAATGGTGGCATTATCGGTGCCAAAATCAAAACAGATGGAAACATCCAGGCCAGATATATTCATGACTCCCGCATTGAAGCATTCGGAGATGTTGTTGTTGAAAAGGAAATCATTGACTCACAGATTGATACAGGTGGGCAGTGCCTTGTAAATAAAGGTTCTATCCTATCTTCCCAGGTTGCTGCAAAAAAGGGAATATGTGCAATGAATATAGGCTCTGAGATTTCAAAATCATGTAACCTGATCGTTGGTGTGGATGAAAGCGTAAAAAGAGAAACGGAACAGATAAGAACAATAATACCCCAGAAAACGGCAGAGACAAAAGAGTTAATAACTCTTCGAACTCGCCTTATGACATTACATGAAAAAATTGAAAAAAAAATTGGGTCCTTGGTCCAAATACTGGATAGGGCCATGGTGAAACAAAGAGAACTGAAAAAAATAGTGGAAAAACTCGATCCACAAAAACATAGTGACCAGTTGACAGATCCTGGGCGCCAATTAAAAGAGGTAATGCTCAAGATCGCAGAAGATGAAAAAAACCTTGAAGACCTTTTCAACGAACAGGATCACATCACCACTAAAATTTCCAATAACCAAAAAGACATCACCAGCGCCGAGACAGAACTCAATGAAATAAAAAACAAACTTGCAGAAATTACGGAGTGGTCAAACAGAGAAATGGGAATTCCTGAGGTGGTGGTCAAAAAGATTATATTTGCCAATACGACCATTACCGGGATGTATTCGTCCTTGTCTATCAAACAAAATCTACACAAGGTGTTTATTAAAGAAGAGGGCTTGCCGGGTGCTGGAGAGTCTCATAAGACAGGTACAGATAGTGATAAATTAGAAAGTAGAATCACCATTAGACCGCTTTAATTTCATATGCCATCCCCCCTAAGAGCCTGATATTTTTTAAACAGGCTTTTAGTTCTACTTTGTTAGATTCCCAAATTTATCTAACAATTTTTGACGTTTCACAGCAAAAACTCCCAAAAAGGCACTGGGTTACAGTAAAATTCATGCGATCATGGATAAGCTAACAAAGTAGAATTAGAGACTGCAATGATTGGAGTTTCATATTTCAGGTATCACCCCTGTCTATATGATCATAGCAACACTATTCATCACAGCACTTTGAACGAACTTTTATATAAAATTCAAATAGTTAACGGATCTATATTTTAAAAGATGCAAAAATACAACACGAGTTCAATCATCGATTTTATCAAACCTATGATGGGGCAAAAAACAAAGCAAAAAACATTGACAAATCCTGCTAAGATATAGATCATAACTACAATTTTATTACATAAAAGATATAAGGAGAAATCAATGAGTAGTAAATCGTTGTTCGGGATATGCATCCCATTGGGGATCATCTGTCTTTTAATGGGTTGCAATGACAAAATTGAACCCGGCACCACAGAATCCAGCCCCCCGGCAACTATCTCCACTGCTGTGGCCGTGGCAGCCATCAGCAATCAACCCTTTATTTACGAGGCCCTTGGCACCATAACCGCCCAAAATTCCAGCACCCTGTCCGGCAAAATCATGGGCACTGTCAAGGCGGTGAATGTCAAGGAAGGGGATGCGGTGAGCAAGGGAGACATCCTGGTGATTCTGGATGAACGCCAGGTGGCCGCAGGTCTGCGCCAGAGTGAAGCCGGACTTACCGGGGCCAGAAAGGCTGAAAATGCCGCCATCTCAGCCCAGAGCGCAGCCCGGGCAGGGGCAGATCTTGCCAAAGCCACCTACAAGCGATTCCAAAAATTATTCCGGGAAGAATCCGCCACCCGTCAGGAATTTGAAGAGGCCCAGGCCCGTCACCTACAGGCCCAGGCAGCCCTGGCCCAGGCCCAGGCCATGGTTTCGGCGGCCCGATCGCAGGTTCAACAGGCCAAGGCTGCGGTTTCCGGGGCCGGTATTTCCCAAAAAGATGCCACCATTCTTGCTCCCTATGACGGCATTGTCACCGCCAAGATGATCAATGTGGGCGATCTTGCCTCCCCGGGCATCCCCCTTCTAACCCTTGAAAAAATCGGGGGATTCCAGGTGGAATTTCTGGTTCCGGAACATCATATCCAGTCAGTGCAGATGGGTCAGACCATGGAGGTCACCATCCCGGCCCTGGCAAATTTCCCCCCCATCACAGGTACCGTCAAGACCATTGCCCCCACAGCGGATGCAAAAAGTAGATCCTTTAATGTAAAGATGACCCTTCCGGAGAGCACCATGCTCCGGTCCGGGATGTTCAGCAGGGTGAGCATTCCCGTGGGAGACGGTGGCATGCTTTTGATTCCCGAATCTGCCCAGGTCACCCAGGGACAGCTCACCGGATATTTTCTGGTGAATGACAAAAATATCGCAAGGTTTCGTCTCATGAGAACCGGAAGACACTTTAAGGATCAAATTGAAGTCATCTCAGGCGTGAAACCCGGTACCCGCTATGTTATTTCTCCTCCACCAGAATTAAAGGATGGCATGAAAGTGGAGAGCGCATCATGAGTTTCAAGCAAGGGCCAGCAGGTAAAATCGCCGCATTTTTCATTGATTCCAAACTCACGCCGCTGATTATCATTGCATCCATTCTTTTGGGCATTGCAGCGGTGATTGCCCTTCCCCGGGAAGAAGAACCCCAGATCATTGTTCCCATGATCGACGTGTTTGTAAAAATGCCCGGTGCCAGCGTTAAAGAGGTGGAACAGCGGGTCACCAAACCCATGGAAAAATTATTATGGGAAATCCCCGGGGTGGAATACATCTACTCCACCTCCATGCCCGGCATGTCCATGGCCGTGGTTCGATTCCTGGTGGGGCAGGACGAGGAAGCCTCCATTGTAAAGCTTCAATCCAAGCTTATGTCCAATTATGATCGGATTCCCACAGGGGTCAGCCCCCCCCTTATCCGTCCCAGATACATTGATGATGTCCCCATCCTGGCCCTGACCTTCTGGAGCGAAGAGGTGGATCATTACCAACTCAGACGACTCACCGCCGAGGTGGAGGATCTGGTGAAGCGGGAACCCAATGCCTCCATCACCACCATCATCGGCGGTGAGCAGCGCCAGGTGAGTGTCCGTCTGGACCCCAGCCGTCTTGCCGCCTATGGTCTGGATGTGGAGCAGGTGGCAAATCTGGTATCTGTTGCCAACCAAGCTTCTGATTCTGGTAGTTTTCCCTCACGCCAGGGTCAAATTGTCATCCACACCGGTGGTCTTCTTAAAAATGCAGAGGAAGTGGGCCGGGTGGTGATCAACGTCTCCAAGGGTCATCCTGTATATTTAAGGGATGTGGCAGAGATTGAAGATGGCCCTGCTGATCCCGGTCAATATGTTTTTTTCGGCACCGGCCCTGCTGCCGGGGAAAAAAAGATCCCCAAAGTGGATGCCGCCCGGGGAGTCTGGCCCGCCGTCACCCTCACCGTGGCCAAAAGAAAGGGCACCAATGCCGTGGGCGTGGCAGAAAAGGTGCTGGAACGGGTCCATGACGCCAAAGGAAGAATCATCCCGGACAACGTCCACATGACCATCACCCGTCATTATGGGGAAACAGCCGAAGAAAAATCCAACGAACTTTTGTTTCACATGCTCATTGCAGTGGTGTCCGTGACCATCCTCATATGGTTCACCCTGGGCCACCGGGAATCCGGGGTGGTGGCCTTTGCCATTCCTGTTACCCTGGCCCTGACCCTGACCACCTTTTATCTCTATGGGTACACTCTGAATCGCATCACCCTGTTTGCCCTGATTTTTTCCATCGGTATTCTGGTGGATGATGCCATTGTTGTGGTGGAAAACGTGGTGCGCCACTACCGCCTTCCTGAAAACCAGGGCCGTTCAAAATTCAAGGTGGCCATTGAAGCCGTGGATGAGGTGGGCAATCCCACCATCCTTGCCACCCTTGCGGTGATTGGTGCCATTTTGCCCATGGCCTTTGTGGGCGGTCTCATGGGGCCTTACATGCGCCCTATTCCCATGGGAGCGTCGGCGGCCATGTTCTTTTCTCTGCTGGTGGCCTTTATTGTGACCGCTTGGGCCTCGGTGCGAATGATCAAAGTGGAAGATGGCCAGGGACACGGCAGCCACGAAGGCCATGACGATGATGACTGGTCCACACGACTCTACCGGAAAATGATGGATCCCCTGCTCCACAAACCCGTGTGGCAGTGGGGGTTTTTGCTCACCGTGGCAGGCCTTTTGATCCTGGCCTGTGCCATGGTTGGGGTTGGCATGGTGCGAGTGAAGATGCTACCCTTTGATAACAAGAGTGAATTCCAGGTGATCCTGGATATGCCGGAAACCGCCACCTTGGAAGAGACCACGTCCGCTGCCATGGAGATGGGGGATTATCTGAAAACCGTCAACGAGGTGGTGGACTATCAGATATACAGTGGCACAGCCGGGCCTTTTAACTTCAATGGTCTGGTGCGCCACTATGATCTGAGAAAAGGGCCGAGCATGGCTGATATCCAGGTGAATCTGGCCGGTAAAAGCAAGCGGAAACAGCAAAGCCACGGCATTGCCAAACGGGTGAGACCCCCTCTTAAGGCCATTGCCGACAAGTATGGTGCCCGGGTGAAAATTGCCGAAGTACCCCCTGGGCCCCCGGTTTTATCCACCCTGGTGGCGGAAATATATGGCCCGGACTATGACCAGCAAAAGGAGCTGGCCCTTCAGGTGAGAGATATTTTTGAAACCACCGAAGGGGTGGTGGATGTGGACTGGTACATGGAAGAAGACCAGGTGCGGTATCAGTTGGACATTGACCAGGAAAAGGCGGCCCTCCACGGTATCAGTGTCAACAGAATTGCCAGAACCCTGCAGGTTGTTCTGGAGGGACGTCAGACAGGCCTTCTCCATCAGCCCCTGGAAAAAGAGGATGTGCCCATTGTGCTCCAGCCATCCCTCGCCACCCGGGCCGGGGTGGACCGTCTGGGGGCCGTGAAGATACCCGCCGCCGATGGCACCCTGTTATCCCTTTCCTCCCTTATCCGGGTACAGGAAACCCAGCCAGACCGGAGCATCTATCATAAAAATTTGATGCCTGTTATCTATGTCACCGGGGATGTGGCCGGGGCCAAGGAGAGCCCGGTGTACGCAATACTTGAGATGTGGAAAAAAATTGATGCCATAACAACCACCGAGGGCTATACCATTGCCCAGCACACGGCGGCCCTTCCGGAAAGTGACCGTCACCTGTCCATGAAATGGGACGGGGAGTGGCACATCACCTATGAGGTGTTCCGGGATCTTGGGTTTGCCTTTGGCGTGGTGCTGATTTTGATCTTTGTACTTGTGGTGGGGTGGTTCCAGTCCTTTTCAACCCCCTTTGTGATCATGGTGGCTATTCCCTTTTCCCTCATCGGGATTTTGCCGGCCCACTGGGCCATGGGGGCTTTTTTTTCGGCCACCTCCATGATTGGTTTTATTGCTGGGGCTGGTATTGTGGTGAGAAACTCCATTATTCTGGTGGATTTCATTGAGCTTAGAATTGAGCAGGGCATGCCCCTGGATCAGGCGGTTATAGATGCCGGGGCCGTGCGGTTTAGGCCCATGATGTTGACGGCGGCTGCTGTGGTGGTGGGGGCTTCGGTGATTTTGTTTGACCCCATTTTCCAGGGCCTTGCCATCTCTCTTATGGCCGGAGAAGTGGCATCCCTTTTGTTTTCCCGCATGACGGTGCCGGTGCTCTATTTCATGGATAAACGCTGGGAGGCGGACCATGTCAAGCCATTGAATGGTAAGGAGGAAAAATGATTTTTTTGCTGAAAAACGGGAGAAAGACCCTCTGGTCAGTATGGATAATGGCTGTATGTATAATGGTAATACCAGTTCAGGGCCTGGCAGCGGATCTGACCATTGAACAGGCCGTGGACAAGGCAATTTCCCATAACCCCGGACTCCAGGCAGCACAGTTCCAGACCCTTTCAGCCCGGGAGAAGATTATCCAGGCACGGTCCGGTGCCCTGCCCGAGATATATTTCCAGGAACAGGTCAACCGCACCACCAAC
>CAKZLA010000019.1 GCA_937124525.1 uncultured Desulfobacterium sp.
GAACAAAAAGACCCTTGTCAGGGGCATTGAAACGGGCTACCCACCTGAAGCGAGATACTCTTTATCTCCGCTGGACTCGAAATTAAGGTCCCTACAATCCCATGTTTTTACAGCTTGTCCCGGCTTAGGTGGATATCCTTGAAACGGCGGTGCCATAAACACCGAACGATTATATCTGCACAGGAGAGCGCATGGGCAAATGCATCAACCATCCAGAGATAGAGACCTCCTACAAATGTATGAAACACAATATATATCAATGCGAACGCTGCCTTGAGTGCCGTGATCCCGATTTGTATTGCAAATTCCGAACCTCCTGCCCCATTCACTTTATCTCAAAAAAGGGGTTTGGCTCCCCGGAAAAAGAGATCCCGGACATCAATGGACAGAGGGAGCTTGAGACGTGTACTGTGGTATTCTCTCCTGGGGGGGAGGCAGCCAGTGTACCAAAGGGAAGCACCCTTTTAGAGGCGGCTGAAAAAGCTGATATTTACATAAATGCATCCTGCAACGGCAAGGGTTCGTGTGGAAAATGCAGGCTGATCCTGGAAACGGGAAGTGTTGAAAACAAACCCACTCCCCTGCTGAGTGACCGGGAAAAGAAAAAGGGATATCTTTTGGCATGCCAGACCCATATCTTCGGGGACGTGAAGGTCCGAGTCCCGGAGGAGACAGTGGAGAAAAAACTCCAGGCCGAGGGAATGGGAAAGAAGGCAACAGATAAACTCGCGGGCCTTGTGGAAGTAATCACCCCCATGGTCAAGAAAATAAGCCTCCATCTTCCCCCCCCCACCATGGATGATTCGGTGAGTGATCTCGACAGGCTTACCCGGGGCCTGAAGCAGAAAGGGATCGACATCTCAAAGCTCAGCACCAATTTAAAGGTGATGCAGCAGATCACTGAAGCGTCCAGGAAGGATGGCTGGAAACTATCCGTGTCGGTGCTTCAAAAAAAATGCTCCAGTGAAATCGTTAAGGTAATTCCCGAGTACAGTGAAAAAAGGATACTTGGCCTTGCCGTGGATCTTGGGACCACCTCCATTGTGGTGTATGTCGTGGACATGGAAACCGGAGGGGTTCTTTCTGCGGCATCGGGCCATAACCGCCAGGCGGCGTGTGGAGACGATGTGATCAACAGAATTGTCTGTGCCGAAAAGGACGGGGTCAAAAAACTGAAGGTTATGGCGTTGTCCACCATTAACAATCTTACCAAGCAGGCACTGGTGGGCCTCGAAGATGATCAGAGTGCCATTGAAAATGTTGTCATCTCTGGCAATACCACCATGATTCACCTTCTTTTGGGCCTGGAATCCAAGTACATCCGAAGGGAGCCCTATATCCCCACTGTATCGGCATTCCCGATTCTCAAGGCCGGGGAACTTGGCCTTAGAGCAGCCCCCTATGCAGGAGTCTTTATCATGCCGGGCCCTGCAAGTTATGTGGGCGGCGATATCGTCTCTGGAATTCTTTACACGGGATTTCACATGGGTGAAACGTTGACCCTGTTCATTGATATTGGAACCAACGGAGAGATCGTCCTCGGCAACAAGGAGTTCCTCATGACGGCTGCCTGTTCTGCCGGGCCTGCCTTTGAAGGGGGAGGTATAAGATGGGGAATGCGGGCCGAAGACGGTGCCATAGAAAAAATATTCCTTGATCCTGACACCTTTGCCCCCACCTACGAGACCGTGGGTCAAAAACCTGCCAGGGGAATCTGCGGCTCGGGAATGATTGACCTCATGTCCGAGATGCTGCTCAAGGGGGTGATCGGCCAGGACGGAAAGTTCAGGCCTGATGTCTCCCATGGGCGCATGAGCTTGTTCAACAACGAACTTGCCTTTATCATCGCGCATGCAGACAAACTTGAAACAGAAGAGGACATTCTCTTTACTGAATCCGACATAAAAAGTCTTGTCCTCTCCAAGGCGGCCATCTACGCTGGTTTTACGGTTCTTTTGGGTGAAATCGGAATGGATTTTTCCATGGTGGAGCAGATGATCATCACCGGTGGCTTTGGCCAGCATCTGGATATCGATAAGGCGGTGATCATGGGGCTTTTACCGGATATTGACCGGACAAAATTCCGGTATATGGGTAACTCATCCATTGCAGGCGCCTATATGGGATTGCTCTCAAGAGATTTCAGGGAAGAGGCCCTGGTCATATCCAACGCCATGACCTACGTGGATTTCTCTTCATCCACAAAGTTTATGGATGAATTTATTAAGGCCCAGTTCCTGCCGCACACAGAACTGCGGCTCTTTCCAAGCGTTATAAAAGCAACTTGAAAGGGCCTGACAGAAGGAATAAGCAATTGAAATCCATTTTTTCAATACCAGACTTGCCAGGCAATGAATGGGAGAAGAGCAAGAGGTTTTGTAAACTCTTTAAAAAATATTGCTGCGAAACATCAGACTCTGATATAGCCTATAGGATTGTGAAAATTTTTTATTGAGCGGGCAGTTCAACATATTAAAAAGTTTGTGCTTGATCACAGCACCTCCCACTCGTCATATTCGCTTTTAGTGGATGAACTTCCTGGCTCCCATAGCTGATTTCAAGATTACTCACATGATTTCCAGAGGATGGTTTAATGCAAAAAGCAAGTAATCTCTTTGTAATGGTGGCAGCCATTGTGGTTCTTATTTCTCTTGGGATCACCACGGCTTCAGCACAAAATGCACAGAATACAGGA
>CAKZLA010000020.1 GCA_937124525.1 uncultured Desulfobacterium sp.
TGTAAACCGGTCCGGTGACTGTCAGAGGGTAGACAAGGGTCAGATCCCCTCTTTCCAATGACAGTGCCACAAAGTATTGGTATAAAAAAAAGAAAAAACCGGCGGCAAGGGCCGTGTACATGGCCGATGGGACGAACAAAAAGGGGGTGGTATGGAACAGGAGGAGAAAGGCTGCAAGTCCGGCAACGGTGACACACATCATTAAAAAGATGGCGCTGGTTTTGTCTTTGCATGTTTTTAATACGCTGTTCCACAGTACATGGAACAGGGCACTTATGATTATGAATCCAAAGCCTTTTAGTGTCATGGGGTACCGTTTAGTAAGAGGGTTGATGGGTGAATTGGCTTTGCCTGGTGTGGCTAATATCTTCTTTGGGCTCTATCTTGGTTCTACCATGGGGGATGATTGGCGTCGTTAATGGCTTGTCTGTATTCCATGGGAAATGAATGCAACTTCTTCCTATGTCTTTTGCCGGTATTTAGCAATGGAAAAAAATGAGGGTTGTTTAAAAAAAGAGTTGCAATTTGTGTTATGGGCTGGTATAAAGTCCGGGTTTGATTATGGTGGGTGTAGCTCAGTTGGCAGAGCGCTAGGTTGTGGTCCTGGATGTCGAGGGTTCGAGCCCCTTCACTCACCCCATTGAAAAAAATACGTGATTTGAAATTGCGATCATGCGCCTGTAGCTCAGCTGGATAGAGCGTCGGACTTCGAATCCGCAGGTCGGGAGTTCGAATCTCTCCAGGCGTACCATAAAAATCAAGGGGTTACGGCAAATTGGCTGTAGCCTTTTTTTTGTTTTGGGGTGAAATTTCCATTTTTTTCCCAGTTTTAAACGTGATGCTGAGTATTATTGTGAAAAAAAACACCCATCATCCCCCACCTGACCGATCAAAATATTTATTTTTGCATGGCCCCCGGTGATCCTCTCCACCCCTGCCCGGTGACATCCACCACATTCCCCATTTCCTGCTGTTCAGCCATCACGCAATAAACCCACACCTGTTTTCAAAGACATTATTTTATCCAAGGGATTCTTACGTCTGCTGGTACCTGAATAATCCTCTATTTCCCAAATTTCTTTAGGGAAAACTCTCCACAAACTCCACACAATCCTGATTTGCAAAGACTCGAGGCACCATTTTGGGGTTGTGGATGGAGTTTTCTCTTGTCCTATCCATGGCCTCCCCGGTGATCCAATGGTTTGATCCAGGCCCCGGCCCCAGGGTGCAGGCGCAGGCATCTGCTAATTGGCAATTGTTACCACTCTGCACACAGACCTTCCGGTTCCAGGGGTAGGCACCAGTTCTCGGCCCATGGATGGTGGCAGTGTTACCTTTGAAGGACTATTCTAAAAAGGAAGGTCCGTTACAGTACATGATGTATAAAAAATGATCGAAGCTGAGTTTTAACGGGGAAAGGCAGGACAAATTATTCGTTTCCAAACCCAGCTAAAAAATTAGTTTGCATTTGTATGAGAAAATGTTTATTTGTATAATACTTAGAGAATCACCTTACTAAAAATAAAATTTTTCTATCAGAATAAGCGAGTGGATAAGGACTTTGGGGGATATCTTACCGTGACTCAAAAAATCAATTGTTCTAATATGGGCACCCGGCAAAACAGACGCAAAAATTCAGACAGAAGAAAGGATAGCAATCGCCGAGCAGGGGGGGAAAGACGTCACGATTTTCGTATTAATCCCACAGGCCAGTACAAATCCTTACAAACCTGGCTACGCTCCTTAATAAAAGGAAGGCTCGGTGTTGACAGACGAAAGAGAAGCAGGCGCTTCTCTGACAGGCGACAATATCACCAGGGCTGCATTCTTACCCAGGAAGAAATCTCAGAGCTTTTATCTTCGTAACCTGGACAAGCCAGAACCAAAAGAGTTTTCTGATTCTCTTGTCAAAATAACACGAAAATAAGAGATAAGAATCTAATACCCAGGCCCCGGCTGTTCCAAAAGACATGCCAACGAGTTTTTCAAAATGTAACCGCAATAGGATATCTGCGTATTGCGTCCAAAAACTCAGCCCCAAATTTATGAGCTGGGCATTTTGGCTTGCCTTTTTACGTTACGTTTGTAGGATTCAGCCAAAATGGATGGGTGGCACTGTTACGATGGTCTGACTTATTACAACCCCGATGCAATAAGTCAGACATGGGGTTTTCTGAGGTTTTAACCGTCCCCACTGCCTATATGTGGGCAATGCTTTTAACTGCTCAACTTTGAGAGTTGTCCAACGGTCTATGTTTTAGATAGGTCTCATGAATCGTTGTCTGATTTCAAAAAAGAGGTTTCCAGATTTAAAATCCGAATATAGAGTTTAACGGCTACCCACTTAAGGCGGGACAGTTGAAATCGTAGGTCATATGTCATTATATTTGATTTTTATAAGAAACTCAGTCCGATGATTTGTAATAACTGGAGTTTCGATATTTGTTGTGGGCAGACCAGATCCCCAATACGGTCTGCCCGTGGCAGTTATAGGAATGATGAAGATATTCTTTTAAATAAGTATATTAAGCGCATCGTAAAATTGCAACAATGCGTCATCTCTGCATCATATCATCAAAAGTGTCCCGCCTTAAGTAGGTAGCCCTTTATCCATGTGCGAAGTCAATATGTGGTTGAAATAATTTCAAAATAAATTTTGGGATATTGCTCTTTGCCATACCAACGCTGCCTTGTCAGGCGTTCAAGAGTTTTTTCCAGCATGGTCAAACACTGAAAAAAATTACTCAAGACTTCGGCGTTTCCCTCAGATATTTTTTCCTGTTCATTCTGAAAATTTTCCTCTACAATGCTCATATTATTATCTCTTTACTCAAATTAGTTTGAATTGTATTTGGAGATAATAATCATCTATTTCAATACTTTAAAATAGGTCAACACTTGTAGACCTATCAGCCTTAATTAAAGGCGTTTCGAGCTTTTTTTGATGTTTTTATTTAAGACACGCTTGTTTTAGGTTTAGAATAAGCTTAAAGGCACGACAGGGAGATGATTATGATTTCTGCGCTCCAAAGCAGTTTATCCGCCATAAAAGCATTTGGGGAAAAAGCAAATGTTTCAGCGCATAACATTGCCAACGTGAACACTGACAATTTTCAAAGCAGCCGTACCACACTTGTTGAAGACAAACAGGGCGGAGTGAAGGTTCAAATAAGCAAAGAGGCTCTTGAAAAAAATTTGGACGTAAAAAAAAGCTCGGAAAATCGACCGTCTGACACCGATCTTGCCAGTGAGTTAATACAGACAACACTGTCTCAGCGTGGCTATGAAGCCAATTTGAAGACCGTATCCACCCATGATAAAATGCTTGGTACCGTTATAGATATGATTGAGTAGATTTTTAATGGCGTCGTAAAGGCTGAACACGGTGCCGGATCGCTATATAAGATACTATTTCTTATAAATTTGAGCTGCTATTCAATAGACATTATGGAAATAAGCACTTCCCTCTGAATCCTCATTTCCACATAAACGGGAATCCATTAATTTCAGGCATTCTGGAATCCAATTTCCGTGGGAATAATGCAAATTTTTTATTCCTGATACGGATCAAGACTTGACGAAAACTGAGATCCACGCCAACCACCTTGAGGCCCAGAACGCTACACCAAGAAGAAGAAATAGTACTTTCAGGAGAAAAATAAGCACCTATACCAAGACAAAGGATGGATTGCAACGAACTCTGGATGTTTACCAAATCATACACAAGTATGTTCACCTTTACTGAGTTCCTACAGTCTCTTTGGGGGGGATCATGTCAGAGGTGAGAACCTCCTCTCACCGTATAAGATTCTATGACATCGAGGAACACAAAGCCTAAATTGTATGTAAATTATATGCATTTTATTCAGCTTCAATCGGGGTCGGACTGACGTCTGTTTCAGGACACGGAGAAAGCGACGATGAACTCTATCCCGGGCACCGATGGCACTATCCGATCAGCAAAATGGTTGCTGCGGCAAAGGCCAACAACCTTCTGGCAATCGACGTCACCTACGGGGACTTCAAAGATCCAGGAGGCCTCCATCGGTCCGCGACCATGGCCAGAGCCATCGGGTGTGACGGCAAGTGGGTCATCCATCCCGCCCAGATCGATACGGTAAACCAGGTATTTACCTCTTCGGAACAGGAGGTCGCCAGGGCAAGGTCAATCATAGACGCGGTGGGTGCCGCAGAATTTTCGGGAAGGGGAGCCATTGCCATTGAGGGTAAAATGGTTGAACAGGCAACCGTGAGGCTTGCAAGACTGCTATGGGAGCAGGCATCCCATCCTGGACTCGTCTAAACCATTTTTCTTCTATTGTATAGAGGGATGGTATAGCGTGGCTAAAAATGATTCTGAAATCCAGTAATGGGGGAGATGAAAGAACCTTTGCTTAGGCCCTTAGAAGAACTCTTTTCCGGTCCTTTGATTCTGGTGGAGTACTTTTGTTGTTTTTAAGTCCGCTTTTGGTACCATGCATGTTAATTCTGTATGCTGAATGACAAAAAATATCTGTTTTTGTCTGAAAATTAAGAGTATAAGCAAAAAATTTTTATGTGTCGTTGGCTCGTGTTTTGAAATAGGATGTAATGCCCCAATGATTATTCAAGAAACTGGAAAAATAGGTAATGGTTTTAAGTTGTTGGGTCTCCAGGGTGCCTTAAAAATCAAGGGGTTACAGTAAATCTGCTGTAGTTCCTTTTTTGCTTTGGGGCAAAAATTCCCATTTTATTCCCAGTTTTAAAACAATACCTTCGCCAATTTTATTTTTGATTAAATCGTATCCTGTATGATGTGTTGAAAAATATTTAAAAATACCATATATAGTGTAATTCCGTTAATTCAAAGAGCGTTTAAAACTTTGGCGAAGGTGTAGTTAAAAATGCTGCTGAGTGAATTATTGTGAATTTTATTCGCTTTATTTTAAAGAGCTATCGAGCATTAACTCATTATTGCTTGTGCCTTAACTTCCCCTGAGTGACCATCATCACCTTGCCCGGTACCTGCCCACATTTTTATGATTATCTGCTTTTCATCCATCACCTAACCTGGACAAGCCAGAACCAAAAAGGATTTCTTATTCTCTTGCCAAAATAACACGAAAATAAGAGATAAGAATCTAAGTAACCCTCTATTCACTTATTTTTTATAACTTATTGAATTTATTAATACCAAGAAGTTGGCCATTAAAAAATTAAGGTGATATTATGTAGTAATTACATAATCATTATAAAAATGAGCGAAATGTGGGAAGTAATTGATGGTTTGATCTATTAAAACAGCTTGTTGTTTTAATTAAACTGAGTTTTGTGATCATAGATTTCCTCCATGGAAAAAACGGCTGTTTCCAATGCTTGCATCTTTTTATTTGATGCGTTATATATAATAAAATATATCGGTATGATCAAAGAACAAGTCCAAGGGAGGCACGCTGTGAAAAAGTTCAATACGCTTACCCACAAAGTCTATTGGTGGTTGATCTGGCTTATGCTCGATTCAGAAATTGTGCCAGGTCAGCGGCTGGTCTTCGCGGATATTGCCAGGAGGCTCAACGTCAGCCGGACGCCGGTCAACAATGCATTGGCTATCTTGGCCCAGGAAGGGTATCTTGATTTCGTTCCAAACCAGGGATATGCGGTGCACCGGCTCAACCGGCAGGAAAAGCAGGATCTGTATGAAATCCGCGAGGCCATAGAGGTCGGTTTTATCGGCCAAGCGATCCGTAAGATGACGGATACTATGCTCAAAAATCTTACTCAGAGAATGATCAAGCTGGAGACTTTGATTTCAGGAAGTTTCAACCGCCAGGTCTTCCTTTTAGATATGGAATTGCATGAGGAGTTTCTGAACATGGCCGGCAATTATAATCTCTCTTCACACTACCGGGAGATCTGTCAAAAGATTTACATCGGTTTCAGGCCAGACGATTTGCCCACCACACGGATTTCTGATCTTCAAAAGGAGCATGAGGACCTGCTTGGGGCCGTGGGGCTGAAAGATACTGACAGGGCAAAAAAGATCCTCCATGAACACCGGATCATTCTCGAAAATTTTGAGCGTCCGATAATACCGGTACCCGTATTCAGGAGCCGGCCTTGCAGGGCCGCCCCCCGGTGTTGAAACGGTGATTTCCCATCAAAAGATATATGGATCTTGAATAAGAAAATTTTATGGATTACTATCGGGATATGAAAACTCATCATAAAAGAAAAATCCGTCCTAATGCGCCCTCGGGCTTGTGTTGCCGTGGGCGGATATGGATTGAGAAGGATGGAGAAACATTTCTGGGCACCGGCAGGATCGTTCTATTGAGCAAAATAAAGGAGATGGGTTCAATCTCAAAAGCCGCAAAATCCATGCAGATGTCTTATAAAAGAGCATGGGATCTTGTCGATGCGGTGAACCGTCATGCCGGACAGCCTCTGGTTATCACCAGTAAAGGCGGCAAAGGCGGCGGGGGTGCCGCATTGACCAAAAGGGGAGAAGAGATCGTCAGGGAATTCAACGAACTTCTCGGCCAGTTTCACCAGTTCCTTGACGAAAAAACAATCACGTTACCGTAATAAGCTTTTTGGGGGTGATACCGTTTCAGTATTTGGGCGGAGAGGCTATGTTTCCAGGTTTACCGGAGCCAGCGGGTTTTATGTGAAGACCATTGATGGAGAGTATGTAAAAAAGTAAATATTCGGTTTGCTTATGTAAATGTTTGGACAGTGCCCTATATTCGCCTGTTTGGGGCTGCGTAGCATACTAATGCTATGTGAGCAGACCAAAACAGGTGAAGATGGGGTGCTGACCGAATATTTATGTAAAAAAGCCTGACAAAGCTTATAAGCAGGTAGGTTATAAAAATATAACCTTTCTTGCCCATAATAAAAATTGGCAAATATGCCGATTCATCCCCCACTAAATCAAAGATTTGGAAGGGTCTTCTCGGTTAAAAGTTTAAAAGGAACACTTTGTGACCCAATTCCAGTGGCACATAAAAAAGCCAGCTCCCAGGAAAAAGAAGCTGGCCTTATGGTAAATTTGTGATTATTCAGTGACGGGGATTTTATTTGTCCGTAAAATTCATTTCTTGCCATAAAATCAGATCCAGCAAATAGAGTTCATACTGCCCAAAGGTGTTATCAAGCCAACGTTTCAGCGCTTTCAAGTCTCCGTCATTCACAGCATTGTCAAATATATCAATGTTGGTGTCATCATCAATGTTATGACCAAGCTTTTCAATGCTCCTGTCAATGACGTTGGCGGCAAGCTCCCCTGGCTCAAAACTTTTTACCCATGTATGTTTTGCAAGAATTTTCAAATCATCCAAAAGTCTGGAATCTATTTTCATTATGTCCACCAGATGTTTTTCAGTGGTTTGTGCTGTCTGTGAAATGAGTTCAGTTCTTTTCATGTTTTTTTTCCTTGTGTTTCACTTATTGATTCTCATTGGTTTATTAGAAAATAAAATTTCCGGGCAACCTCAGCAGAGCCCCCCCCCGAGGGGCAATAGGAACCGGCCAATTGAGCCGTCTACGGTTCCGGGCCGGGCCCATTGCCCCTCGGGGGGGCGGTATAACACCATTTTCAATATTCGTTGTGTCCGACAGGACATGCCCGTTATATTAACTGGAAGGACTTAGTACCAAAAGGAAGATAACTGGTCAATGCTTTTAACCCCGCTGTTGACCCTGCACAACCTCAATCTTGGGTTTGTTTAAGTCATTGGTCCAGAAGAATAATTACAATGGGCGCATTCTTATTTTTCCGGCATCGCAATATAAAATATTGAATTTATTGGCTGATATTAAGTCGACTCAAAGCATATATACTTACAAATCAAAGGGGTAGAAGTCCAACCGGGAAAATGGGAATGCGCCCATTACAATTTGTTTCAGGGGAAAGCAAATAAAAGGTTGACAACTATTGTTAATACGAATACAATGTCCTTATTGATTTATTGAAAAGGGTGTCTGGCTTTTTTTCAGATACCCATTTTTTTTGCTTCCGATCAACCTCCAGCATAATTAAAATCTCTTTTTTAAAATTTTGGATGTTTTTTTACGAATGGGCGGTTGGTCTATCAAATAATATATTTGGGTTTTTTATTATCCCTGATCTATTATTTTTTTAAAATGAGGCAGGTCTTAATGTCAAGATTTGCCTGTTTCGTACTTAGGGGAAAGAATAATTTGTCAGATAAGCACATCAGTGTGACAACTACCTCAAAGTTTGAAACACTTAAACTTTATTTTTTAGGAGATTGTCACAATGGCTAACGGAACAGTGAAATGGTTTAACGATTCTAAGGGTTTTGGTTTCATCGAGCAGGAAAACGGAGAGGATCTTTTCGTTCACCACTCAAGCATTAATGCAACGGGTTTCAAATCCCTTAATGAAGGAGACCGCGTGTCTTTTGACATTGAGCAGGGCCAGAAAGGTCCCGCAGCAGGAAATGTAACTGTAATTTAGTTATAGCGTATACTGCTTTAAGTTGGTTCGATACCCCATAGGTTGACATCAAATTAAAGCTGCATATATTAGTAAAACTTCCTTTAACATTAGTAGAAGGAGGTTTTTAGATCAGGGCAAGTCTTATGTTAAGCCTTGCTTAGTTTCGCACTTAAGGGAAAAGATAATTTGTTGAAAAAGCACATCTGTGTGACAACTACCTCAAGTTTGGAACATTTAAACTTTATTTTTTAGGAGATTGTCACATGGCTACAGGAACAGTAAAATGGTTTAACGATTCTAAGGGTTTTGGTTTTATTGAGCAAGAGAACGGAGAGGATCTTTTCGTTCATCACTCAAGCATCAATGCAACTGGTTTTAAATCCCTTAATGAAGGGGACCGAGTGTCCTTTGACATTGAGCAGGGCCAGAAAGGTCCCGCAGCAGGAAATGTAACTGTAATTTAGTTATATCTGCATATACCGCTCTGTTATTCGAGATGCCTTCGGGTATTAAATATCTTGAGCTGGATATAGATTAAAGAAAAGCCTCTTTGACGTAAGTCATTGAGGCTTTTTTTTTGTGCTATATAACGGCCACAGGTGGACAGATATGCTGATTTGAATCCGCTCACAACAAAGTTTGAAAATCCCCCTGCCGGGATTATTTTATAATCTACATGGCAGTAACCACCTGCCACAAGGAAAATCGAAACTTTTATGATTCCAGATTTTTGGACAAAGTTTCATATGGGAATCTGTATCTCTGATCCACTGACATGAAAATCGGACGGTTTTGAAAACAGAGCTTGATTTCATTGAAAGACATGTTAAAACCTTTTTGAATAAATCGGCTTTTGAGCAAGCTGTCTAAAGTGACGGCATCGGTTAGGAATTAATTTGACGACAAAGATAAGATAAAATCTATTGTCTGCGTCGATACTCAGGAAGGATGGACCATGTTAAAAAAATATCAATTAAAAACCAGAATGATGTTGTTGATCTGTTCTGTGGTCATCATTGCTTTCGCTGTCACCATCGCGTTTGTTACCATCAAGGCCGGGGAGATGGCCCGGGTGGAAGCCCATGATAAAGCCAGGGAAATCGCCCATAGATACAGTGCTGAAGTTAAAATTCAAATGGATGTGGCGCTTTCTGCATCCAGAGCCATGGCCGCCTCTTTTGCTGCCATTAAAGCCGGTAGGACTCCCCCTGATAGGAAGATGCTGGATGAAATTTTAATTAGCGTATTAAAGGACAACCCGGACTGGATGGGCACCTGGGCCTGTCTTGAGCCCAACGCCCTGGATGGTAAAGATAATGCCTATGTAAACGCCCCTGGACACAATGAAAAGGGACGGTATCTTCCCTGGTGGAATCGCATATTCGGTCCCATTAAAGTGGTTTCCGCTACCCCCCCCACCGAAACATCCACCTGGTATCAAGAGCCCATGAGGACTGGTAGGGAATTTGTCACAGAGCCCTACATGACAAGTCAAGGGGTCATGGTCATTGACGTATGTGCGCCCATAACCTTCCAGAACAAACGCATCGGCGTTGTCGGAGTTGACTTCAGTATGGCCTATTTTGAAGAAATGGCCCAAAAGATAAAACCTTTTAAAACAGGTTATGTGTTTCTTGTGTCCAACCAGGGCATGTTCGTAACCCATCCCAAAAAAGACATTGTGGGTAAAAGCATTGATGAGGTAAATCCATCCAACACGATCATGGATGCCATCCGCCAGGGCAGGGAGGTAACTGAGATTAAAAGGTCCGAAATGACGGGTAACAAATCTTTTGTCATATTTGCCCCCATTAAACTGGGGCGCAGTGATATCTCCTGGTCCCTTGGCGTCAGTATTCCCATGGAAAAAGTGCTTGCCAGCGTGAGCGGTTTAAGAAATATGAGTGTCCTTATTGGTGTCATTTTTCTGCTGGTTATTGTGCTGGTTATTTTCTTTATTGCCAGGGGTATTGCCAATCCCATCAGTCGCATTAGCACTGGTCTTAACCAGGGTGCGGATCAGGTTTCCGCAGCCTCCATAGAAGTGGCCACTGCAAGCCAGACCCTTGCAGAAGGTGCCTCTCAACAGGCTGCTGCCATTGAAGAGACGGCCTCATCCCTTGAAGAGATGTCTTCGATGACCACCCAGAATGCTGGCAATGCAGTCCAAGCCAATAACCTGATGCAGGAGAATAGTCGCATCATTCAACAGGCCAATCAGTCAATGGATAAACTGACCCAGGCCATTGGGGAAATTTCCAGGGCCAGTGACGAAACTTCTAAAATTATAAAAACCATTGATGAAATTGCGTTCCAGACTAATCTTCTGGCTTTGAACGCTGCTGTGGAAGCGGCCCGGGCCGGTGAATCCGGGGCAGGATTTGCCGTGGTGGCTGATGAGGTAAGAAATCTTGCCCTGCGTGCGGCAGACGCAGCTAAAAGCACGGAGTCACTCATTGAGGGGACTACCCGGAAAGTTGAAGAAGGGTCGCAACTTGTAAATATAACCAACGAGGCCTTTTCCCAGGTGAATATATCCACAGAAAAAGTTGTTAATCTGATTGCCGAAATTGCCGAAGCCTCCAAAGAGCAGGCCCAGGGGATCAGCCAGGTTAATCAGGGTGTATCTGAAATGGATAAAGTGATCCAGCAAAACGCAGCCAACGCAGAAGAGTCTGCCAGTGCCGCCGAAGAGATGAACGGTCAGGCCCATGGGATGAAAAATATGGTCACAGAGCTTGTGGCATTGCTCAATGGAAATGGAAAAATAATTTCCAAGAATAACAATGCCATGGTCTCCATTGCCCATAAAACTCGACCCAGGGCCAATTTCCTCCAAATTCAGAAACAACGAGGTGCAAACAGCGCCCTGGAGCTTAATCGGAACATGAAAAGAGAAATTTCATCCCATGACATTATCTCTGATGATGATTTCAAGGATTTTTAAAATTACTTTATGGGAAATGGTGGGTGTTTTACACCGCCATTTCCCTTGTCCCGGCCAGGATATCTTCGGTAAAGTAGAGCAGGCTGCTGTAAAATGAGAAAACCTGGATCAGCCGTGGAGAATCAAATCGACGGATCAACCCCTCTTTTCGAAGATTTAACAGCTTGGTGTCCAGGGCGGCAATCATTTCGGCAAGCGAATTGTTTGCGTGTATGGGCTCATTTTTCATGATCCTGACAAGGGTGTCGCCGCTTTCCCGGGCAAGGTCTGCCAGTTCCTGGGCCATGATAATATCAAATCCATCATCCTCCAGGGCATTTAATGTCCGCACCATGTTTCTCAGATGTTCCGCAGAACGGGCCATGAGCCCCACTTTCTGATGAAAATTACCAGCGAATTTTTTGTGATAGATCAGGGCCTCGTGCTGGTTTATTTTATGCAATAATGCGTGATTCTCCCATACATCCCCCACCAGGTCATCCACAAGATCTTCCGTTACATTCTGCTGTTTTGCGTTAAAGGCGTTTACAAGGGTAATGCAGGCCCGGGCGCACTCTTCTGATTGATTTTTTAATTTGTTTTCCAGTACATCCACTCTTTTCCGGGGAAAAATCAAAACAGAGACCAGAAACGCACATAGAATACCTATGCAGATCTCAAAGACACGGTAAATTCCGAAAATAAAGATGTCCTGGGTATGGATGCCTGTTAAGATGATAATGACAGCGGTGATTGCAGCCATGCGATAGCGGGTTTTGTATCGGGTTAGAAAACTACAGATGCCAATGGTGACAAACAATGCAATGCCGATGAAAACATCTGTTTTGGGGATAATAAGAATCACCAGCACACCAGCGGTGGCACCGATAAGTGTTCCAGAGAATCGGTAGAGGCACATCTCAACGGAATCTGCCACATACACCTGCATGACAATGACGGTGGAAATTACGGCCCAATATCCGAATTCCGATTTCAACAATATGGTTATGCTGTAGGCCAGAACAGCAGCAAATGCCGTTTTAAATCCATGTATCATATGGGTTGATAAAATTTCCATAATTCCCCGTTTTATTATTCCTTTTTTATATGAAACCCCGTACAAGAGACTGGAATCATAAGAGTTTCATTTTTCGTTGTGGTATGTGCTCACTGCCATGTCTGTTATATGAAAAAATATGTATATCATTTTTTTATGCTTCATTGTGGGCAGAACCATGGATGAATCATGGTCTGCCCGTGGCAGCTATATAAGAAAATGCAGCACCAGAGTATCGCCAGCAGAGCCCCCGGCGGCATAGTACCATTTTTAATATTCCTTATTCAATTATACTGCAAACAGCAGCATGGGATATCTCACCGCCTGAAAGTTGAACTGTATATTAAGCATTTATCATACCGTGATATTTAATGTCCGAATTTTTTTAATCTCAGTTTTGCGCGAACATGTCAGACGGCATCCTGAAAATGCTCAGAATGCCTGCCGCGGTGCGACCATTGGGTCCTCGACCTTTGACGTGGCCGCCCTGATCCTTGCGGGCATCCCTGTGCCTGTCGACAGCCACGCAAGAAACCAAGGAGGACCGAAGGTGAAAGCCTTGCTGGCCGCCTGCGCTTCTCAACACGGTCGACTTGCCTTTATTGCCGAGTTCGGGCCTTTGGATCGTTACTTCAGCAAAGGCCAGGCTCCCGACTACCGAAGTGCCGTCAGTGAGACCTGAAAAGCGCCGAAAACTGATCTCGCCA
>CAKZLA010000021.1 GCA_937124525.1 uncultured Desulfobacterium sp.
GGAAATCCCCCAAAGGTTTCTTTTTCACCGCAGATGGGACACACGGCACTTTTGGGTTTTTGTGTGAGTTCGTCCAGTGCTGCCACGGCAAAAGGATATTCCGTATCCGCCACCACCAGGGGGACCCCGGGAGCCATGCGGGCATCCCTTGCTTCAATGTCGTATTCTCCCTTGCAGTGTTTGCATCTTCGTTTCCAATGCTTTACGGAAAGGGTTTTAACAGCCATGACCGGGGTGGACATGATGGGGGTGCGATGGCCACAACCGGTGACCTGGCAGGGGCCATGTTTTGCCCAGAACACGTAAATGATCTCCGGGCCTTGGTAGGTGTACGCCTTTCTTTGTTCCGGTGTCAGGGCAAATGGATCAAAATATTCCCCCATGATTTCCCCGGTGCTCACCTGGGTCCATTGGCCTTTATGCCCCCGTGGGCAATCACAGGTGTAAAAGGGCATGATCTGGGGTTTCACCTCGGCTTCGATCTCCGCCAGCAAAGATTCCACCTCTTCTTTGTCCACCTTGGCCATCTCATTTTTAACGATGAACCACGCCACCGGGTTAAGGTCGTTACCGTACATCTGCATGCCAAGGCGGGAACCCTCCACAATGGTGGTACCGCCCCCCATAAAGATGTCCGCTACTTTGAGATCTTTAAACGCTCCCTTTTGTTGGTGGTTACCGTAATAGGCGTTCCAGACCAGACGGGCCGCCTCTGAGGGATCATCCGGGGCCTTGATGGCCGATGCCAGCAACATGGCTCGAAAAACGCTGCTGCGCCGCCGTGCCCACCATTTGGACATCTGGTAGATGGGCTTTCCGGCATTGCCTTCGATGGCGGCAATCTGATTGATGGGTATGATGGGAAAATCAACCTCAATGCAGGTGAGAGGACGATGGGGATCAGAAAAATCAACGGTCTCACATTCCCACGGTTTGCCTGCGCCAACGGCCTTTGCCACCTCTTCCGCCAGCCAATCCGCTTTTTTCATTCCCTTATCTTTCCAGGGTTGTGCTTTCGCCATGTTAGTTGCTCCTGCTGATTTCGATATAGGGAACGGCAATTTCAAGCACCGTCAATCCGCCATGGGTCAGGGTGGGATATCCACCGGCACTTTTCCATTTTCTTCGGCCGTTAACATAGCCGTATGCCCCATGCCTGCTTTTAATCTCCAGATCAATGGGGGGGACCCACCATGATCCGGTATCCATTTCATTATTGTGCCACCTGCCGCTTTTGAACTGTTTTTTCAAATAGTCACTCTGCTCCTTATTGGCATCGGGAAACAATCCACTGGCGGCATACCCATGATCAGACGTAATGATGACCCGGCGTCCCTGGGTCAAGCGATGAATCAACGACCAGAACCCGTCACCGGTAAAATGGGATTCTATTTCATCAACAAGGGAAGAAATGCCCTTACCGGCTGCGTCATGGTGGTGAAGCCGATGATCGGGAAAATGGTGCCAGAATATCCAGTCCGGTTCAGACCCGATCAAATCGGCGCAGGCGCTCCATTCCATATCAGTGGATTCCGTCACTGCTCCGGGTAAATGGTGGGCACTACCGCCCCCATTGTTGGCAAGGGATGAGCGCTGGTTAAAGCCCAATGCCCTGGCAAATGGTGTGGTGTCTGCGGGCAGTTCCGCACAGACAGGCCCGGCCTTGTGGATGGTAAACCCTCTTTTTTCTGCCTGCTGGAGCAACCATGGAATTTCCCGGAGTGAAAAGGCATCAAGGATAAGAACGCCTCGACCTGTATCATGACCCTTCCACCAATTGATCAGGGCGTTGGATGTCTGCGGCACAGATTGTTCATAAGTTGACCAAAGATCCCATCCGGCAGTGGCAAGATAATGATCAATGTTTCCCACTGCCCGGTCTCTTTTAATGATTTCCGAAGCCAGGTTGGTGCTGGAAACGGGGTGGGAGCAGATATTCCAGGCATAAGACAGAATGGAGTGCCATGCATCCTTTGAAGACTCATTTTGTATTTTCCGGACAAACTCAAGGGAACTCGTCATGGGTTACTTTCCTTATTGTTTTGAGAGATTCGTCCAAAGTGATTGGGCACGTTGCATGTTCTCTTTGTATCCTTCTTTTTTGCTTTTCTTGATAAATCCCACAAGAATCGCCTGGCCATCGTTGGGAAGAGCACCAAACAGGACACGGATGGCACCTCCGGGATAGGCAGAAAATCTCAATTCTCGCATGCCGTCTCCATCTCCCAGATTTTTAAACAAAGGCTCTCCGCCTGAGAATCGTCTTTGTGCAGCCAATTGAATCTTTTTATATACCCGGTGGCGGTTGGTTTCATTCAACCCCTTGTACCATTCCCGGAATTCTTGCGTGTATATGCACTGGGAGCAGATATCGTCTATTGTGCGCTCCGTCAGGGCTTTTATCTCGTTGTGGATTTCAATGCCGTTTTTCACCCCGGAAATATTATTGATAAAATACCGATCTTCCCTTTTTTCATCATCATTCCATCTGGATATGGATACCTTACTTTGTTTCCAATGGTCATGGGTGAGAAGACTTAACAGTGTACCATCCACCAGCCATGCAATGCCAAGGATATCCATCACTTCATTTAATCCGGAATCCGGCAGATAGAATTGAAATGAGGTAAGCTCATCAAACGCTTCAAGGGTTATATGATCCAGGGCCGGGCTTTTATCTTCGGCCTCCTGCAACATTAACAGCAAATCAATGAGTTGATTGGCTTCAAGCTCGTCTAAAAAATCATTGTATGTATAATTTTCAGCAAGTTGACATTCGTAGATTGTTTTGTTCATGTCATCAAAATATAGAGCGAATCGATCATTTCCGGTATTCAACTCCAGCATTCCATAACAAGCTTCAAGCATCAAATTGTAGGCGGATTTTTCATCACTGGCAGGTAAACTGAGCGTATTCAGACAAATGGCATGTTCCACGGAACTACCTCCGACCGGCTAATTTGGCTCTATTTATAAGGGTTTGATCAAAAAAACCTTCCGGCCAGAAATCCAGTTTTCCACTTTTGTGCAATTTCGGGGTTTCCACAATGGTCTCATATTGACTGATTTTATCCTTAATCACCCGTTGATTTTTAAAATAGTGGAAAATGGTTTCTTCACTGGAGAGTTTCCCGTCTTTAACGGCCAGGCGAATGCCGTCCATTACATGTTCACTATGTGTTTCAACAATAATCTGGACCCCGGTGGATGCTGCGGATGCGATCAAGCTCCCAATGGCGGTTTGTCCCTGGGGATGCAGGTGTGCTTCCGGGTTTTCCAGTAATATCAGAACCCCGCGATTTTCTTTTTCCTGTTTTTCCTCTTCATTTATCCAGTCTGCGGTCATGCCCAGTAACAACACAATCACGGACAGAGTGTAACTTAATCCGAATCCGGCATTTGGAGGTCTGAATCCATTCATTGTGGCGAATGACGAGTCTCTTTTTCGTTCCACCATATGCTTGAAATCAACGCCGGGGGCCACTTCAGCAAGCCATCCCCGGACATTCCACTCCAGGGTGTCGCCTTCGGCTTGGGGATGTTTGAGCCTTGAATCAATAGTGTCCAGTTCGTGCCTGGCCAAAAAATCAATCACATACTCTCCGTACTCGCCGACATTGGATAATTCTTCCATATATTCATAGGTCGGCAAATATACCCTTGGCCCCCACCGCTCCGCGCTCAAATAACAAACCAAAGGAAATTGGGACAGAGATTTGTCGAATGGATCCATGACAGGTCTATTTTTTTCATTGAAATCTATTTTTAAACCAATGGGAGCCCCTGAATTTTCCACTAAAATCTCCATGGGGGCTTTTTTTGAGGCATTGATATTTTTCATTTCTTGAATGGAACCGTGTTGCGGCAGGGTGGGATCACCGGTTTTGGTCCAGTTTTCCACCATTCGTATGGCCTGAATTAAAGAGCTTTTCCCTGAATTATTCAGGCCGGATAACAGGGTTAAATTTGATAATGGTATCTGTAAATTTGAAAACGATTTAAAATTGGACAGTTTGATTTGATTAAACATATTGACCCCTTAAATATATTTTTTCAAAATTGTGGAGAATTTTTCATACCGGTCCTTTACACCCGAGTATTTAGAACTATGTCGTGAAATCATGTTGGCAGCTTCATGGGTACCAAGTAAAGAATGGTATTCATGAAGAAAGTCCTTGGAATGAGATAACAAGGTTTTGAATTGATCATCACTCAGTCCCGCCAAGAGATTTCCCCAGACTTCAAACAATGTCTTATTGATGGGGGCTCTGTTATTATCTCCATGTGACTTACGGAAGGTATGAAGACCAAAAAGATCATGCGCTCTACTCATTGCTTTTGAAAAACGTTTTTTGAGTTGTTCAATCGTAGTGATTTTCAACTTTGGAATTGGCGTGTCACCGTTGTGAAAAATTTTTGAGAGTTCTTTTTTCGGTAATTCCGGCATTAAATTGATAATCCGCATGGTGTCACTTAAAAATGCATCCATGTCTGATTTTTTGGGATATTCCGTGTATTCACGGATTGAAAAGGAGAGAAATCTTAAAATCAATTCTCTTCCGGCCATACGGCTATCCTTGACAGAAGATGCAGTGGCGGTTTCATATTCAGTAAATTTAACTAATTCAGCCAGCAACTCCGATGATTTTCCCTGGTAAAGTGCGTGCCGGATTTCTTGGGAAGTCAAGGGCATTCCACCGGTATTGATTCGTTTAAAAACATTGCGCTTTACCTCTTCCGGGGTTCCTGGATTGATAATTGTAAATTGGAATTGGGTTTCCAATATCCGATTCACCATGGTAGGCTCAGGTAAGTCATTTAATTCTGAGAAGGTAAATCCATCAAATTTATCTCCCCAGAATTCCAGCCCCGTTAATTTGAGGCCTTTTCCTTTTGTTTTTTCATCTCTTGTTGCAAAATATTCGTTGCCGAGAATAAATTCTTTTATGGTCGTCAGGCGTTGAAGACCATCTACAACATCCCAGTTACCTTTTTCATCGGATGCCACATAAAACATGGGAATGGGTATTTTTAACATCAAGGATTCAATGAGTTGACTGTTTCGCTCGTCGTCCCAGACGTCGCTACGCTGAAAAGCCGGTGCCAGGCGGATAGAATCCTGGAGTAAGCGCCGAATAACAACATCCATAGGTATCACTTTTGGGTCGATGGATATTTTCTCTGGGTCAAATGGATCCTGCTCGTCTCTTGCAGCATCCTCGGATTCAACACCTGAAAGGGTACCGTCCGCAGCTAAATCTTCATTATATTTTTCATCGGTCTGCATACTTTATTCCTCTTATAGATCACCTGCGGCTTGGGCAAAGATGTGGTTATGCTTTGTTCTCTTTTTCAAGCTCCAGTTCATACACCATACCATCTGGCAATTTCCGGATCAATTCCTGAAGCTGCGCTCCGGTGAGATGGCTGATTTTTAATTCCATGGAGCGTATCTGGGTCCCGGTACCAACACCCCAGTTTTCGATTTTTCCAAGCAGGTTGAGGGCCGAAGTTGCGGGTTCTGAATGTGTGGTATAGCTGTTGCCACCGCCAAATATTCCACCAGGTCCAGGTTGGCTGCTGCCACCTAATCCGTCCCCTGAGCCCGTCCCATGGTTTCCGGTCACACTGGGATCTTGAATCTTACCCCCTGCTGATCCTTTGCCGCCATTGGTACTGTCTCCCCATGAATGCCCCCCTGTGGAGTCCGTTCCTGCCGGTTTGTCTGGATCAGAAGAAGCGCCCCCGGTAGTGGGAACATTTTGAGGTAAAAGGATATGGGTTTCTTCAAGATGCTTACCTGTTCCCAGCTTGCCCCGCATTCGTTTCCAGGCATTGTCTTCTGTTTCACCATCTTCTTGCTGTAAATACTCCATCCCTCTTAAATTGATGGCGATTTTTCCTTGTGCGCAAAGTTGGATGATATTTTCTTTGACCACGGTTTCACCCAGCCAGGGGATACAATTTTTGCCACCTGGACGGGGCTCTTTCAATTCTTTGATCAGTTTCCCCACGGATTCGTTATTGGGTGCCGCTTCCATGATGAAATCTTCAAAATCTTCCGGAATGAAGAGATCTTCCCGGGTAATGATATCAATGGCATCCGGGATTTTGTTCCCCTCTGATTTATGATTTTCTATAAGGAAGTGACAGTTTTCAGGTTGCTGAAAATGCCAACTTGAGATGATGGCAAATCGGTCAAATCGAGATTTTAATATCCCCCTTAATTCTTTCTGATACTTGGTTTCCAGCCGTCTGTACTCTGGGTTTTGTGATTTCCATTTTTGGGCAAGGAAGACACACCGTGCCAGTACAATGAGATCTCGATCAGAAAACAGATTTGTTGATCCTTGGCGAGGGAGTAGAAACCTGACGATATTCCGATGGGTTTGCACATTTTTACACAACCATGTTCCCAGTTGTGCCTCAAGATCTTTTTTCTTTTCAGGGGTTTGGGGCAGTATCAGCAATGGAATACGATCCCCCCAGCGGTCAGGATGGTCTTTTTCATCCATTTTGTGCCAAGGATCGGTTTGCCACACCTGGGGAAGCACAACAACACGAAACCGGGTCGCCACATCGCTATCCCCACCAATGACATAGCGGATCTCTTTGGTGAAATGATCAATATCTTCCTCATCTTTAAACATTCGATCATTTCTGGCACTGGCAATGAGTTTGGCCTGGGGATTCTCTTCTTCTCTGAAAATGTACCGATTGCCGTCCTCATGGATATTGAAGCTGTTCTCCACAATGGTCGTCAGCTCAACCTGGAATGCATTATCATCAATGGGTATATCATCAGTGATGTCAACGTGCAGGGTGGATTGATCCGCCCCGGCTTGATTGATTGCCGCAAGGGACCGTAGCCAAAGTGCACTGAGAATTTCTTCAAGATTGGGCAGGTTCTGATGGGTACCTGCCACGGCATCCCTTACGGCTTCAAGGTTCCGAAGCGCTTTTTCTCTAAGTTTTGCATGGTACTGGTTTGCCACAGAATCCAATAACGCGGTAATCCCACTGGTATCATCATCGAGCCTGAAATGCCCAGCCGTGATAATGGAGGCTTTCTGCCCATTCTTTTTATAGAGGGCTGCCAGCACCCGGATCAAATCACGGGTTTCCTGGGCTTGGGTCGCCATCAATACCTGGTCTTCAAGAAGCCTCATCAAATGGGGGGCAAAGGGCCACGCTTCAATAAATTCCGTGCGCAGTCTATCTTGTTCCGCCGGTGGCGTGTCATGGAGTCTGAAGTATTCTGAAATATGAATGTTGATCCGTTGTTCAATTTGGTCATTGCTAACTTGAATACGGTTTTCAAAAAGCCGATGCAGTAAAAGATGCAAACGGTCATGTTTGGCACAAGGGCCTTTGAAATCGACAATCACCGGATTGACCCGCTGAATCTGCTGGAAAGCATCGGTATTGCCTTCGCGGACTGACACCACAAGAACCAGGTAATCTGGATGCTCTTTGGCAATTTCAGAAAGAATTTGAATGAAGTTGAATGTCCAGTTTTTCCAGGGATACTGTTTTGTGTTGGTCAGCCCGTCGTACCAAGTTTGATATTCATCAAGAATCAGTGCCGTGGGCGTATGTCTAAAAAGCTCAAGCAGAATCTCATCACTGGGGATATCTGTTTTCTTATCCCCCTGTCCTTCCCATTGACCTCTGCAATAGCTCCCATGGGGATGATTGTCAAAAATCAAATCCCATAAAAATTTATAGCGCTGTTTATGCAGGCTTGCGCTGATTACATGGAGCCCCTCACGTAGCTGGAGGGCTTTGATAGCCTTTTCTCCTAACAGGTCAGACCAGTTTTCAAGCCATTTACGGGTTGCTGGTTGATCATTGAAGGTATGATAAAGCATTCCCATTAAATGAGACTTGCCTTGTCCTCTATCACCGATGATGGTGACGGGTCGGCCCTGAGATGGCCCGGATGCTTCTATGGTTTTCAACACATCATGGGAGGGATAGGTAATCCGAAGAAAATCTTCAGCCGGTATCTGGATGGCACCCGTGTTGTTTTTGTTTGTCAGCTCAATGGCAGTTCCTCTAAGACGTCGTCCCTTGAATTCCTCACGTAGCTTCAGGCCAAGCATGGCTTCCTCCAGTTTGCTGAATTCCTTAATACTCCCAATATTCATACTAACGATACGTTCAAAATTATTTATCATCAGGTTATTTCACAATAACGGCCTTATTGCAAGAAATATTGAATAATTGCAACATTATGATCAAATGGAACTCATATATTTAAAACCATTTTCTTCACCATGGCCAATTTTTTTACTTTATGAAACTATAAAACAAGTCATAGGAGTGACAACTGTACTGCTATTGAATAAATGTTATCCATGCCTATGCTAAATTTATTAGACGGGCAGTGGTGGTGGGTGTCGCCGGGATCCCAACAAAAAATTACAGATAAATATACCTTAAAATACCTGTATCTTCTATCCAGGGGGGTGAAATAGGGGGTGAAATGACTTTTTTACCCAATAAAAAAAGGGTTCAGCAATTAAGCTAAACCCTTGAATTTATTAGTTGGTGACCCCACGGGGAATCGAACCCCGGCTTCCGGCGTGAGAGGCCAGCGTCCTAACCGCTAGACGATGGGGCCACAAAAACCATTACTTTATATAGAGGGATGAGTAGTTTGTCAATAAAAAAGTGGGAAGATTGCATAAATAACCGTGAATCCACCAAATAAGGATGCCAAAATCAGAATTTCAGAGGATCGGCTTTTACATTGACAGAGTCGAAAGGTGTGATAATATTTTTCATTAAAGCTTGTCCAATAGTCATCCCGTGATTTTTTGCGGGACAAACCCATTTTTCAATGGAGGAAAAAACATGGACGCAATTCTTGTGGAATATGATGTCAGAAAAAATACATTGGATTTTGTAAAAGGGGGCATGGTTGAGGATTGGGTAGCTGTGTGCAGACGTTTTAATGATGATGTGCACCGCGTTCGTGACGTGGATGATGTTGAGACGTACACCGCACTTTACGAATGCTTTGATGAGAAAGACAAAAAGCACTATTATCTGGTGAAAGAGGAAGATTCTCTTTTTAAAATACGCCGTAAAAATTTTTTGAGTAATATCGGCAAATAAATGGACAGGGCATTTTTGGTAAATGCCCTGATGTTAATGACCTGTTCAAGAATCTGCCTTTATATCTTTTTTTCGGATACCTTTTTTGGCACCGACCATAAAATAGATCAGCCATCCAACAAATGGCACCAAAGACACCGCACCCCACAACGCTTTGGTTTTAATGGAACTAAAATCCTTTAAAATAATATCCACCATGGCCAGCATGGTCAATCCCCAGAAAATGGCACCAATGCCGGCAATAACTACAAATGTATCCATTGATTTTCCTGATTATCCCTTTAATTTGTCTGAAATTTTAAGCAATGTGTCCACATAATAGTTACTGTGGTTGTACTTGTAAAGAATCTTGTGGGCCTTCTGGCGGTTGACATTGGGCTTCCAGCCATACCGTTTCAGATAGTTTGCAATGCTGTGGATGGCATCCGGGTGTTCAAACAGGTTAACCTTGCCATCTTTATTGCCATCCTTTCCCAGTGTAAGCGCATTGCTTGGCATGAACTGAGAGATTCCCATGGCACCGGCATAGGAGCCTTTCACAGCCACTGGGTCAATTTTTTCCCGTTGGGCAAATTTTAGGAATGCCTGGAGCTCTGCATAGGCCCATTGAGATTTCTTAAGCACCTTTTTATCAAATTTTTCCCTTGTAAATCGTTTAGAATCTGACAAAGAGGCCCATAGCGCCTCCTTATTACTTTTTTCTGACAGAGCTGCCATGGTGGAAAGGGTGTTGATGACAGGACGGTTACCAAGGTAGGTCCCCAGCCGTGTCTCCACAAGAATAATGGCCGTGATGACGGTTTTATCCACCCCGTAAATACCTTCTGCCGCTTGAAGGTCTTGTTTGTGGTCTGCCATGTATTTTAATGCATTGGAGATGGATTTACGTGATAGAAACTGATCATAGTTCAGGCTTGATTCTGAATGGACAAAGAATAGAGAAACCCCTTTTAGGGAAAATGAAACCTTTGGGTTTGTAAATGTACTTTCAATGTAATCCCGGGAAAAACCATCCTTTATAAGACGATTCTCCAACTGGTTCAGTTCCTGGGGGACTTTTGCCTCATTCGCCGGTGTGGGGGCTGGGCTGGTAAAGGTGAACATCAGAATCAGTGAAAGAATAATGAGGAGGAATCGACCATGCTTTGTCATTACAGGTGGGTGATATGTCATAAGTTTGAATTTCTCCTACTTAGAGTTGTGGTTGATGCTTTAATAACGGCCACGTCGGCCATTGACACAACAAATAATGAAAATGGCATAATGCAGCCCGACGGTTGATATAACCGGAACGGGAAGGTGGGTGAGCCTGACCCCTATGTCCCATGAACTACCCTGGACAGTCAATATTAGATCTACTGACCCAGGGCAGGGCAAATGCATTAAAAATTCAGTTTCAATAAGTTCAATTAGTTACGGAGAAGGGCTTTTGATTTTTGGACCTTCTTAAAAAATCTATTTTTTTAACTATTTGAATTTGTTTAAATCAAAAATCATGCCAGAGTTTAATGCGTTTACCCTACTGGCCCGGGGGTGCCTGGCTTGATACTCTTGAATTAAAATGATATAACAGCCACGCCCTGAAAGGGCATACCATCGCAGATTTTTACAAAAAATGGAAAAGCAGGGGTAAATATTCGGGTTGGTAATGTAAATGTTTGGCCAGTGGCACATATTCGCCTGTTTGGTACTGCGTAGCATACTAATGCTATGTGAGCAGGCCAAACTTAGGTAAAGATGGGGTGCTGGCCGAATATTTACAAGCAAGGTGAACACCCAGAAACCAAGCCTGCCTTTTCCGGCATCCTTCATTTCTAATTTACAGTTTTACGTGGTGAGCTCCCATTTTTGGGTGGTCACCCTTAAAAAGTGTAAGGTACTTTTAGGGTCAAATGAAGGATGCCCCTTTTCCATATACAAAAAGCAATTACTGTTCATGTATCGTTATACATGAAATGAATTCTGTGGGGAAACATTTTGAAAAAAAAAGAGCGGTTGATTTTTCGATGCCAGTCCTGTGGCCATGAGACCCATCAATGGATGGGTAAGTGTCCCGGCTGCGGTGACTGGGACACCTTGTCCGGGGAAAAACCCAAGAATAGCACCACACCCGGGGCACGGTTTTCTCGAATCAAAACGGCTGCGGTACCCATGGGGGCCATTGAATTTGACGAAGATCCCCGCATTGTGACGGGGATTCAGGAATTTGACCGCGTTCTGGGGGGCGGGATTGTGCCGGGAACCCTTGTGCTCATTGGGGGGGATCCCGGTGTGGGAAAATCAACCTTGATGCTCCAGGTGCTTTCAGGGCTTGCCAAATCTGGGAGAAAAACACTTTATGTGTCTGGAGAGGAGTCCATCCGCCAGATTAAAATGCGTGGAAACCGTCTTTCTTCCGGGGCCACATCCATGCTGGTGGCGGCAGAAACAGACCTTGATTCCATTATCTCCATGGCGGAATCGGAAAAACCCCATGCCATGGTGGTGGATTCCATCCAAACGGTGTACAACCCTGAAATTGCATCCACACCTGGCAGCGTCACCCAGATCAGAGAGGCCTCCATACGGTTGCTTAACATGGCAAAACAATCGGGGGTTCCCCTTTTTCTTGTGGGACATGTGACCAAGATCGGTGCCATTGCAGGCCCCAGAATCATGGAACATATGGTGGATACCGTGCTCTATTTTGAAGGGGACCGCAGCCATGTATTCAGGATTTTAAGGGCCGTGAAAAATCGATTTGGTTCCACCAACGAGATCGGGGTGTTTGAAATGAAGGAGAAGGGGCTTGCTGAAGTGCCCAATCCTTCTGAAATATTTTTGGCGGAACGATCGGTGAACGCCCCGGGATCAGTGGTGACGGCCAGTATGGAGGGCACCCGGCCCATTTTAATTGAAGTCCAGGGACTTGCCTCCAGCTCCGGGCTGGGAAATCCCCGGAGGACGGTATTGGGGTTGGACCCCAACCGGGTGGCGCTGATTGCTGCGGTGATGGAAAAACGACTGGGTATTAACCTGTCAGGGCTGGATATTTTCATGAATGTGGCAGGTGGGGTAAAGGTGGTGGAGCCAGCTGCGGATCTGGCCATTGGGGTTGCCCTGGCATCCAGTTTTCTTGATATGGCAGTTCCCGAAGGGACCACCGTGATTGGTGAAATCGGTCTCACCGGTGAGATCAGGGCTGTGGGGCATGTGGAAGCAAGGGTCAAAGAGGCGGCTAAAATGGGATTTACCCGTTGTCTCCTGCCCCAAAACAGTATAAAACAGGTTCCGGATATTCCAGACCTTGTCATCCAGGGGGTAACCTCTTTAAAGCAGGTGGTAGAACTGCTTTTTTAATTTTCTGATAGACATATATGCCGTGAGCACCTGCCAGATCCCCTTGGTTTGTCGGAATTTTCATATAACCGCCACGGGCAGACCGTATTATGGACCCGGCCCGCCCACAACGAAAATAAAAAATGGGATTAGGCTTATAGTTTTGAATTGTTGAGCTAATGTCTATTTGGGAACAGATCCCTTAACATTATCAACATAGTACATTATGCTCAAAAGGTCTTCCTTGGAAGCCCGCTCCCCGGCCTTTATCTTGAGGTTTCCGGCATTGTCTTTGATGGGGCCGCTGAAAGGATCAAAAATATCCACCCCTTCCTTCATCTGTGCGTAGCGTTTGAACACAAGATCATACACAGAAAGTTTACCAAAATCCGGGGTATCCACTTCAACTTTTTTGAGCTCTTCCACAATTTTGGGATTCATCATTTCACTTGAAGACGGGAATCGCAAGATGGATTAAACAACACCATATGGATCATCATTTTGTTGATCCTGATTCTAAGTTTGGTGTGAGCTCTGCGTTTTGGGATGTAGTGTTTAGGACGATGGGGTCCCCTCAGGAGTCTCGGAGACCTTCTCCTTCATCCTCACCGTCAAGCAACATAGAGAATGCTGTATAATTACAAGATGGGATGAGAGAAATTGGATAATTTTGAGTCAAAGCGGTTTG
>CAKZLA010000022.1 GCA_937124525.1 uncultured Desulfobacterium sp.
CAATTGGCCGGTTCCTATTGCCCATCGGGGGGGCTCTGCTGAGGCAAACTTGGAGGCTACCTTTTCATATAAAAAATCACCACGGGTTGCTCCATATTCTGACCTGGGGCCGCCCACAACAAAAATTGAAACTCTTATGATTCCAGGTTTTTGGTTGGGCTCTAATTATGGAACTGCCAAGAACAGATCCCATTTGCCCCGTAAAGCGTCTACAAAATTTCATCAACGAGTATAAAAAAAGGAGACGCCTTCATGAAAATTGTTTATAATGTTACCTTGCTGATTGGTTTGATTGTCGCGGGTTACCTGATTCAGAACGCATTTGTTGAACAGGAGGTAAACGCCATGGATGAAAATCATAGCACTTTGGAGAAAGCCACATTTGCCGGGGGATGCTTCTGGTGCATGGAGCATCCCTTTGAAAAAATGGACGGTGTTCAATCTGTCGTCCCAGGATATGCCGGGGGACATCTGGAAAATCCCACATATGAAGATGTCTCCTCGGGCAGCAGTGGCCACCTTGAGGTGGTGCAGATCTCCTTTGATCCGAAAAAAATCAGTTATGAAACCCTTTTAAACGTATTCTGGCAGCAGATCGACCCCACGGATGATGGCGGGTCCTTTGTGGATCGAGGAGCCCAGTACGGCTCGGCCATTTTTTATCATACCGAAATCCAGAAAGGCCTGGCAGAGAATGCCAGGGAAGCACTTGAGCGATCAGGGGTTTTCAAGGACCCGGTTGCCACTGTGATTCGCCCCCTTGACACCTTTTATCCTGCCGAAACCTATCATCAGGATTATTACAAAAAAAATCCCCTGCGATATAAATTTTACCGGGGGGGCTCGGGCAGGGACTCTTTTATTAAGAAAAACTGGAACCAGAGCGCCCTGGAAAGATTTGAAGCCCAACTTAAAATCAACACGGCGGGGGGCACGGCATCAACGGTGGAGACAGAGTTTGTTAAGCCCTCGGATGGACAGTTGAAGAAAAAATTGACTCCCTTACAGTACGATGTGACCCAGAAAGAGGGAACAGAACGGGCCTTTGACAATGAATATTGGGATAATAAACTTCCGGGGATCTACGTGGATATTGTCTCTGGAGAGCCACTTTTCAGTTCCACGGATAAATTTGTTTCTGGAACGGGGTGGCCCAGTTTTATCCGGCCCATTGAGGGAGGTGAAGTGATTGAAAAAACAGACAAACATCTTGTTTTTGCCACCCGCACCGAGGTGAGAAGCCCCCTGGCGGATTCCCATCTGGGGCATGTCTTTGACGATGGACCGGCCCCCACGGGGTTGCGGTACTGCATCAACTCGGCCTCTTTGCGCTTTATTCCCCGGGAAGATCTTGAAAAAGAGGGATATGGACAATATTTGAAATTGTTTGAATAACTGCCATGGGCAGACCACTGTCCTTCAGCTTGGCCTGCCCACAACATGGGGCAGAAATGGGTTCTGCCCCTACGTTATTGATATTTGTATTGCACCTTAGATTCTTATCTCTTATTTTCGTGTTATTTTGGCAAGAGAATCAACAAAGCCTTTTTGGTTCTGGCTTGTCTATGTTAGGGACTCGGTAAAAATTAATTACCCCAAAAACATGTTAAGTCATTGTACTCCCATGAATAAAAGCTGAAATTGGGGTAATTATTAAATCCCGAGTCCCTTAGTTTACCAGGACTTTCATATAAAAACTTTGGGAGATGGAAATGGAAAAACTTGGCGATATGCTTATCCGGAAAAAGTCCTTTCAAGAGATGGTCATGGGAAACACCGCTGTTGTTCGAGCCATGGTGGAGGCGGGGACCCAGGTGGTGACCTCCTATCCCGGTTCCCCCACCCCTGAAATCGCAACGGCCATCAACAGTATCCCGGGGGAAAAAAGACCTTTTTATTTTGAGTTTTCCGTTAACGAAAAAGTGGCCACTGAAGTTGCCTTTGGTGCAGCTCTTAACGGCAACCTTTCCACGGTTTTTTTTAAAAGTGTGGGACTTAACGTGGCCCTGGACACCTTTGTTCAACTGGGATTGATGAATATTCCCGGAGGTATGGTGATCATCCTGGGGGATGACCCCGGGGCCAACTCTTCCCAGAATGAGCAGGATAATCGTAATATTTTCAGGATGTCCCGCATTGCAGTGCTGGAACCTGCATCACCCCAGGAGGTGTACCAATATTATCTTATGGCGGCAAAGCTGGCAAAGCAGGAGCACATCGCCGTGGTTTTGCGCCTTACCACCCATGTGTGCCATGCCAGGGAAACGGTGTCATTTGGAGAATTCGCCGGGGTTATGCCCTCCCATAGAATTGATTTCAGCCCGGAAAACGGACCTTATATCCCCATCGCCGCCCTGGCCCTGGAGATGAAACGCACATCCCTTGCCAAGATTCCCCGCATCATGGCCTTTGCAGGGGAACAGGAGTTAAACACCCTTATTCCCGGATACAACAACACCCAGCATCGCGGGGTCATCACCCAGGGGCTTACCTGTCGATCCTTGCAGGATGTACTCCAGGGAGGAGACGTAGCTCCGGATATCCTGAAGCTTGGCATGGTGTATCCCATGGATACCAAAGGTGTTGTGGATTTTTTAAAGGCCCACACCCAGGTGCTGATTCTGGAAGAGCTGGATGACATCCATGAAAAAGAGATAAAAGCCCTTGCCTTTGAGGAGGGGATTTCTGTGAAAATTCTGGGTAAAAACGATGACGAAGATTTTATTGGTGAGTATACCCCGGACAAGGTACTCAAGGTGCTCCAGGGGATGTGGCCGGATCTTGTGCAACACCATGCAAAGCCAGAGGAAAAATGGTGTCCGGATATACTTGTTGACGTGCCCCCGCGTCCGGCCCAGATGTGTCCGGGCTGCGGTCATCGAAGTGCCTTTCATGCCATTAAAAAAGCCCTGGGGGACAATGATATCACCGTGGCAGACATCGGTTGCCACACTTTGGGGTTTCTTCCCCCATATGAAATGGGGCAGGTGCTGTTGTGCATGGGGGCATCCCCGGGTATTGCATCGGGGTTGTCTCTTTTTAATACCCAAAGAAGGGTGGTGGCCTTTATTGGGGATTCTACCTTTTTTCATGCCGGATTGCCCGGTATCATGAATACCCTTTTCAACCATCACAATATCACCCTGATTATCATGGAAAACGGCACCACGGCCATGACCGGACACCAGGACCATGCCGGCCGTGAAATTCCCATTGAGTCCCTTTTAAAAGGGCTGGGAATTGAGCATATTTTTTCCTGCGATACCTATCAGCAATCCACCCTCACCGAACATGTAACAGCTGCCATGGCCGTTGACGGATTAAGTGTGGTCATTGCAAAACACCCCTGCATGTTGAAGTTTACCCGGGCTCAGATGAAAAAACCGGGATTTGTCTCCCGCCATGTAAAAATAGATGATGAGCTTTGCAATCAGTCCCATTTCTGTGTGGAGACCTTTGGGTGTCCCTCGTTTGTGAGACATGCTGACGGCAGTGTGGGTGTTAACCATGACCTTTGCATTGGGGATGGTTCCTGTAGACCGGTTTGCCCGGAAAAGGCCATTGCGATATATCAATAATTGCTATTTTTTTCCAAAAGGAGCATGGAACAAAATGACCAACACCTTTAATATTCATATGACAGGCGTGGGAGGACAGGGCATTGGGCTGCTCAGCCAGACACTGCTTCGTGCCATTGATTGTGCCGGTATTCATGCCATTGCCGTGGATACCCATGGGCTTGCCCAGCGGGGCGGCATGGTGGTTTCCCGGATTCGCATGGGCGAAAATGTTTTTTCTCCCTTGATCATGGCCCATTGTGCAGATCTTGTCCTTGGCATGGAGATCCATGAAGCCCTGAGGGGTGCCCACACTGCCCTGAAAAAAAGCGGAACACTGTGTTATCTGAATGTGGCTTGGCAACCCCTGGCCGTGCGCCTGGGACAGGCAGATCCGGTGACGGAGAAGGAGATAAAAACAGTTTGTGAGCACATGAATGTAAGGAGAGTCCGGGTGGATTCAGGCACCATTGAAGATCCCCGCATGCAGAACATGGCTCTGGTTGGCACCATTGCCGCCAATAGGCTAATACCCGGTGTGGATATGCGCCATTATCGCCAGGCCCTGGAGGCCCTTTTAACGGGATCGGTTCTGGAGAAAAATTTGGTCCTACTTGAATCCTGCGGAAAAGGGGCTGCACCCGGGCCGGACTGAAGCCGGTCCAGGTGCAGAAAGGTGATTGTCAGGCACTTTTGATCTCAATGCGCCGGGGCTTGGCCGCTTCTGATTTGGGCAGATGCAGTTTGAGAACTCCATCGGTCAATTCGGCGCTTACTTTTGCGATATCAATGCTCTGGGGCACTGAAAAGGCCCGTGTATATTCCACATCCCCAAACTCTTCCCAGGTGGTGGCACCGGCTTTTTCCATGCGACGAATACCGGTCAGATAGAGTTTCCCATTGTCCATATTAATGTTGATGTCCTTTTTCACAACCCCTGGCATGTCTGTGTAAAGAAGAATTTCAGCTTCATTTTCAAATATATCCACCATGGGTCTGACGGATGGCAATTCATGGGTTTTTTCCATATGTTCCTCTTCCCTTTTCGTGATATTTTTGTTCTCACTCATGATAAATCTCCTTTTTATCCTTAGTTGACATTGATCAATTTGGGTTTTGCCGCTTCTGCTTTGGGCAGAGTGAGGGTCAAAATACCATCCGTCAAAACGGCCTCTACCTTGCTGCTGTCCACTTCTGATGGCAGGGTCATACTCCTTGAAAAATCAAAGGTTCCACGCTCTGATCGGTGGATTGAATAACCCTCGGGCAGATCAGATTTCCGTTTGCCGCTGATTTCCAGATAATTGCCCTGGAGCTTGATGTTGAGATTTTCCTTGGCAAATCCGGGAACCTCTGCACTAATGGCAAAACTATCACCTTTGTCATACAGGTTGGTTCTGGGGATTCCGTCGCTGAGAACCCAACTGGAAGTGTTCCCCCGGGCCCTGTTAAATTCGTTGGACAATCTGTCAAAGTTTCCCCTCATCAGATCCATCACTCCAAACATTCGATCGATGTCACTCCATCTTGTAAACATAATGCGCCCTCCATGATTTATTGTTTGTTTTTGAAACTCAACCAGTCCCATGGATTTGCTGTTTTTAAAAGTTTTCTTGATTCTGGCTCTGTTGTTGTCTCAAACAGCAATTTGTTTCCAGGTTGTTTTTTGTTCCATCAATTTCACTTGAACAAATAATAATACCATAAAAGCATGAGTCAATATATTTTCATTATTTTTTATTAAAATTATCTAAAAGTAATGAGGATGAGCTCATGTATCTGTGACTTCAAACGTCTCTTGGATGGGACTACCTGCTTAGATTCTTATCTTTGATTTTCGTGTTATTTTGGCAAGAGAATCAACAAAGCCTTTTTGGTTCTGGCTTGTATGGTTAGGTTCTGGGAGATGATTGTGGGAAAATGGGAGGCAGGTTTGGCCTATTGTGCCAAAAAGTCTAAATTAGAAAAACAAGGCTGGCTGTTTTGCATGGATAGGCCCGAACAAGCAAATCCCGGTCATCGCTATCTGCTTGGTTATGGGCTGTCTTTGTCATGGGTAAATCCGGGTGGAAACCGAATTTACCCATAACAGTCAGGGTCTCGGAGGCAAACAATTACGCCAATATGGCTTAGAATTTCAGCGTGTATCCAAGGCTCTTATATAGACTCGATGGTCAAGTTCGTGGGCTTGACTCTTGAAAAAAGGGGGTCAGGAAAACGGGTTCAGGCTTGGTTTATGGGCGTTATTAATACCAAGTCTGAGCCCTCCCCCATATATGTCAACATAAAAAACTTAACCATCGAGATTCAGGGATTGGGTTGACTTTCGGGCCTGGCCATTGGTAAAGCAAATTCGTGGGTAAAAAATGCTCATGGCACAAGGCCCGAAATCCGTATTATAATGCGGCTTTGTAGATATTTACAACGTCATCCAGGGAAGGTCTTCTGGGGTTAGTCGCGCCACAGGCATCTTTCTGGGCATTTTCAGCCATGGTGACAAGGTCTTCTTCTTTAACACCCAGCTCTGTCAAGTTTGCAGGAATTCCCACATCCGCAGACAGGGTCTGGATGGCGGACAATGCTTTTTCAGCTGCGTCCCGGGTGGAAAGACCTGTGATATTTTCTCCCAATGCCACGGCAATATCAGCAAAACGATCCAGCTTGGCAATCAGGTTGAAACGGGATACATGGGGCAGCAGAATGGCGTTACACACACCATGGGGAAGATCGTAGAAACCGCCCAGCTGATGTGCCATGGCATGGACATGACCCAGACTTGCATTGTTAAATGCCATACCGGCAAGATATTCTGCATAGGCCATTTTGTCCCGGGCATCAATATCTTCGCCATTGGCAACGGCCTGGCGCAGATGTCCGGCAACCAACTCAATGGCTTTGATGGCACAGGCATCTGTAACAGGGGTGGCGATGGTGGAAACATAGGCTTCAACGGAATGGGTCAAAGCATCCATTCCAGTGGCAGCGGTGAGAAAGGAAGGCATGCCAAGCATCAGAAGGGGATCGTTGATGGCAATGGTGGGGGTTACCCGCCAGTCAACAATAGCCATTTTCACTTTTCGACTGGTATCTGTGATGATGCAGAAGCGGGTCATCTCGCTGCCGGTACCGGCTGTGGTATTGATGGCGATGAAGGGAGGCATGGCCTTGGTGGACTGATCAACGCCTTCGTAGTCATGAATGGTTCCGCCATTGGTGGCCACGATACCAATACCCTTACCACAGTCATGGGCACTACCACCACCCAGGGTGATAATCATGTCGCAACCGCTTTCTTTGTAGAGCTTAAGTCCGTCTGCCACATTGCTATCTGTGGGATTGGGAATGGTGTCATCATAAACAACGGCATCCACACCCACGTCTTCTTTAATCATATCGCAAATCTGCTGGGTCAGACCACAGGCAGAGATACCTTTGTCCGCCACCAGAAAAGGTTTTGTCACTCCAAGGGTCTTCATCTGTGCGCCCAGTTGCTTGTGAGACCCAATACCCATCAGGGTTACTGTGGGAATGAAAAATCCGTAAACTGCTTCTCCGTTTGACATGTTAAAGCTCCTTTTATGTCCATCGCTCTTCGTTGAACGATGCAGTGCATTAAGTTAATTAATGAAGACTTACCCGAAGGCAAAGCCTGTTGTGTGAACGTTTCGCTTTAATATTGCAATAGAAAGACCAAGGGGGTTATTTTTGCACAAAAAAATCTTTCACAGACAAACAAACCATTATAACTAATTTATTTTACAGTACAAAAAAAACAAAAAAAAACATGATTAGAATTCGATTGACTGTAAATTTTTTCATGGAACACCTTTTTTAAAAGGCCAGAATGACCCATTCCCCAATTTCGCTGGGGCATTTTTTTCGAAGAGGGAATTTATTATCAGTAATGATATGAATTGAGTGTGCCCTTTTTAGATTAACCCGGGGGAAAGAGCCTGCTCACATAGCATTAGTATGCTACGCAGTCCCAAATACGCGAATATGGGGCACTGGCCAAACATTTACATTGCCAATCCGAATATTTACGTAAACAATCAAATATATTGTTAAATTTCAATCGTTTAATTGTCGCTATCGTAAGTTCTCAATAACCTGTGGTGCTAAAGCCTGCTTACCCTTTAAACGCCGGGTGCTATTCAAAAGGATTCCCTGAATGCCCGGACTTATTGAGAACTTACTCGCTATCTGACGTACGTTGTCAAAAGTTGCCAAACTTAGAACCAAGCCCGTCTTATTCTTATGGGTGTTCATAAATCCCCCCGACGTTCCCGTTCCGGTCAGGGCTGCCGCCGGGGGTGACATTATGCCATTTTCAATATGTATTACGTCTGCGGGGAGAGGTGAGCGTTATTAAGATTTAGATTCAATGATTTCAGCTGAGTCCACTGCCAGGTCCGTCAAAAGGGCAATTTCCCTGGCCCACTGGTCGCTGTTGGGGGTCTCAAGAATAAGAGGGATGTTGTCAAAACGATGGTCCGCCATGATACGCTGGAACACCTCAATACCCAAGGTGCCCTGTCCCAGGCTTTCATGTCGATCCACCCTGGAAGCAAGCAATTTTTTAGAATCATTCAAATGCATCCCTTTAAGATACTGGAACCCGATGACATCATCAAATAGCTGCCAGGTTTCTTTAAATCCCTCCACAGACTTCAGGTCATATCCAGCGGAAAAGGCATGGCAGGTATCAATGCATACCCCCACTCGCCCTTTATCTTCCACCCGGTGGATGATTTGTGCAATCTGTTCAAAGGAATATCCCACATTGGTGCCCTGACCGGCGGTATTTTCAATCACCACGGTGACACCCTGGGTGACGTCTAAAATTTGATTCAGGGAGTCCGCAATGGTTTCCAGGCATTTTTGTATATAGGGTTCTGATGTGCGGGCCTTTGATTCCAAATGACTACCGGGATGAAAATTCAGAGCATCAAGCCCCAGTTGGCCGCATCGCTGGATTTCATCCAGAAAGGCATCTCTGGATTTCTCAAGGGCTGCCTTTTCAGGATGGCCCAAATTAATAAGGTAACTGTCATGGGCAAGAATTTGACCTGGGGCATAGCCATGTTGCCTGCAGTTTTCCTGGAATGCCTGCATGATCTCCGGGGACAGGGGCTTTGATTTCCACTGTCGCTGGTTTTTAGTAAAAAGCGCAAAGGCGGTGGCCTTGATCTTATGGGCGTTGATGGGAGCATTGTGCACACCTCCGGCTGCACTGACATGGGCACCTATGTATTTCATGGAAATATTCCTTTTTACCCGTAAATATTTGGCCAGCACCCCATATTCACTTAGGTTTGGCCTGCTCACATAGCATTAGTATACTACACAATCCCAAATAGTCGAATATGGGGCACTGGCCAAGCAGTTACATTACCAACCCGAATATTTATTTTTATTCAATGATCAAGTTGCTTTATATTGGCATAGGCAGACATCATGGGTGCTGTTCAAAGCCTGGAATGGTGAATCGTTTTTCCAAACTGTTCAGGACCCAGGTGGCCAAGGGAACCCGCAACAGATATACACCCCCCACAATGCAAAAGACCTCCACATACTTAAAGGAAGCCGATGCCAGAATCTTTCCCTGACCCGTGAGTTCAATGCAGGTAACCATGTAAGCCAGGGAGGAGTACTTTATAAGATAAATGATCTCATTGCCGCACCCGGGTAACGCCCGGCGTAACGCCTGGGGCAGCACCACATAAATCACAGTCTGGAACGGGGTAAATCCAATGGAACGGGCCGCAAAGATTTGGCCCTGCTTGATGGAGAGCAGCGCCCCCCGGATGTATTCAGACTGATAGGCCCCGCTGCAAAGGGCAAAGGCCACCACCGACGCCCAGTAAGGGCTCAGATAAATCCCCATGCGGGGCAGGCCAAAATACCAGATATACAACTGAATCAACAACGGAAATCCCCGGAATAAAAGCACATAGCTATCCCCCGCAAATTTCACAACCGGGTGACCATACACTCGAAGTGTGGCGGAAATAACCCCCATGCACACCCCGAAAATGGCCGATGGGATGATCAGAAGGATGCTGATCCAGGTTCCCTGCATCAGTGCTGGCATGACATCATTTTGAATATACAAAAATTCATCCATGATCATTCACCGCCAATTTCGGCAATTCTGGAACAAAAATCCCGGGTTCGGGTGGCGGCTCCATCTGCCAGCAACACCTTGGGAGCTCCCTGCTCAACAATGCACCCCTTTTCCATGAAGATAATCTCATCGGCCAGAGATCTGGCAAACCCGATCTGATGGGTGGCCATGATCATGGTCATCCCCCCTTTACCCAGATCTCGAATCACGGATTGCACCTCACCGATGAGCTCCGGGTCCAAGGCCGACGTGGGTTCATCCAGCAGCATCACCATGGGGTCCATGGCCAGGGCCCGGGCAATGGAGACCCGCTGTTTCTGCCCCCCGGAAAGCTGGGCTGGATATTGATTGGCCTGGTTCTTGAGCCCCACACGCTCCAGCTCCGCCATGGCCCGATCCGTTGCGGCGGTCTTTTTCATGCCCAACACCTTAACCATGCCGATCTCCACATTGGCAAGGGCGGTGAGATGATCAAACAAATTAAAATCCTGGAATATCATCCCCACCTGACGTCGATGGGTGCACAGCCCCCGTTTATTGGACGGGTTAACGGTGTGTCCTGCCAGGGAAATGGTCCCCTTATCGGGCATGACCAGAAAATTGATGGTCTGAAGAAAGGTGCTCTTCCCCCCCCCGGACGGCCCGATGATCACCTTGATTTCGCCCTTTTGAATGGAAAGAGAAACATCATTTAATATGGTATTTTCCCCAAAACTTTTGGTGATATGATCAATCTCCAGAATGGGGTGACTATCTGTTTTCATGCTTTTCCTTTAGACCGTAAACAAGCTCTGTGAGAGGGCTGATTTCACGGATTAATGTTACCAACTATTCTTGCATCCTTCATATCCCCCCGGGAGTACTTTAGATTTTTGTAGGAATGATTCTTGAAGAACACACGTATTGCGCCAAAAAGTGTAATTTAGAAAATAAAGAATGCCACTATTCTTATCTGGAATACCCTGGAATGGTGACTTTTTTATGCAACACATTCAAAAGTTTGGTACCAATATAGGTAAATATCAAAAAAATAAAACCCGCAGCCAGGTAGATGGCCAGGTGCTCATAGGTCCGGGATGCAATGTGGTGGGCCCGGGACATGAGTTCTGTGACCCCCAGAGCATAGGTTACGGCAGAATCCTTGAGCAAAATGGCATATTCATTGGTCCATCCGGGGATGGACAGACGAAAGGCCTGGGGCAAAATAATGAAAATAATGGCTTTGACGTCACTCATTCCCAGCGCACGGGCTGCCTTCATCTGGCCCTGGGACAACGATGAGATGGCCCCCCGCAGAATCTGGGACTGGTAAGCAGAACTGATCAAGCCCAAGACCATGGTGGCAACCATAAAGGCAGAGACATTGATATTGAGCCATGTAAACAGTCCAAAATAAAATAAAAACAAAAATACCAGCAACGGAATCCCCCGGAAGAACCAGACATAGATGCCAATGATCCTGCGGACAAACCGGTTACCGTACACCTGGCCCACTGCCAGGGGAAGGCCTAACATAAAACCAAACAGCATGGCCGAAAGGACCACGATGACGTTCACCACCGCCCCCTGCAGCATATAGGGCAGTCCCTGTTGAATCACAAGCAGACTTTTTATCATAAAGCATTTTCCGGATTCATGGTTTATTTTCGATGGTCAAGTGAAAAACAAGAACAGCCCGATCAAGAAAGACCGGGCCGATCATTTTTGAAAAAGCCGCCATGGTATGGCGGTCACGCCCGGGTTTTCATGCCCCAGGCCTACCCGCCAAACGGCCTACCTTGGAATCACGGTGGCCAGGCCCCTTGATCAATGAACTTTATATTTTTCGTTCAGCTCTTTCCAATAAGGAGTTGCCATGAGTTTTGTCAGCCCCTCGTTGAGCATCTTAAGAAGATCGGCATCTTCCCTACGAACGGCATAGGCCGTTTCATCATCCGGCTGTCCATAGCGGCCAATGGTCTTGATGGGCAGGCCTTTATCCATGGCTTCCCGGGCGGAAATTTCAGAGGCGACCGTACACTGAATGCGTCCATTGACAAGATCTTCCATGGCAAGGGGGGCAGAATCATAGTGATGCAGGGTAAATTTTTTCCCCTTCTTGATCAGATTTTCCTCAACCCATTGGGCTTCGGAGGTGCCGCGCTGTATGCCCCACTGCATTTCACCCTCTTTGCATGCATCCACCGTCAGATCAGAATCTTTCTTCACCACCAGCATCATCACCGTTTTATGGTAAGACTGGGTGAAATTAACCTCTTGGAGTCGTTCCGGGGTAACGCTCATGCCAGAGGCGATAAGATCAATTTTTTTTGCCTTCAGGCTCGGAATAATGGCGGCCCAGTCCGTGGGCTGATGTTTCACTTTAAAGCCCATCTCCTTGGCAATCCACTCCACCGCCTTTACATCCATGCCATCGGGTTTACCTGTTTCATCAATGTAAGAAAAAGGGGGGTAGTTGGCATCAATACCGTTAATAAACACCTTGTCTGCTGCAAAAGCAGACCCAATGCCAGCAGTGACCATAGCCACCATCATCAAAACAATCATCAAAAATCTTTTTTTCATCTTTTTTACCTCCTCATGGGATACTTCCATTGTAATTATTCAACGCCAAAAAAATATACTTGCTTGCTTTCATTCATTCATTCATTCAATTTTCGGAATTGGTCATAACATCGGCCACTCTGGATAGGGATCAGGCTATCGTTATTGACACTTTTGTTTTAGTTTTCTTTAAATACAGAGAGTTGCCAAAAGCATGGAGCCTGATAAAAGCCTCAGCCTCCAATAACACAAGGCTGACCCCATTGGTCCACCAATTATGATGACTGGGTGATGTTATGACCAACCCCCAATTTTCCGTTATGGCAGTACTGCCATGTGGCTTGTAGAGAGAACAGGCTCCAAGTGGGGTGTATTATATCAACAAGCCTACCACTGTCAATGGCTGGTCATATGGAAAAACTATAAATGTATCCAGGAGCAATCTAAAGCAAAAAGTTCCTCTTGGAAAACCTGTATTATAAGGCATCAATAAGGAGAATGTTTACGGGAGATGTTTGTTGGCAGGAAAATGGAAGAGCGGTGTCAGGGTTGAGGGCCTGGCCTATGGGCGGGCGTTATTAATCCAGATCCATGCAAGGCAGGAATGCCCATAAGGCAAGGCAGAGCCGTATTGTAAAATACGGCTCTGATTTTATCAGCTAAGTTTCACAGCGGCATTTTCAGCGGCCAGCATGACATGGTAGTTTAAGGGTGATGCCGTTAAAAGCGGATGCGTGGCATACTGCATCACCGCCAGTTGTTCCGCAGTGAGATGGGCCTGGATTCCTGCGGCAATGATGTTGACCATATCAGAAACAGCTTCACCACCACTGACGTGCCCCCCGATGACCTGGCCGTTGTCCCTGCGAAAGAGAAGTTGAATTCTCATGTT
>CAKZLA010000023.1 GCA_937124525.1 uncultured Desulfobacterium sp.
ATCAATGATGAATTTGACAAGTGCTAAGACGAAAATGATAATGCCGTATTTTTTCATAAAATTTACAGGACAAGAATCTTCAAGAGATGAAATTAAATTTAAGGATTATTCATATCCATTCAAATATTATTTGTAGATAAATGGCATCATAATTTTTAAGACCAATAGCTTTGAACTCAAGACGAGTTCGTCCCTATCTTACTTATGGCTTAATCTCATATAGATTCGCCGCTACAATTTTGTGCCAAACAAATATCAACTGGGAGCATACGCACACATTCTAAAGAAACTTAATCTGTAAAAAAAAGATATCTTTAGATTTAAGCAATTCATATTCCGCAAGATAAGACAGGAGCTATATTATTGAACAAATACAAGTCCGAATGATACAACCCAAAATTAAAATTGAACCCAATGGAATAATAAATTTCTTTAAAATATTGAGTTTTATTTTCTTGATGGAACCATCTGGTTGAATGCGCGCTATGAAGATGTTATTGGAAGCATCTTTTAATGGACCACCTGCTTTAGCAATAGCTGTTTTCACAGGAAAATATTCGCATGGCTAAATATCAAAAACTATCACGTTTAAATTAATGCGAAACTCACTAAAAAATCATTTGCTCATTATATTAGGTTGGTTCTTTGTGGCTTTAGGTATAATTGGCGTATTCCTTCCCCTTTTACCTACAACGCCATTTTTAATTCTTGCGCTCACACTATTCTCTAAAAGTTCACCTAAATTTCATCAAATGTTGTTAAATAATCGATGGTTTGGCCCTGCACTAAGGCAATGGGAGTCTCAAAGAAAGCTTTCCAGAAAAATAAAATATAAAGTAAAAAAACGACTAAAAGAAAAATCGATTATAGTAAGAGTGAAAAAAAAGAAAATAAGTAAAGGAGCTGATTGATGAGCGCACAAATGACCATCTCGGTGTTCACCCTGGTGATATATCTCATTATTATATTTGTATTTAATAACGCTCGAATTAAATATGCCGGTGGGAAAGTCGGAAAGGTTATTAATCTTATTCTGGTAACAGTGTGCCTTTTATTTCTTGCCGATTATGTTGTGATTCTTGAGTCTTTTATGGATACGGAAATCCTGGACATCATCAGGGCGTTGTTCCGAACAGCGGCTCTTTCTTTCCTGGCCTACGGTGGGACCAAGGTGGCAGATTCATAAAAAGGCTGTTAGAAAAAAGAGAATAATCCTTTTTTAGATTTTTTTGATTTTTTGTCAACGGTGAAATCCGATCGTATGAGCCCAATGATATTTCTCATGTCATTGACTATTTGATTTTTTTCGTTTGACCCCGTTTGATATTTTGTGACATAATCCAAAACATTTTCAATGTCCTGCAATATTTTATTCAATGGGTGGGCACCTAAAAGATCTCCGATTCTTCGCAAAACAAGGCCACAATATTCGGTAAATCCTGAAATTAAAAATTCATTGGGGTTTTCAATGTGTGTCATCTCTTTTAACGCTGCTTCAAGAGCCTGAAGATTTGCATTCTTATGATGATCAGGATGATAATCCTTAAACACCGGTTTGAGCTCCATAACAAGCTCTGATTTACTTTCTTCAAACAAGGTGGCGGCTCTGTTACCGATTTCGGCGACAATATTTTTTTTTATGGCTTGAAACACATCATTGAATACAATGAGAATACCAGCACATTCTTTTGATTCTTCTCCACTGGAGAATGACGTTTCCTCCTTTTGCTCTATCAATCCCGAAGAGATCACTGAAAAGAAAATTTTATAAACAGCAAATTCATCATAACCGCTTTCAGTTATAATCTGTTTAACGGTGCGGGTACCGTCAATGAGGGAAAGAATCCGCCACTCATTGGCATTGAGCTTGATCTCTTCTTTGCTTTGAACTTTTCCCGACATTTTAAATACCAATTTGTCGCTGGGAATTAATTCTCTGAGAACGGAAAGCTCATCAATCCTTCGGGAGGCTTCAAGGATCAGTTTCATGGGATTGAGCTGGATCACAATCATGCCTTTTAGGTTCAATCGTGCGTCTTTATACTCAAATTTTCCTTTTTTCCAGAAAAAAAGATTGTAAAGTATGGTTTCAACCTGTTTGGTGTTATACTTTTTCAAAGTGTCTATGGAAACGTATCCTTTTTCCACCAGCACTTTTCCCAGGTGAAGTTTTGTCTCTTTTGCAAAGGAAATGCAGTTCTGGAGCTGTTGGGCAGAGAGGATTCCGTCATTGCGAAGTAAAAATCCAAGCCGGGCTTCTTTCAGGGATGCGGAGGCGTAAACAATGGTTCCCTTTTCAAAAAACACACGGCTTTTTTCATTCTCACAGGTTACAGTGAGGACCCCTGTTTTCTGGTCATTGCACAGAAGCTGAAGAACGCTGGCAAGTGTTAAGCCTTCAAAATCACCCTGAAGATTCATAATGTCATCTCTGCCTTTTATGGGTGGAATACAGCGATTTTTAATTTGAAATCGTTTTTTTAAATGATTTTCATGTAAAAATCGTAGGTTTTCAATAACCCGGGGTAATAAAATCTGGTTAAGCCTTTAAACGCCGGATGGTATTTAAAAGGATTTACTGAATTCCCGAACTTTTTGAGACCTTACTAAAACAACACACTAAAACTCCGCCCAAGATGCTGGAATCATAAGAGTTTATTTTTTATTGTGGCAGATGATTACTGCCATGTATGTTATCACTACAGCGACACTTTCATGATCCATCCTGTTTGGAGGGGGATTTTTAAGCGCGTTTTCCCACCTTTCGACACTCGATTTTTAATGAAATAAGCAAAGTTTCACTGTAGTGTTATATTATGTCATATTATTTTTTTCAACACAACCATCAAAAACATGTCCCCCAAATACTCAAAATGATAATTGTTCAAGTCTATTGAAAGAGGTTGACACTTTATGTCAACCCTGCAATAAAAACTATTTTTTTCTTTAAGAAAAACAGGGGGAAAGATGCCATTTAAAAAAGGACAACGCTGGATCAGCCGCATGGAGCCGGAACTGGGTTTGGGTATACTCGGTGCCGTGGAAAACAACGGCAGAAGGGTGTGTATAAAGTTCCGGGCAAGCGGTGTGGTTCGGCACTATTCCATGGAAAGTGCCCCCCTTGAAAGGGCTGCATTTTCTCCGGGGGATCTTGTCTCTTTAATGGATAACACTACCCTTACCGTGTCATCTGTGGACACCGTGGATGGTCTGTTCCATTACCATGGCCAGGGCCGTGTCATCTGTGAAGAGATGCTCTCTGACACCATGTCCTTTTCCAGCCCCAAAGAACGCCTGACTGCGGGGCTGTTTGACTCCACGTTCACCTTTGATCTGAGGTTACAGGCCAGAACCCTCCAGCACCGATACCGCAGTTCCAACTCCATGGGGTTTCTGGGGGGACGTGTGGAGCTTATTCCCCACCAGTTTTACATTGCAGGGGAGGTGTCATCGCGCTATCTTCCCCGTATTTTGCTGGCCGATGAAACAGGCCTTGGAAAGACCATAGAAGCTTGTTTGATCATGCATCGCCTTTTGTTGAGTGAGCGAATTTCCCGGGTGCTTATCCTGGTGCCCGACTCCCTTGTGCACCAGTGGTTTGTGGAGATGTATCGACGATTCAACCTCTCTTTTTGCATTGTAAATGATGATTTTCTGGTATCCATGAAAAAAAAGGGTAACCCTTTCCTGGATGACCAACTTTTTATCTGCCCCATGGATCGCATGGATGTTGATTCTGCTTTAAAACAGCTTGCCCTTGCTGCCGGATGGGACATGGTTGTGGTGGACGAAGCCCACCATGTGGACCCCCATGGAGAGACCCATGGGTTTTTACAGCGCATTGGCCATGGCACCACAGGTATGATGCTTCTTACGGCCACGCCGGAACAATTGGGCATTGAACGACACTTTGCCCACTTAAAACTCCTTGATCCCCATCGATATACCACCCTTGCTGCCCATCAGAGGGAAGCCACCAGCTATGAGAATACCGTTAAAGATATAAACAGACGTTTTGAAAAACACATGGAAACGAACGGGGCTTCGGACAATTCTTTTGAAATGCTGTTGGATTGCCATGGACCAGGCCGGTCAATTTTCAGGAATACCCGGGCGGTGATCAAAGGGTTTTCCAGCAGAAAGGGACAACTCCATCCCCTTTCCCACCCCCATGACGAGGTCACATGGCTGGCAGGGCTGTTGAAGTGGTTGAAAACTGAAAAAATTCTTGTGATTTGCAGCACAAAGGATCGTGCAGCAGCCATTGGCAGGGCCCTTCGGGGGGAGATAACACTTAAATTCACCCAGTTTGATGAATCCATGAGTCTTCTGCAGCGGGATCGCAGTGCAGCCTGGTTTTCGGAAAAAGAAGGGGCAAGGCTCATGATCTGTTCCGAGATCGGGTCCGAGGGTAGAAATTTTCAATTCTGCCATCATCTGGTATTATTTGACCTTCCCCGTAATCCAGAGCTTCTGGAGCAACGGATTGGGCGATTGGACCGCATCGGTCAAACCCGGGACATTGAAATCCATCTACCTTTTTTAAAAGACAGTTCCCAGGAGATCCTGGCCAGGTGGTACAAAGATGGCACCGGTATATTTGAAGGTCATGTCAGCGGACTTTATCAGATATATGATCCATTTAAGTCCCAGCTGACCCTTCTTTGTGATGCCTGTGATCAGGGACTTCCCCTGGACCGCACAGCCCTTGAATGCCTCATTGAAGAGACCCGTACCCATGCCCGGAAGATTCAGACAACCCTGTCCCGGGGAAGGGATCGGCTTTTGGAGCTCAATTCCTTTCGGCCCCAACCGGCAAAGGCGCTTATTGAGGCCATTGTCACCGAAGATGAGGATAGCACCCTGGAAATATTTGTTCTATCCCTTTTTGATTTTTTCAACGTCTTCCATGATGAACTCATGCCACGGACCCACGCCATCACCTTTGACATGGCCCATCCCTCCTTTCCTGTTCCGCCCTTAAAGCAAGAGGGCATGACCATTACCTTTGATAGAAACATTGCCGTCACCCGGGGGGAAATGGATTTCATCACCTGGGATCATCCCCTGGTCCATGCTGCAATGGAATTGCTGCTGGGTACGGAGCAGGGAAATTGTGCCTTTGCCCGGTGCCGGGCCCAGGGGGATTTTCAATTACTGCTTGAAGCGGTGCATGTACTGGAATGCGTAGCTCCGGGACATCTTAACATGGATCAATTTCTGCCGGTTACCCCCATCCGGGTGGTGGTGAACCATTTGATGGAAGAGGTGACGGCGGACAAAGCATGGGATACTTTTCACCTTGAACTTGTGGATGAAAAGAGCGGGTTTCTCCGTGAATATCCTGAAATTAAGGAATCCCTGCTCCCGGGAATGATCCGGGCATCTGCCATGGCGGTTGAAAAACAGTCAAAACAAATCATTGCAAAGACCAAAGCGGATATGGCCCATACCCTGGGGATGGAGGTTCAACGACTGGAGTATTTACAAAGTAAAAATTCTGGTGTGACGGACACTGAGATTGCCATGGCCCGTGCCAGCCTTGAAGAACTTGAAATGGCTCTGTCGACGGCCAGGCTTCGTCTGGATGCCCTGCGCCTGATCCGGGTGGGTTGACACTGACCATGCCTGTAGCATCCTGCAACCAGGGCTTAATTACACCCTTGGCCATGGGGTGGTTGGGGTACTTTTGACGGGTGTTTGATTCCGCTGTGTGGTGAAAAACACTTAACTAAATGATTAGGATCATGTATGGTCTTTTGCTGGCTGATTTGAAATATTCCTTAAATAACGACTAAAAACAACGGGCGGTCCGGGGTCTGAAACGGGTGACGGCAGACTGTAAGGACTGACCATGGTAACAGAAGAGATGAAAAAAGACACATTGTTTAAAGAAAAAAAAGATCCGGTGCCGGCCTTTGAATTCAACGAGAACGTGGCCCAGGTGTTTGATGATATGATAACCCGTTCAGTACCGCTTTATGGGGAGTGCGTCCATCGCCAGGCCCAGCTGGCGGCACAGTTTTATCAGAAGGGAACCCTGATTTATGATCTTGGATGTTCCCACGGCAATTTTGGCATGACACTCCACACGATCATGACCGATGCCTCCTTTGACATGATGGCGGTGGACAGCTCCCAACCCATGTTGGACAGGTACGCGAGCCGGTTGAAAGAAAAAAAGACGGCCTCTTCGATTTTTCTTGTGTGCAATCTGGTGGAAAATATTGCCATTGCCAATGCCTCGGTGGTGGTGCTCAACCTTACCCTCCAGTTTATTTCCCCCCACAGAAGGCAGCGGATGATTCAGACCATTTATGACGGGCTTTGTCCGGGTGGGCTGCTGCTGGTCACCGAAAAAATTGTCCATGAAAATAATAAGATGGATGCGCTTGAGCAGCAGTATTATAAAAAATTCAAGCGGGAAAACGGTTATTCTGATCTGGAGATCAGCCAGAAACGGGATGCCTTGGAGGATGTCCTGGTGCCGGACACATTGGAAACCCACCGGCAACGCTTGCGCGGGGCCGGATTTGTTAACATTGATACCTGGCTTAAATGGTTTAATTTTGCAGCCATGCTTGCCATAAAATAGGTGATTCATGATCCCGGAAATTGCGGCTGAATTTAAAAAAATTGACATTGAACGTTTAAGTGAGACTCCTTTTAAAGAGGGGCTCCATGCGGCCCTTGATAAAAAACGATCCCAGTTTGAAATTCCCCGGGGAAATATTTTAAAGTATGCCACGGCATTGAAACGCCTGCCAAAGGTTATTCCTTTAAGCTGTGATCTTAAAACGGACGTGGTCAGGGTGGGCAGGGGTGATGAGATACCTCCTGATGAAAGGGCAGACATGGCATCGGCATTGTCTTTGATGTGCCCCTGGCGCAAGGGACCCTTTGCTCTTTTTGGCATCCCCATTGACACCGAATGGCAGAGTTTTATCAAATGGGATCGATTGGCAAAACATATTGCCCCCCTTCACCGCAGACGGATTATGGACATAGGTGCCAGCAACGGCTACTACATGTTTCGCATGGCCGCCTTTGATCCGTCCCTGGTGGTGGGGCTGGAACCCCAGCACACCTTCTATTTTCAATATCTGGCCCTGCAGAAATATTTAAACCTGCCCCGGGTGGCCAATCTTCCCTTTACCTTTGATGAATTTCCCGTGGTCCGGGGATATTTTGACACTGTTTTTTGCATGGGAGTCCTTTATCACCGAAAATCTCCCCTGGAAATGCTGATAAAAATCCATGATGCCCTTAAAAAAGGCGGAGAGCTGGTCCTTGAAAATCTTATCATCAGTTCCACGGAAGATGTGTGTTTTTTTCCGGAAGATCGGTACGCCAAGATGCGAAATGTTTTTTTTATTCCCAGCATCTCGGCCATGACCTCCTGGCTGAAGCGCACCGGGTTTACGAATATTCGCTGCGTTGATGTTTCCCCCACCACCCCGGGTGAACAGCGAAAAACCCCATGGATTCAAACGGAATCACTGGATGATTTTCTGGACCCGGCAGATCCTGACAAAACCGTTGAAGGGTATCCGGCACCGGTGCGGGCCATTTTCCTTGCCACCGCCGGATGACGGTTCCGGTCCTTTTTGCGTTGCGAGGCAATTCTACTGTTATATTACGTGCCAATAAATTGTTTCTGCAAACCCCACATCCGAATTGAATTTCAGGAGGAAATAATTTTGGGTGCTTAGCTTCCCGGGTCGTCCAAGACTGTTTAAAAAATTTTGAATTAAAGATAAAAAGATTATATTCAGCTTGACAAATATGGATACAAATAGTTCTATCTTTGCGGGGGGACAGTGATTGGAATTGATTTATTCATGAATATTCCTTTGCTATGGTTTTGTCTGGACAACTTAACAATAATAAAAATTTTTGGTATCCTTTATAAAGTACTTTACACTTTTTTTGATCATTTTTCATTTGCAGGGTCTTTTCACAAAAGACCGTAAAGTATTTTCGAGATCGTATGAAGGATGCCAAAATATTCATGAATAAATGGCATCCTTCATTCCTTTTTTACACTTTCTGGAACAATGCCCCATCTTCGGGCAAGCCTTTCAAAAAAGTGTAAATTGCATTTGAGGTCATATGATGGATGCCGAATAAATCAGCTTAAAATCACTGCTCCCCCCAATTCGTTAGAATCAGGGGGCTTGGTCATAACGTCGGCCATTTTGTGATGGAATTTTAATGGTAAAAATTAAACCCTGTTATTACCGCAGTTTGAGATGAGTAAGATTTTATCTCCGGTATAGTGGCCCAGCTTATGACCAACCCCTAATCAGGTATATGTTGTTTAGTATTTTATATTTTCAACAGTAAAGGGGGGGGGCAAAATGATCAACAGCAAAATTATTATCATTGTTGCCGTTGCATTATGCTTATTTGGGGGTATTGGCTGGTCGCATCAAGTATTGTTGCAAACAGATCATGCAAAATTAACGGTGGCAGGTTCAGGAGTCAACCTTGGCATTACCCGTCTATTAGCCGAGGCATTTATGAAAGAAAATCCGAAAATAAAAATTGATGTTCCCGGCAGCATTGGCTCTAAGGGAGCCATCTTAGCCGTCACCGATGACGCCATAACTCTTGGTCTTACATCTCGGCGGTTGAAGGGAGAAGAAAAGACCCTGGGGATAACCACCAAACCATATGCTCGTGTTGCCATGGTTATAGGAGCCCACCCAATAGTAAAAGACGATAACATAACTTCCAAGGAACTCGTTGAGATTATCAGCGGCTCCAGAACACACTGGCATGATGGAAATGAAATTATTGTTCAGGTGAGAGAAAAATTTGACAGTGGCTTTCAACTCCTTGAAAAAAAAATCCCTGGATTCAAAAAAGTCTATTGGGAAAGTCTGGAAGAAGAACGCTGGATTCTAAATTTTAATGATCAAGACGCGAATGATGCCCTTGCAGCAACCCCCCATGCCCTTGGGGTTACCGGTTTGGGCATGATTTCAACTGAAGGCTTAAACATTAAAGTATTGAAATTTAATGGTGTCTTTCCAACCCAGGAAAATCTTAACAATGGGACCTATCCCCTGACCAGAGAACTGAACTTTATTTATCGCGAAAGCATACTCCCTGAAGAAGCGAAGGCATTTGTGAATTTTGTTTTCTCTGATAAAGGTGGAAGCATACTGAAATTACACAACTACCTGCCGTTGCAATAGGATTGCCTGATGCACAAAAAGGAGAAGCAGAGCAATATCAGCAAGGTACTCGCTAAAAAATTGCTTCCATTGACCCTGTCCATTCTTATAATTATTGCCCTGGGTATCCCAGGAGTATATTCTTTTCTTGAATTCAATAGGTTGACCCAGGAATCAAGTCACTACTCCAACCAGCTTGCGAAAAACATCAGGCAGCTGGCTCAATCATCACCTGACCTCTGGAAATATCAGAAAACTAAATACGCACAGATGCTCAATTGCTTCCTTGTTGGTAAAAACATATCAAGTATTAACATCCTCGATGATCAATTACGTCCCGTCAACCAGTATAACCATTCAAGTTCTGGAAAAAATATCCTGGGTTCTTTTACAGTCCAGGGAATTCCAGCCAAAATTGAGTTTAACAACAGACAGATCGGCGAGGTTAACCTCAGTTTATCAGCAGATGGTGTTTTAAAAACCGTTTTTATTGTGTTTCTTCTCTGCCTGGTTATTGGTGCGGCCATATCCCTGACGGTTTATAAGCTTCCATTGACTATTGTGCGTAGACTTGAGTGTCAATTGATTTCTTATCAAGAATCACTGGTAAATCAGATGGAAGAACGGAACAGTGCTTTACTGGCGGCAAAAGAAGCCGCAGAAGCTACGAACAGTGCCAAGAGCGACTTCCTGGCCAACATGAGCCATGAGATCCGCACGCCGATGAATGGTGTGCTGGGCATGAATGAACTGTTGCAGGATACAGGATTGACAGAAGAACAGCGCCGTTTTTCCGGGATTATTCAGGGCTCTGGAGAATTATTGCTGGCAATTATCAATGATATCCTGGATTTTTCGAAGATTGAAGCAGGTAAAATAGAACTGGAAAATATTCCTTTTAATCTGCGTCTGTTGATTGAAGATGTTGCCCTGCTGCTTGCCGAGCGCGCCCATGCCAAAGGACTTGAGCTCGCTGTTTTGATACCCCCGGATAGCTGCAACAGTTTATGCGGGGACCCGACTCGTCTACGCCAGGTGCTCACTAATCTTATTGCCAATGCCGTTAAATTCACAGAGAAGGGCGAAGTTGTTGTTCGGGCGACGACGGTCAAGCAGGGAGACGGTACTCTTCTACTGCAGGTATCGGTGGCAGACACGGGCATTGGTATCAGCCAGAATGTCCAGCATCTCCTTTTTAAACCTTTTTCCCAGGCTGATGCTTCAACAACTCGGCAATATGGCGGAACCGGTCTTGGGCTTGCGATCTCAAGTGAGCTCATTTCTTGCATGGGAGGTGTTCTGTCCTGTAAAAGTGAACTGGATAAGGGGGCACTTTTCTTTTTTGATATCCCGCTTGAGGCGGCTGGGGAAGAGGTAGTCCTCTCCTGTTCATCTGATCCCGCAGAACTACAGGGGGTTCGGGTCCTTATTATTGATGACAATGCAGCCAATCGAGAAATTATAGAACAGCAGACGGCCTCATGGAAAATGGACAGTGAAACTGCCGACAATGGACCGGATGGACTTATGAAGCTGCGTATTGCCCAACAAAATGATCAACCTTTTGCTTTGGTCATCCTTGATATGCAGATGCCGGATATGGATGGACAGGAAGTTGCCGAAAGAATAAAGATGGACCCGGCTGTGGCAGATGTGCAGATGATCATGCTAACTTCCCTTGGATTTCGGGAAAATACGGACAGAGCGAGAAAGAACATCTCTGCATATCTGACCAAACCTATCCGGCAATCTGATTTATGCGCTACTCTCCTTATGGTCATGGGGCAAAAAGGCCACCAAGAGCACACAGGGCTTGTTACCCGGCGCACTCCCGGCGAAGACGAAGACGAAAAACTGCAGAACTTGCATATCCTGGTTGCGGAAGATAATGAAACCAATCAGGAAGTAGCCCTTGGCATGCTGCAATATTTCGGCTGCCGGGTGAAGATATGCACCAACGGCAGAGAGGCCGTGGCTGCGGCAACAAAGTGTAAATATGATCTTATTTTTATGGATTGCCAGATGCCGGTGATGGATGGATATCAGGCAGCAGGCGCAATTCGTCGGATAGAGGAAGAGAATGGTGGGAAAAATCATGTGCCGATCATAGCCTTGACGGCAAATGCACTGGCAGGTGACAGGGAGAAATGTCTTTTGGCTGGTATGGATGATTATCTGAGTAAGCCTTTTAAACAGGAGTCGATTTTTACTGTTCTGAAGCTTTGGACTGAAGGGAAATCAACTACTACCATAGAACCCGCAGACCCAGAAGAGACGGAAAATGAAATGTCGGCTTCCGAACAATTACAGGAAAAATTCATTACCCAAGATGGTGGCTTACCGGCAGATCCCCAGGATCAATGTGTTGACCAAAAGGTATTGAACACACTAAGGAGTTTGCAGATAGAAGGAAAACCGAATATATTGCTTAGAATTATAGGAGCTTATCTGCAAAACCATGAGCTTCAGATCAGCCGCTTGCAGGAATCACTCGAAATAAATGATATACACTTTTTGCAGAATACAGCGCATAGTCTTAAATCAAGCAGCGCTAATGTGGGTGCGATGACGCTTTCCCAAATGTGCAGGGAGCTTGAAATGTGCTGTAAGCAGCAGACGCTCGAAAATGCAAGGGAGTTGATTGCAGCCATAGAATCAGAATTTACCAGAGCAAGGGTCATATTGCAAAAGGAGCTTGTGTCGTAGGTATGACAAATAAAATTTCTTCCCAGGATAAACCCCTGGCCCTGGTAGTTGATGATGACCTTTCTCTGCGTCTGTCCATGTGTGCAGCATTGGCAAAAGCGGGTTTTGCTACAGTCGAAGCGGAAAATGGCCGTGAAGCCCTGGAAGTTTTCCAATCCCATCCCCCCGAGATTGTCCTGCTTGATGTGGTAATGCCGGGAATGGATGGTTTTGCAACGTGCACTGCCCTGCGCAATCTGCCGAAGGGAAAGTATACCCAGATTTTGATGGTAACCGGACTCGATGATACGGAGTCCATAGAGCGAGCTTTTGAGGCCGGGGCAAACGATTTTATTGCCAAACCGATCAATTGGGTGATGTTGGGACATAGAGGCAGGTATATGCTTCGTTCCGGCCGCACCACAGAGGCGCTCAACAAGAGTAGACGTCGTTTGGCCAAGACCCAGGAACTGGCCCGGCTGGGCAATTGGGAAATTGACCTCATCAACAATTCATTTCACTGCTCCCCGGAAGCCTTCCGCCTTCACGGTTTGAGTGAGGACAGTCCAGAGATCAATTTTGAGGATTTTTTGGTGACTGTAGCTGTCCAGGAGCAGAATAGGGTGAAGGAAAAAATCCGCACTGCTGTTAAGTTGCAAAGACCTTTCAGTATAAATTACCAGGTTATTCTTCGCGATGGAACACAGTTACACATCTTGAATCGTTGTGAAATTATCTATAATCAAAGCGGCTCAGCAGAAATTATGATGGGCGCAGTGCAGGATGTGACCCAGCTTAAAACCGCCGAGGAAGAGATCCATCACCTCGCCTATTATGACAGGCTGACCGGTTTGGCAAATCGCACCCTTTTTATGGATCGCCTTGGCTATGAAATTTCTGCAGCTACACGTAATGGGAAACTTTTCGCTCTGTTATTTATCGATCTTGACCAGTTTAAAAGGATTAATGACACCCTGGGTCATCATATTGGAGACCTGTTATTAAAAAATGTGTCTGAAACACTCAAGAAATGTATCCGTAAAAACGATACGGTGACAGGTCCGGTAGCTTTCAGCAATTCAGAGCATTTGATAGCAAGGCTCGTGGGTGATGAATTTATTATTTTGCTGACGGATATACAACGGCCGGAAAATGCGGCCATTGTCGCCAGAAAAATCATTCAGACCATACCAGAAACTTTTTTTATTGATGGTCATGAAATATCGGTAACATCAAGCATTGGCATAAGTGTCTTTCCGGCAGATGGCGAAGAGATGGAAATCCTCTTAAAAAATGCCGATTCAGCAATGTACCATGCCAAGAAAAAGGGCAAAAATAATTATCAGTTTTATAAAAAATCGTTAAATGATGCCGTTTTAGAGCGGTACTCCCTGGAACAGGGAATACGAAACGCCCTGAAAAATGACGAGTTTGTCCTCTATTACCAGCCGCAAATTGCTCTCAGCACCCGGAAAATTGTTGGTGCCGAAGCCCTGATACGCTGGTTGCATCCGAAAAAGGGGATGATTCCGCCTGACAAGTTTATTCCCCTTGCCGAGGAGACCGGCCTGATTGTCGATATTAACAAATGGGTGATCCAAACCGCCTGCCGACAGAATGAACAATGGCGCCGGGAAGGTTTAGAACCCATAAGGATTGCAGTTAATCTGTCGGGGTATCGACTTGCAGGTCAGAATATTATCCAGATCATCGAAGATGCCCTTCTCAATGCCGGGCTCGACGCCGGTAAGCTTGAGATTGAAATTACCGAAAATGTTTTTATGCAGGAAACGGAAGATAATATAGAGGTCCTCAGGCAAATGAAAGATCTGAAACTCAAGATAGCCTTGGATGATTTTGGAACCGGTTATTCATCTCTCAGTTATCTGACCTCTTTTCCCATAGATATTATTAAAATTGATCGTTCTTTTGTCATGGGCTCCACTATGCTTAAAAATAATCGAGTTGTTATTAAAGCCATAATAGCCATGGGCCACAGTCTGGGTATGAAGATTATCGCAGAGGGCATTGAAACCGAAGAACAATTTGAACTCATTAAAGGATATGGTGCAGATGAAGGCCAGGGATATTATTTTTCCCCGCCGGTTCCATGTGGAGAATTTGCGGGTCTGATGTTAGGGAATGCTTTTTTGTAATCCCCCAAAAAGGTAAGAAACGTTTAATTTTTACGGGCTACCAGGGTGGCCATGAGGCTGTTTTGGTAGTTGTGACATTCTTTTCGCTCCTCATAAAACAGAATATGCAAATTCAAGAAGGCGTGAAGGAGTTCATTTTTTCTTAAAAGATAACTTCGATGGTGGGGCTGCCCCTCATCATCCGTTCCCTCCAGAAAGGATTCAAAAATCAACAGCCCTCCTTTTTTAAGCCCTTCTTGCATCTGGGGAAAAAGACGCCGGTCCAGAAATCGGACATTGATGATCAATTGAAAATGATCCCGGGGGATTTCCCAGGTATCCAGATCCATGCACAGTGTATTAATATCTGCATGACGGTCTTTTAGACGATCCGTGGCAATGTTTGAAATGTCCACCGCATCCACGGTAAATCCTTTTTTTGCCAGAAAAATGCTGTTTCTCCCGTTGCCACAGGCAATGTCCAGGGCCGGTCCTGGTGTGACCCTGTCATGGTATTTTATGACATTGTCTGTGGGTGCATTGGCTTTGGTGTCATCATTATACCTGGAATTCCATTTTTGTCGGTCTTTGTCGGTCATATACACACTTTTCATTTGCCCATGAAAGGGGTTGTTGATAGATGAGAACGTCCTTTTCCCTGTCTTGACCGATCAATTTATCCCAACACCCTGGAAAAAGCCACCAGAATATTTTCCTTTGAATAACTGCCACGGGCAGACCTCAGGGGGGACCCGGGCCTGCCCATAACGAAGCATGAAAGAATGTTAGGTATGTCTACTCTTTCATATAAAATGGATACCTGTTGAATTCAAGGAGGGCTGGAAGTCCTCCATTGGTACTTTAAACTGAAGGTCTGGGAAGGACCCCGCATCGCTGGGCAATCTCAGGGACTTTATGTTCCCACTCAATGGCCATCATATGGACCCCGGCAACACCCTCCATCTCTTTGAACTCTTCCACCTGTTCTATGGCAAATTTGATCCCTTCCTCTGCCTGGTCTTTTTTTTCAACGCCCTTGAGACGTTTAATGACGGTGTCTGGTACATCCATGCCAGGAACAAATTTTCTCATGAAATTTGCCATGCCCACATTTTTCATGGGGGTGACCCCGGCAAGGATATAACATTTTTCGTGGAGCCCCATGTCCACGGCCCGGCGCATGAACTCCCTGAATTTTTCCATGTTGTAAATGCATTGGGTCTGGATAAAATCCGCACCTGCTGCCACTTTGGCCGCCAGGCGGTGGACCCGATAGTCAAAGGGATCGGCAAAGGGGTTGCAGGCGGCCCCCACAAAGAGCTTTGGCCGGACATCAATCTCTTCTCCGTTGGCAAAGGTGCCCTGGTCCCGCATGGTGGTCACAAGTTTAATCAGCTGCATGGAGTCAATGTCATGGACGTTCTTGGCCTGGGGATGGTTACCAAAGGTTTGATGATCCCCGGAAAGGCAGAGCATGTTTTTAATGCCCAATGCCTGGGCACCCAGAATATCACTGGTGATGGCCAGGCGGTTTCTGTCCCGGCATACCATCTGGAAATTTGGCTCCATGCCCTCGTGCACCATGAGGTGGGATGCGGCAAGGCTGGACATCCTCACCACAGCGGTCTGGTTGTCGGTGATATTAACGGCGTCCACATTGCCTTTAAGGTGCTGGAATTTTTCCACAAGGTGTGCAACGTTGGCCCCCTTGGGGGGACCACACTCGCCGGTGAAGGCAAAATGTCCGGCAGTGAGCACTTTTTCAAGGTTGCTTCCTGATTTCAGATCACTCATGGGGTGTTCTCCTTATCTGTATTTGTTGTGTCAGGGGCGGCACTGTGCCACCTTTATTATTGGGTTAGCTCTTCCCGGATACTTTTCCGGGGACCGCCATCCCTGGCGGACCGCCAGTCCCTTAACTCCCTGACCCCCAAAAGATCGGTCAGTTTTCCCAGTTCCATTTTTTTTGAGACAATGAGATCCCAGATGCATTGGGTGTCTGGATTAATTTCACATTTGGTTTGGGACGATCCCCCGCAGGGACCATGGAGAAGACTTTTGGCACACCGGGCAATGGGGCAAAGGCCTTCAAAATCGTGGATAATACAGGTGCCGCAACCGGCACATCGCTCTTCCCAAATGCCATGGGCCACGGCCCCGCCGTAAAAGGTGGTGTTAACGGCGGGGAAAAATTTCTGGCCGGGGTAGGCTTCGGACAGAAACTGGGGCCCTACGCCACAGGCCATGGAGAGCACCGCGTCATAGTCGTTGACGGTGTCACTTAATTGGTCCACATACTCATTGTCGCACTGGCGTTCAATGATGGTGGTCTCTATGGTTAAAGCTGAGTTCTCTTTTTTCCGGGCAATGCCCAGGGACGATGCCAGGATTTCCACCTCCTTGAGCCCGCCGGTATTGCAAACGGTGACGCACCCCTTGCATCCAACTATGAGGATCTTTTTTTCTGCCTCTATCATCTTTAATATTTCTGTCAGTGGTTTACGATCGGCAACTATCATGCTTCACCTCTATTTTTATTTTTTTATGGGTGTGGGGCCGAGTTGTCGGATTTTATCCGTCATCTCATGGGCAATTTGTGCAAACCGTCCCCCCTGGGCCGAAGACAGGTTGTACATCTCCACCCGATCCGGCTCCATGCCGATTTCTTTAAGGATTTTTTTTACATAGGTTACTTTCTTTCGGGTTTTAATATTGCCGGTGAGGTAGTGACACTCCCCCTCCAGGCATCCGGCCACATAGACACCGTCGGCACCGTCTTCTATGGCCTTGAGCAGATGGAGAATGTCCACCCTGCCGGTGCACGGCACCTGCAATACCTTTATTTCACTGGGATAGCTTAATCTCATGGAACCTGCCAGGTCCCCGGCTGCGTAAGCTCAATATTGGCAGCAAAAAGCAATGATGCGGGGTTCAAAGGAATCCGTCATGGGTCTCCTCCTTTATGCCACGTTGAACAGGGCATGGGTTTTGGCAAGTATCTGCCGATCGGTGAAATGGTTCAGGGTAATGGCCTTGGCCGGACACTCGGACACACACAATCCACAGCCATGGCACTCTCCCGGATCAATGACGGCATAGCCTTCTTCATGGATATAGGGGATTTCATAGGGGCAGGTTCTCACACAGGTGAGACACACGGCACATTGCTCCTGTTCCACCGTTGCCACAATGCCCCCCACCATGATGTCATCCCGGGAGATGATGCGCATGGCCCTTGCCACGGCGGCCATTGCCTGGGCAATGGTCTCCTCAATGGGTTTTGGAAAATGGGCAAGTCCTGCCACAAACAGACCATCCGATGCAAAATCCACGGGTCTTAGTTTTGCATGGGCCTCCACCAGAAATCCCTCTTCATTCACCGGTATTTTAAAGGCCTCAAAGAGATGCTTATTTTCATGGGGGACAATGCCCGATGCCAGCACCAGAAAATCAGGACAGATGGTGACGGGCATCTTGAGTACATGGTCTTCCACAGTTAATTTTAAGCTGTTGGTATCATCGATTTTTACGGTGGGCATTTTTTCAAGGTCATATCGGATGAAAATAATGCCCATTCCCCGGGCCTTCTGATATAGATCTTCCCGGAATCCATAGGACCTGATATCCCGGTAGAGAATATAAACCCGGGCCTGGGGAGACAGGATTTTCACCTCCATGGCACTTTTCAGGCTGTGGGTACAGCACACCTTGCTGCAATAGGGGTTTTCATTGTTCCGGGAGCCCACACACTGGATGAACACCACGGATCTGCTCTTTTGAATGCGTGGTGTTTCATTTTCAAGGATTTTGTCCATTTCAAGGTGGGTCAGAACATGGGGATGTTCACCATGGCAATATTCCTTGGGCTGAAACTCCCTTCCGCCGGTGGCAATGACGGTGGCGCCATGTTCCACAGCTTCCCCGGAGGAGAGAGTGGTGATAAAATTACCCAGACTGCCCGTGGTTGATTTCACATGGGTGTTTAAGAAAACAGTGATCTGCTCATGGGTTTGAACCTGGGTGATCCTCTTTTCAAGGTAGGGTTTAATGGGCTCTCCCTGCCAGGTGGATCTCAATTCCCGGGCCACGCCGCCCAGGAAATTCTCCCTTTCCACCAGCCATACCTGGAACCCTTGCTGGGCCACAGACAGGGCCGCCTCCATTCCAGCAATTCCCCCCCCCACCACGAGCAGGGCTTTTTTGATGGCAAGCTTAACCTGGTGTAAAGGTTCCACATGGGCGGCCTTGGCCACGGCCATGCGCACCAGATCCTTGGCCTTTTGGGTGGCTTTTTCCGGCTGGTTCATGTGAACCCAGGTGTTCTGGTCCCGGATGTTGGCCATTTCAAACAGATATTTGTTAAGCCCTGCATCCCTGATGGTCTCCTGGAACAGGGCCTCGTGGGTGCGGGGGGAACAAGATGCCACCACCACCCGGTTGATCTGTTTTTCCTGGATGATCTCTTTAATTTGCTCCTGGGTATCCTGGGAACAGGTAAACAGATTCTCTTCCACATGGATCACATAGGGCAGGGTGGCGGCATAATCCCGCACAGCTGGCACATCGGCAATGCCGCCGATGTTGATGCCGCAATTGCAAACAAAGACGCCGATGCGGGGAGCCATGCCGGAAAAATCCCGTTCCGGTGGCAGCTCCCGGGTTCTGGTCAGGGACCAGCGCTGTTGGGACAACATTCTGGCGGCCATGGTGGCCGTTGCCGAGGCCTCCATGACGGACATGGGAATGTCCTTGGGCTCCTGGAAGGCGCCGCACACAAAAATGCCCTCCCGGGTGGTATTCACAGGTGTCAGGTTTTGGGTATCTGCAAATTGATGGGAATTGAGTTCAATGCCCATCACCGTTGCCAGTTCCCGGGCACCGCCACAGGGGGCAAGTCCCACGGAAAGCACCACCATGTCAAAAATTTCCTGGGCCGTGGAGCCCGATTCCGTGGCATAATCAATGCGCAATCTTTGATCTTTCATGGGAAACAGGGAGTGAATTCTGGAGCGAATAAAGCGAACTCCGTTTTCGTCCTCGGCCCGGATGTTGTACTTGTCAAACTCCTTGCCATGGGTTCTCATGTCCATGAAAAAAATGGCAGTATCCAGGGGGTGCTCACTGTGCTCCTTGGCAATCACCGCCTGCTTATTGGCATACATGCAGCACACACCGGAGCAATAACTGTGATCGCCCTGGTTGATATCCCGGGACCCCACGCACTGGAGCCAGGCGATTTTTTTGGGTTCTGCCTTGTCCGAGGGGCGTACCAGATGACCTTCATGGGGGCCGGATGCAGAGAGCAGGCGCTCAAACTCAATGCTGGTGACAATGTTGGGGGAGGTCCCGTACCCATAGGTTTTATAGGGTTCCGGATTAAAGGGGGTAAACCCCGGGGATAAAATAATGGCCCCCACATGGATCTCCTGGACCACCGGGGTCATGGCATGGTCCACGGCCCCGGCAAGGCAGGCATCCACACAGGCCATGCACTCGGAGCAATAGCCGCAGTTAAGGCAGCGATCCGCCTCCTGCTGGCCCTGGGTCTCTTCAAACCCCAGTTCCACCTCGTTAAAATTGCCTTTGCGGTCTGCCAGGGATAGTTCCTGGATGCCATAACGTGGGGTTTGCTCAATATCCTGGGACAGCGGGGTATAGTTGGAAGATTCCTTTAATTGCCCACGGGCGGATGTAAAAGCCGTTCTACCCGCTTTCATGTCCTCCCCTGCAAGGTATCTTTCAATGGATTTTGCGGTTTCCATGCCTGCTGCAATGGCACCAATGGCCACTCCGGGACCGGTTTGCACATCTCCACCGGCAAAGACCCCTTTTTGATGGGTTTCAAAGGTTATTTCATCCACCTCTGTTGTTCCCCACCGGGTAAGGGATATGTCGCCATCAGGGGAGATGGCAGTGGTGTCCGGGGTCTGTCCAATGGCCAGAATCAGTTGGTCAATGCTAATGTCATGCTCACTGCCCGGGATGGGAACGGGTCGTCGTCGTCCGGATTTATCGGGTTCGCCAAGTTCCATGCCAAGGCATTTCAGTCCGATGAGGACGTTATCCTGGCCCAAAACTTTTAGGGGCGCACAAAGGTATACAATTTTAACGCCTTCGGCTTCGGCGGCAACAATTTCCTCCTCCCAGGCGGGCATCTCCTCCCGGGTCCGGCGGTAGAGAATGGTGGTTGTTTCAGCCCCCAGTCTTACGGCGCTTCTTGCCACATCAATGGCCACGTTTCCGCCGCCGATGATGGCCACATGTTTACCCACACGGGTGGTCCCGGTTAAATTCAGCTCCCTTAAAAAATCAACGCCCTGGCGCACATTGTCCAGATCCTCGCCGGGGATGCCAAGCCCAATGCCCTTGTGGGCCCCCAGGGCCAGAAACACCGCATCAAACCCATTCGCCAAAAGGGAATCGATGGTGAAATCTTTTCCCAGGGGGGTGTCAAGTCTTATCTCAACCCCCAGCTGGGTGATCACCTCAATGTCTTTATCCAGTACCTCCGGTGGCAGGCGGTGGTCAGGAATCCCCACCCGGAGCATGCCCCCGGCTTTGGGAAGGGCCTCAAATATGGTGGATTTTATACCCCTTCGGGCCAGATGGTAGGCGCAGGAAAGACCCGCTGGGCCAGATCCGATGATGGCCACTTTTTTGCCTGTATCCGGGGCGCACTCAATTTTAATATCCCTGGCATCGTACTGATCCGCGGCCAGTCGTTTCAGATCCCGAATGGCAATTGGTTCATCCACCTCACACCGGCGGCAGGCATTTTCACATTCATGGGGGCAGATACGTCCCAGGACCCCGG
>CAKZLA010000024.1 GCA_937124525.1 uncultured Desulfobacterium sp.
CGGCACATTGCCGGCAAGAATGGTCTGGCCCACGGGATTGTCTCCGGTGGGGAAAAGTTTTTCCTTTGTATTCTGGTCAATCACCGCCACCTGGGACAGATTTATAATATCAAGGTTCATCAGCGACCGGCCCTTTTCCATGGTGATGTCCTTGACCCGGAAATAGGCGTCGCCAACCCCTTTGATGGAAGCGCTGGCAACAATATTGCGATGACGCAGCACCTGGTTGTCGGTGATATTGGGTGTCAGGCTGTCCACATAGACCTGGGCCTTGAGCGCCTCAAGATCTGAAGGAACCAGGGTCTCAACCCGACTGGAGCGTGCATCTCCCCATCCTGTGCCAGGATAGATGTCAATGGTGTTGGTGCCGATGGCGTTGATATCGCTGATCACTTTTTGTCGGGCACCCTGACCCACTGCCACCACACTGACCACGGACATGATACCGATGATGATTCCCAGCATGGTCAGCAATGTCCGTAGACGGTGTGTAACCATGGCGATCCAGGCCATTTTGAAGGCTTCAAGAAAAAGACCGATTTGGGCGGCCAGGCGGTTCTGCTTCCGGAGCACGGGAGACCGGTTGTTTTCATTCCCGGCAGCGCCTTTATAATCAGCATCCGGGTTGGTAGTGTCAGACAATATCTCCCCGTCTGCAATACGAATAATTCTCTGGGCCTGACCGGCAATCTGGGCATCGTGGGTTACCAGGATAATGGTGTGTCCCTGGGCATGGAGTTCCCGCAATATGGTCATGACCTCTGCCCCGCTTTTGCTGTCCAGGGCACCTGTGGGCTCATCAGCCAGGATGACGTCTCCGCCGTTCATAAGTGACCGGGCAATACTGACCCGCTGCTGCTGGCCGCCGGAAAGCTGGCCGGGGCGGTAGCCGGTACGCGCCTCCAGACCCAGACGGTTGAGCAGTGATTTTGCCCGGGCTGTTCGAATTTTTTTATTAATCCCGCTGTAGACAGCCGATATTTCAGTGTTTCCCACAGCATCCAGATGAGAAAGCAAATGGTAACTTTGGAAAATAAAGCCAAAATGCTCCCGGCGCAGGGCAGCAAGTGCATCGCTGCCAAGGGTGCCGGTTCTCTCCGGCAATGGCAAATACGACTTCGCTGGACTGGGTGGCATCCACTGCTGCAAGTTCACCGGCGGTCGTTGCTCTCTCAAGGGTCACCAGCATGACATCAATCATGGCCCACAGCCCATATTCTGGGATTCAAAAGACTACGGGAAATTAAATATTACAAAGATGATCCGGCCCATTGCCATTGCCGGGAACCTATTTAATCGTATGGCCCTTTCTCAACTGATATGATTTTAAAGTGGTATAGCCCCCACAAATCCTCAAGATTGTCGTTACCCAGCACAACAACGAAAATACAGCGGCAAAAAGCGGGAATCTTTGGGGAAACAGCAAAACCAAAACAAAAAACAAAAGGGTTTCTGTCCCTTCGGTGATCCCCCCAAGGTAATACAGGGATTTATGGGGATAGGTGACGTTTGGAATCCGGTTCTTTGACGCCATGGTGGAAAACGCCAGAAAACTGCTCCCGGTTCCCACAAAAGAAAAAATTAAAAATGCCGCTGCCAGGGCATTTTCCCCGGGATTTACCAGAGCAAATCCTGTGACCACACCCGAATAAAAGATAAAATCCAAGGTAATATCCAGAAATCCTCCGGCATCGGTGGGTTCCGTTATACGGGCCAAGGTACCATCCACGCCGTCAAGTATCCGATTGATCAAGATAGCTGCCAAGGCTAAAGCGTAATGGCGGGTCCAGATCAGGGGCAGTGCCGTCATACCCAGAAAAAATCCGGCAATGGTGACCTGGTCTGGAGAAATATCAAGGTATTTCAGGTGGCGGGCCAGGTAATTGAGGGGAGGTCTGACCCGTTGTGACGTCCATGGATCAAGCATGGGTTTTCCTTTTTGGTTGAAAAACAAGTTCAGTTGCGCGTGACATAGCAATTTAAGCACCGAATGTTTTTTAATCAAGCCGCACCCATTAAAATTGGCAGACCATGGGGACCAGGCTTTTTTTATTATGCGTTTAACAAATGCTCGCGCTAAAGCAAAGGTATATAACAAAAAAGTCAAGAACGTAAGCAAAAGTGCAGCAATTCTAATTATGGCTTTTAACCGAGCTCATTGATGTGTAACTCATTGAAATCACGTTGATAAAAACTGTGATTTTCCTGGTTTTAAACGCATATGTCTCCAAAATTAGAATTGCTGGCAAAAGTGGACCCCATTGTGTGAACAAGCATTATGTCTATATAACATACATGGCAGCAAACCTCTGCCATAACGAAAATTGAAACTCTAATAATTGCAGTCTTTTATTAGACTGAGTTTCATATAAACCCGCATGACGGAGCGGCGACGCATCGCCGTCTGAAACCGAGCCTGTCGTGGCCGGCCGACTTGAAGCAGATAACGGCAATATTTTGTTCAACTATGGTAAAAGCTATCTGGATCGTATCGGTGACAGCAAGCCTGTCATTGCAATTTATGGCTACCGCCATAAGGCGGGACACTTTTTGTGTTATGAGACGATAATGACGCAAGCATGACGCATTTTTAAAATTTCATGACGTACTCAACCTGTTGATTTTAAATGATATGTTTTCATAGATACTGCAAGATCAATTGACCTCTGCAATGATGACAATTTAGAGTGTCCCGGCTTATGGCGGTAGCCGGATTCACGTATAGAGGACTTGCACCCCATAAGTTCACGCCCATGCCGGGCGTACACAATGCAATTTCAGCAGACGCAAAAAGCCGCGCCGCTGAATTGCGGCGTTGGCCAGTAACAATCTTTATTTCACCTTGCCCAAGCTATTGAACAATACGCTTTGTTGGCATTTCAAGCTCAACAATTTTTATTGACACAATAACATTTGCCAGTTATTGTTTAGACAGTCTAGCCTAAAAAACAATTAACAGAGGTGTTATCATGATTGAAAACCATTGGCAACTTCAAGATGCAAAAAACAAATTTAGCAATCTTGTTGAAACTGCACAAAAGAAAGGTCCTCAAATTGTAACCAAACATGGTAAAGAGGCTGTAGTTATTCTCTCAATTACGGAATATAAACGATTAAGCAAACCAAAAATAAATTTGATTCAATTTTTTAAAAACTCCCCTCTTGCAGAAGAAACAATTGAATTATCGAGAAATAAAGAAACTCCGAGAGATGTCGACTTATGAACTACTTATTAGACACATGTGTTATTTCGGAATTAATAAAAAAACAGCCAAACCCAAAAGTGGTTCAATGGATATCAGATATTGAAGAAGCAAACTTATTCATCAGTGTACTCACAATAGGAGAACTTCATAAAGGAATAGAGAAGTTACCAGAGAGCCAGAAAAAAAACAAGCTTCATAAATGGGTTACATATGATCTGAAAAAACGGTTTGAAAACAAAATTATTGACTTTGATCTCCAAACTGCAACTATTTGGGGCAAAATTCAGGCTAATTCAGAATTATTGGGTCAGACATTACCCGCTATTGATGCTCTTATTGCTGCTACAGGGATATCACATGACCTTATTGTTGTAACAAGGAATACTAAGGACATGGAAATCAGTGGGGTAGACTTGCTTAATCCTTGGTTATGAAACATTCATTTCTACTGTTATTCGATAAAAAAACAAACGGTTACAGTTATAAAAATGGCCAACCAGCGGGTGAAACAGACGCCAAGGATGCCGTGTTACCGTGAATACATGATACGATCATTTAAAAATCAGGGTATTGACGATATTTTTGATGGGGAAAACAGCAAAGCCGCCCGAAAGTTATGTCCACGAGATATATGGAAAATTGCAGCCCGAAAGCTGGAGCAGGTTGACTCTGCAAGAGATCTTGACGATTTAAAAGTTCCCCCAGGAAATCGTTTGGAGGCGCTGTCCGGAAATCGTGATGGACAGCATAGTATTCGGATCAACGATCAGTATCGAATATGTTTTGAATGGAATACGGGTAATGCAGACAATGTTGAAATTGTCGATTATCATTGATAATTTAGGAGAATATCATGGTTAGAATTCCAAAATTTAGGGAACCAACGCATCCTGGAGAAATGTTGATGGAAGAATTTCTGATTCCAATGTCAATAACTCAGCGTGATTTGTCCAAAGCGATCCATGTTCCTTACCAGCGGATTAATGAAATTGTAAATGGACGACGGGGCATTACACCCAGTACCGCTTTACGTTTAGCCAAATTTTTCAATATGTCAGAAGATTTTTGGATGAATTTACAACTTCGTTGGGATCTGTATCGTGCGAAGAGTTCTGAAGAAAAAAAATTACAAATGATAAGGCCCTACACATCTGCTGAATACACAGCTCATCTTTAGAAACCTGCGCCGAACAATATTTTGCACCAGACAGCAGGGGCAATGGCGTTTTCCTCATTTTTACATTTTGGGCGCTTTTTAGCCTTTAAACATTTTGACAAGTCATCATTTCCCCTGCTGCCGGTGAAAATTACGTTAATGGGCGGCCCAAAGCACCGGCGAATCTCGATTTTGCCTTAAGTTAATGACATTTAAAAAGAAGCTCCTATCCTAATAGTTTCGTGGACGTCCTCGGGATATCACTATCTTATTACAGATTCTGGTTTCTCAAAGTACCACTGCCACATGAGGCCAAAACCCATCCCGAAGGCATCATCAAAAGGTTCCTGAAAATCCTCGTATTTAACCTCGCAGAAGGCATATAGTTGTTTCCAAATATTGACTCCGAGCATGCTTTGTCCTGAAATGCTGTCATGGCGGTATTCATTCAATGGGTTATCAAAGTCTATGTCACACCATGTACTGGAAAAGCAGTTTACCCGCCCGATACTAAATGGAATTTTTAGGTAAGGAGAAATCATCCACCAGTTATGTCCTTGCCGACCATCCGTGCGAGCCAGAAAGACGGTAATGTCAAAAGTAGCACGGCTTCTATTAAGGAACTTACTTATACCTCCAAAAGTTCTGGTCCCTCGCCAACGGAAGCCAAAATAACAACGATCATCCGTAAAGCTATCTATATTATATTCCATGGCCATGTCAAACATATGCAGGACAATGTTATCTTCGGTAATACCGAATGTGTTCAAAGGCTTAAATAGGTCGAAACTTCCGCAATGGTTTTTCAGATTGGTTTGATGGTGGTCATGGTCACCCGTAAAATCAACGAACCCATAAAGCTCCAAATCAAATGGCAAATCGTTGGTTTCAAATTCAGGCGTGAATGTGATGTATTCTCTTTCTGTGTCATATTGATAAGAAATGTTAGACCACCAAAACTGTTTCGCTTGATCCTCAGCGCACCCAATCTCTATACTAACAAAATGCTCAAAAACGATAATGGTCAGAAACCATACAAGATACTTACTCATTTAGATTACCTCCGTGATCCCTCCATTGTGCTTAACGATTCGATGTGGATGTATGCCCAGCGTGGCGAACTTTGTGATGGAAACCTCCACCTCACATACTGGGTGCGTGTGCCAAAAAACTTGAGGCGTGATATTTTCCACTATGTCTCTATTTGTTGGCCATCCATCATTTAATTTCCTCTTTCTCTTCTTTGCGTCCCATAATTGACGGTTAATTCTAAAACAAGTCCGAAAGGAGCACTGTTAACAGTCGATTCAAATACGGTACAGCAAAATGCATGCCATAAAGTTTTTGCTATTAATTCAAGTGAGTTAAAAAATAATTGATAAATTTTATCATATGTGATAAAGATTTTTGTCATATATGATAATTTTTCCATTTTATATCACATGCGACAGATGCCAGGGAGAGAGTGGTGATCATTAATGACAAGGAGTTCTTCCACCAAGCGTCCAAACGAATCTGCGGTAACTTGGACGCAAAAAACATGCTGACAGACATCCGCAAGTATCTTGAAAATTTCATGCCCGCTCAAACCCTGGATTTAAATACATACGAGCCGGAAAACCGGATACTTAGCAATATCGCTTCTGCAAGTTTCTATTCTGAAACGCCATCGTATTATCCGGTCAAGTTGTCCAAAGAAGCCGCACTATTCGTTGAAAAAGGTCATTATGGCCCGGTGGTTAGCATGATTAACCGATCAGAAATGCAGCCAGTGGCAAAACAGTTTGAATTGAAAGCAAAACAATCCCCCCTTTGCTTTTTGCTACTACACCTGAAAGTAGCCGGTAAAAGGTTTGGTGAACTTGTGATTTCAGCACAGGGGCGAGACTTGTTTTGCAAAGAACACGCTCATTTGCTGGAACTTCTACACGATCCTTTTGCCATTGCCATTGCAAACATCTTAAAGCACCAGGAAGTCCTACGCCTGCAAAAGAAGCTATCCGATGACTACCGCTATCTGGCCAGGGAGTTGCGCCAGATTTCAGGGACAGAAATTATTGGTGAAGAGTATGGACTAAAACCCATCATGGAAATGGTTCGACAAGTGGCCCCATTGAATAGCCATGTGTTGCTCTTGGGGGAAACCGGCGTGGGAAAAGAGGTTATTGCCAACGCAATTCACTATTCTTCGCTACGGCACAGCGGTCCATTTATAAAGGTCAATTGTGGAGCATTACCCGAAAACCTGGTTGACAGTGAACTCTTCGGCCATGAAAAGGGGGCTTACACTGGTGCCGGAACAGCCCGTCGAGGCCGATTTGAGAGGGCTCATGGCGGCACGATTTTTCTCGATGAAATTGGTGATCTTCCCCTTTCTGCACAAACACGGCTTTTACGCGTAATGCAGGACAAAACCATCGAACGGGTGGGAGGCAGGGACCCAATCAAGGTGGATATTCGCATCATCTCCGCCACACACAGGGACCTGCAACAGATGGTTCTTGAAAAATCCTTTAGAGAAGATTTGTGGTTCCGGCTCAACGTGTTTCCAATAACGATCCCGCCGTTGCGACATCGAAAAGCTGATATCCCTGATCTGGTTAAGCACTTCGTCCAAAAGAAATGCCAAGAGATTAGAATTCCAGTCCATCCGACGATCTCGTCGATTCAAATAAAAAAGCTAATAGAACATGATTGGCCCGGGAATGTGAGGGAGTTGGAAAATTCAGTTGAGAGAGCTCTTATACATGCCTTAGCCGGCACTCCTAATGGAGGACTAATTTTTGATGGTATAGGCAGGCCGCATCTGCAATCCCATCCTCTATGCCCCAGTCTCGAACAAGACGTGTTAACCCTGGATGAGGTGATGTGGAATCATATCGAAAATGTTCTCTTGTTGTGTAACAACAGAATCAATGGCCCAAATGGGGCTGCCTGCCGTTTGGGTGTAAACCCCAGTACACTCAGGCACCGCATGCGTAAACTTGGCATCACGTTTGGAAAAAGAAGAGAAGTAACTGGAAATTAGCTTGGTGCAGTTCAGGAACAAAGTGATCATTGTCAAAATTTTTGATGTGTATTCAATACCTCAATAATAGATCACGAAAGCATAAATTAGAGGGGGTCATCAAGATTCAACCTAAGATATATTCTTCAGAAATTCATGATCATATACTTGCAATTCTTCAAGCGTATAGAGACGATCGTCCCGATAAAAATTTCCAAGATGTTCTTTTTTCTTGGTATCCATGCTGATAACCGGATTACCGACCTTCATGTATTCCGATTTGAGCCTCACAATATTATCGAATTGCTCATTCCGATCCGGTACACTTTTTTTCAAAGATTGACGCTTTTGTGATTTGCGCAGGCGATAATCATGTCTTTTGAGTAATTGACGGACAACATTCCGGCTTACTTTGACGTCATAATCGTTTTCCAGGGCTTCGACAATCTCCCATCCACGCAGGTTCGTCCATCGGACTTTCTCATTCATAGGATCTCCTGCTGTATGATCACGCAGCACACTCAGAAATTGTTCATCTATTTCAGGGTTGGAAAACCAATACGGTTTGCGTCCACCACCAGACTTACGTATTTTGGAAAATTCAGCTGGCGTTTTTCCAATACTCTCTTGTACTGTACGCATAGGCAAACCAGTGACTTCTGCAGCACCCTTACACACCGTTTTTTTGCTGCACCCTAAAATTTTGGCAATATAATTTTGACCGCCATGCCCCAATTTAAAGGCTTCTATGCCAGCATACCTCCGGCGGTCTCGTTCGTTCAAACTTTCATAAAATCCGGTTATCACAGCTTCAGCTTCTGGGGAATAAAATTGCATGATGAGTCCATTTAAAATTTTTTAAAAGCTGAATTTACAATATATTATTGACTTTGCAAACCCTAAAAATCAAAAAGGGCATGTTATTTCGGACTCATTCCTAAATCAGAAATTTGACTTGAATTTCGGCATCATTAATATAACCTACAGAAGTATTTTTATTTTTTGGGGTTCTTACTCCAATCGAGTCTAAATTAAAAAACGAAAAAGTCTTGAGTTTATTTAGCTTTTTACCCGCACAGGTCGAAAGTTTTAGCTCAAAAAGTACCCTTTTTTTAAAACTTAAACCGATATTTTTGGGGATAAAATGGCGTTTTAAGAAGGCTTTACAGAATGCTAAAGGCAAAGTCCTTAATTCCAACCAGAAAATGCATCGGATAAACCGTTGCTGACTACTTCGAGCTCCTGGTTACCGTGAACTTCACAATCAAACTGCGTTTGCTTGTGAGGCCCACGGTGCCGGTCAGCACCGCGTTAAATTATTCAATGAAATATCCAAAACTGATGTTCATCCCAAATTTCTGGAAAAACTGAGGGTCAGCATGGAGAAATATTATTGCCAGCGTGTCGACGATACGTTGTTATTCCTGATTCGACAAATAAAAGACTCAAGGGAAATCTATAATGAAAAAGTAAAAGAAGCTGACAAAGTTAAAAAGGTATTGGTTGATATGGGCATTGAAGAAAGTGTCTTTGACTGCTTGTAATAACCAAATTAGGTCAATGTTTTCATAAATCCATATTTTAAGGAGGCACAATGTTATTTGTTACAAACAGAACTCCAAGGCAGTCGAACCGAACCCGGTTGAACCGGAAAATTAGTTTTGATCTTCAGGATACTTGTGCTTCACAGCACATGTATTTCTGTGAGCAGAAAGCAGCAGATGACTATGTGGAAATTGGGAACAAGGCTTTTTTTACCCGGCTGAAGAATCTGCCTGGTGAGACTCAGATTCTCTTCTATATCCATGGATTCAATAACACAGGAGAAAAGGACATCTTTCCAAGGGCAAACCGTATCCAGGAGCTTTTTGACGAAGTGGGCGGCAAGGATTTGGTTTATGTGGTTCCCCTGATATGGCCATGCGACAATGATCCCGCCCTTGCAATTATAGACGATTACTGGGATGATCAGGATGCCGCCGATGCCAGCGGAATGGCCTTCTCCAGGTTTCTGGGAAAATTTGAGAAGTGGCGGAGCCATAGGGATCAGTTGCTGGACCCCTGCTACAAAAGGATCAATATCTTGGCCCACTCAATGGGAAACCGGGTGCTGCAGAATGCTCTGAATAAATGGGCAAGCGATCACAATAACGGCCAGATGCCCTTGATTTTCAGGAATATCTTCATGGTGGCTGCAGATGTGAAGAACAATACCCTGGAAAATGGAAAAACGGGCCAATATATCCCTGATGCAGCAAGGAATGTGGTTGTCTATTTTGCCAAGGATGATATGGCCATGCCTGCCAGCAAGGTCGCCAACCTGAAAAACAGGTCCCTGTCAAAACGGATGGGGATGACAGGTCCGAAAAATATTGATCTCCTACCGGACAATGTATATGAGGCCGACTGTGATAATTTCAATAACTACTGTGACTACCCCAAAGGGCATAGTTATTTCCTTGACTGTCCCGAGTATAAAATAAGTCCGGTATTGAGACATATGGCGGCAGCCGTTGCAACAGGGCGGGTGCAACCGGACGAACGGCATATTGAATTGAAAAAACCATGAGAGGAAACAATCAGCGTATGAAAATTCTTCATTTAAGCGATTTGCATGTTACCTTTGATGTAGCCCACAACTTGAGCTACTGAATATTTTGGTGGTATGGCAAATAAGAATGTGCACATGGTCCGGCATTAGATGCCCCTCCAAAATCTCACTTTCTCTATCTTTTACCAAATCCTTCAAAAGTTACCAAGGTACTCGCGAAGATCCCCGAACAACTGTTTCTTCCGATATTTTGGAATCCACGTTATATGGTATTTACATTCCCAACGACTATGGTTTAAACTGCATACACTCTTCATTAAAATCTCTCCTTTTAGAACTTTGACGGTTCACTATGGAGTGATTTTATTAAAGAGTTTCCCGTAAAAGTCAAACTTTTGTGGGTCCCCCGGCAAAGCCGGGGGTTTACTTTTGATTAATTAAATAAAATAAGCATCAAAGGTTTCAAGTCCATTAGAGAGTTGAACGATTTGGAACTGGGTAATCTAAATGTTGTTATTGGCGCCAATGGAGCCGGGAAAAGTAATTTTGTTCAGGTTTTTAGAATGCTGATGGCAATGACCCGGAAGAACTTTACTAAGTTTATTCTTGAACAGGGTGGTGCAGATAATTTTCTTTTTAATGGCCCAAAAATAACCCCAAAAATTGACATAGCATTTGAATTTGAATCTTTCAGTTCTTATGCAGAAGGCCCGAACCAATACAGGTTTGAACTAACCCCAACGGCAGATGAAAGGTTTTTAATCAATGAAGAACGTGAATATGTAACGACTAACTGGCGGTCTTATGGGAGTCCTTCTGAAGAAAGTCGGTTATATGATGAACGCAATGATAAATCGGCGAATGGAGATTTCAATGGTGTTGGTCATTTTGTTTATCAATCAATTTCCGACTGGATGGTTTACCATTTCCACGATACCAGTTCCTTGGCCCCTATGCGACGGTCAGAAATTATTGAAGATCATCATACTTTAAGGGGAGATGCCGCAAACATTGCTCCATTTCTGCTGAATCTCAAAAGCAACGAATCTTATAACAAAAACTACACTGAGATAGTCGATGCAATTCGCGTTGTTATTCCTTTCTTTGATGACTTTCGACTCGATGTACACTGGGGGAAGCTGAAAAGAAAAAGCTTAGCTGGACACAAAAAGGTTCTGACTTTCCAATGCAACCGTATCATCTTTCCGACGGCTCTATTAGATTTATCTGTCTTGCTACAGCGCTACTGCAACCATATCCGCCATCAACAATTATCATTGATGAGCCGGAACTTGGACTTCATCCTGAAGCAATTTCCATTCTGGCTGAATTGATTCAAGTCGCTTCCACAAGGACACAGGTGATTGTGGCAACTCAATCCCCGGCCCTTGTGGATCAGTTTGCCATTCAAGATATTATTGTTGTCAACCGCGAAGATGGGGCGTCAACATTCAAGCGGCTGAAGGAAGAAGACTTCTCGGAATGGTTGAAAAACTATTCTGTCGGTGAACTCTGGACAAAGAATGTAATTGTCGGAGGGCCGGTCTATGAGTAGTTGCATTGAGGTGATGGTTACAGTTGAAAGGAAAACCGAAGAAATTTTTATCAAAAAAACTTGTGAGTCCATATTTTGCACGGAACAATACCATGAGCACAAAAAAATGGGTTGTTTTTACCGGAATCAATGATAAATAAGGAGCGCAGACGCAGATGAAATAAATTGGACAGAAATAGCGCAGACCAATCTATAAAATCTGGTGGTTTATCTACAAGGAGCATTAAAGGTTTGATAGCTCGGCCCTATTTGACTTTTGATGCAGAGCGCAGTATATGGGCCAAAATGCAAGGCTATTGCGTTCAAATTATAAAATTTGCGATCCTAAAAACAAGGATGATTAAACCATATGACAACTTACATTAAACTGACCCTGACAGCCATTTTATGGGGAGGCACCTTTGTTGCCGGCAGACTCATTGCCTCGGATGTCTCACCGGTCAACGCGGCTTTTTTACGCTTTAGCATTGCGTCATTTTTTTTGGTAATTCTAACAAAAAAAATCGAAGGTACCTTTCCTGTGATTTCCCGAAAACAGATCCTCCCCATATTTTTATTGGGGGCCACCGGCGTTTTCTTTTATAATATTCTTTTTTTTGAAGGACTCCGGCATATCCATGCCGGCAGGGCCGCATTGATCATTGCCATGAACCCCATTGTGATAAGTCTTTTGTCTGCACTGCTGTTCAAGGAAAAACTCAATTTCATCAGGGGGCTGGGAATCATCCTGTCGGTGACCGGCGCCCTTGTGGTGATTTCCAACGGACAATTAACCGGCATGGTGGGATATCACATAGGCAAGGGAGAACTGCTGATTTTTGGATGTGTTGCCAGTTGGGTTAGCTATTCCCTCATCGGAAAGTCAATTATGGGGGCCTTATCTCCCCTTGCCTCCGTGTGCTACTCTTCAATGGCTGGTACCGCACTTCTGGCAGTTCCTTTCCTGATCAATGGTCAATTTCATGAAATCATGACCTACACACTGCCGGACTGGTGCAACCTGTTTTATCTGGGATTTTTTGGCACAGTACTTGGTTTTTTCTGGTATTATGAAGGCATCAATACCATCGGCCCCATGAAAGCCAGTGTTTTCATCAATGTGGTACCAGTCAGTGCCATTGTTTTGTCCTATTTTATTCTGGATGAACCCATCACCCCGTCTCTGTTTTCAGGTGGAGTGCTGGTGATCTCCGGTGTCTATGCAACCAATGCGTCGGACATGATCAAAAACACTCTGACAAGACTCACCCAGACCATGAGGTAATAATTTATGGCTCATCACGGATTTGTGTGAAAATTCATGATTTAAAATGCGTAAACACTGAGAATTGCGCACCACAATCTATCCAAATCACACTAATTCGTGAAGACCCTAATTTATTTGTCCTCAAGCATCTTTTCCACTTCAGACATTCTTGTTTTTACCAGCTCTTCGGGAATATAAACCTCTCCACACTCCGGGCATCTTAAAACATCTGTAAAAAAACTATGGCCCAGATATTTGAAATCCGTTTTTTGGAATTCCAGCTTTTTTTCACATTTATGGCAGATTTTCACATTATTTTCAGGCATTGATCAACTTTCC
>CAKZLA010000025.1 GCA_937124525.1 uncultured Desulfobacterium sp.
TTCTCAATAAGTCCGGGTATTCAGTGAATCCTTTTCAATACCATCCGGCGCTTAAAGAGTTAAGAAGGCTTTAGCACCTCGGGTTATTGAGAACTTACAGGTTTTATATAACTGCCACGGCCAGACCGTAAAGGTCACCCCACCATGGGAGGCCTCATAAAAGGCCATGTCTTTTTCAATGATGGCAAGCAAGGCTTCCACAGTTTCAAACCGGGCCACCGCCTCCCGGGCCAGGGCCGGGCATTGTTCGCAGCAGGTCCCGCACCCACGGCACAGGGCATCATCGGTTTTAATACCCTGGGGCGTTGGGGAGAGTGCCCCCTGGGGACAAACCTCAAGACATTCCCGGCAGCCCACGCACCTTTTCGGTGAATAGAGAATCTGCTGCCCTGTGGTCATGCCCTCGGGGTTGTGACACCAAAGACATGACAGGGGGCATCCCTTGAAAAAAACCGTTGTCCGAATGCCCGGACCATCGTGGATGGCATATTTTTTGATATCATATATTACCGCATGTGTTTTCCGCATGGTCACCATATCACCGTCACTGGATTGAAATTGATAGAAATACCGATATTTACCATGGCGGTTATTTACCTTGACAGACATGAAGACGCAATATTAAAATAGTTCCATCGGGTGTGAACATTCGGGCCAAGATCCCCTGATTCTGAATATCTGTTAATTCCATCCTTTTATCACCACACCGGTTCTTCGCCATGCCTCTTTTTTCAAACCTTAATTTCGCCTGATGACGGATACTGCCATACCCTTTGAAAGCTTTATCCTCTAAAATGCGCATTCATAATTTTGGATAATTTCATAAGTATATACGCTGATTATGTTAAATTTTCCTTTGCCTGCCATTCACCGGAATTATGAGGACTCAAAACCATGAATGCAATTTTTGGGTATCAAACAACCAGCAACTATTTTGCAAAGGAGGCAACATGAGAATCCAACCCCAGAAAATTATGTGTACCATGGATTTTTCCGATTACAGCCCCACCATACTTTCCTATAGTGTGGCATTGTGCAAAGAGTTTGGCGCCAAGCTGTTTCTGTGTCATGTGGTGATGAATGTCCCCCTGATCCTTGGCACCAGCGAAACGTCACTGGACCCTGTAAAGCTCCAGAAGGAGCACAACCAATCTGCCCGGGAGCTTCTTGAAAAAATGGCAGCAGAAATTTCCATCCCCCATGAAATACTAATTGGCAAGGGGGATGCCGCCGACGAAATCAGCCGCATCGCCAGGGAAAAAGAAATTGAACTGGTGGTCACCGCCACCCAGGGCCAGTCCGCTGTGGCACGCCTTATCATTGGCTCGGTTACGGAAAAACTCATGAAAACCATCCACTGCCCTCTGGTGGTGCTCCACACCCAGAAACATGAATTCATCCCAGCCCCGGACCATGGCATTAAAATGGATAAAATTCTTGTGGGATGTGATTTTTCCCCGGACTCCCGATTTGCCTTTGATTACGGTATCAGCCTGGCCCAGGAGTTCCAGGCAACCCTGTACCTGGCCCACGTGGTCAAACCCACGGAAAACCTGGGCCTGAAACAGGAAAGCTACCTGGACATAACCCCGGGGGACTATTACCGATTAACCTCATCACGCCATTTTCTGGAAATCACCCCGGAAAAACAAGAAGAAAAATTAAAAATAATAAAGGATATCCGGACCAGGCTGACCCATCAACTCCACCGCATGGTACCAGAGGAGAGCCGTCACTGGTGCACCCCGGAAACAGTCCTGCTGGATGGAGAGCCCTACCAGGAATTAATCCAGTATGCCCGGGATGAAAAAATGGATCTGATTGTATTGGGAATTCGCGGCCACACCCTCCTGGAAAAACTCATGGTGGGTTCCACCCCCCACCGTGTCATCCGACAATCTCCCTGTCCAGTGCTGGTGGTGAGACAAACAGCTTGAACCATCCATGTGGCCCTGGAGATCTGGAAGCCAGGGCCAATGACACAAACCCGCCCCGTTCTCCCAGATGTTTAACGAACGTCTTCAACAAAAGCCCACAAACACAAGCCTGACCCCTCCCAAATTCTAAATCAAACCTATAATCAATCAAAAGAATATAAAGAACTTGACAGTAAAGAAACACACTGGTATGTCCTTAATTAATTTGTGATACTTCTATGGTATACCACTGGTGGTCGGTTCTGAAATAAGCCTTTTAGAACAAATACTGGAGGCAATGGCAGAGCAAGCTTGTGTTTTTATCCATGCACGCATAAAAACATCCCCCATAGTACATGGCCCATGCGGGAACCAGCCCCTTTTAAATCCATAGAGAACCATAAGCTTTCAGCATGAAGGTACCCAAACCATGACCGTTTACACCGCTGACAACCCCAAGAGATCCTGGTATGGTGAAGCCATTGGGATACTCATTCTTGATGCCACCTACCCTTGCATTCCAGGCAATGTGGGCAACGCCACCACATTTGATTTTCCTGTGAGATATAAAGTAGTAAAGGATGCCTCCATTGAACGACTGTTGACCCAGAGGGACCCAAGCTTGCTGGACCCATTTCTGACAGCGGCCAGGGAACTTGAAGATGAAGGCGTCCGGGCCATTACCGGAGCCTGTGGATTCATGGCATTGTTCCAACCCCAGATACAAAAGGGGGTGGATATTCCTGTGTTCATGTCCAGCCTGCTCCAGATCCCCTTTATTCATCAGATACTGCCCCCGGGTAAAAAAGTCGGAGTGATCACCGCCAATGCATCGGTGTTGACACCTGAACATTTCACCAATGTTGGCGTATCAGAAGAAGTCCCCTTAATTGTCCAGGGCATGGAGCAACAAACGGAATTTTGTGAATCCGTGCTTGGGGAAAAAGGCACCCTGGATTCTGCAAAAGTGGAAAAAGAAGTGGTGGGTGTTGCCAAGGACATGGTCCATGAACATCCAGACATTGATGCCATCCTGCTGGAGTGCAGTGATCTGCCCCCCTATGCGGCAGCAGTCTTTAAGGCCACAGGCCGACCGGTCTTTGACTTCATAACCATGATCCGTTATGTCCACAATGCATTGACCCCCCGGCCTTACAACGGATTTATGTAATATTTGATAATGATAAGAGGCTCAAATCACAGCACCGGACACTTTGGGATAAAATCAGGCTTGGACTATTGGCAATTTCTTCATATCTGTCCTGATGGATGGTGGTGCCCCAAACACAACCTTACCCCCCTCACTGAAACGGATGACTGATGCTGGGATAAAGCCCACGATGAAAAAGGAAACAAAAAATGACGAATAAAAATTTAGATCATGGTTTATGGGCAGAGACAGCCCCGAGTCCCCCCACCCTTGACACTTTTCAGGGAGACAAAAAAACCGATGTAGCAATCATCGGCGGCGGCTATACCGGCCTTTCTGCGGCCCTTTACCTGGCAGAAAAGGGTACAGATTCCCTGCTTCTGGAAAGTAAACATGTGGGATATGGCGGTTCCGGGCGCAACGTAGGGCTTGTCAATGCAGGCCTTTGGCTAATGCCCGAAGACGTCATTAAAATTGTGGGAAAAGAACACGGGGAACACCTTGTTGATCTTCTGGGAAAAGCACCAGATCTTGTTTATGAACTCATTGAAAAACATCAGATTGCCTGTGAGGCAAAACGGGTGGGTACCCTGCATTGTGGCCATGCAGCCACAGGTCTAAAAGACCTGGAACAACGGGAGGCCCAGTGGCAAAAACGGGGTGCCCCGGTAAAATTGCTCAGCCGGGAGGAGACCGCAGAAAAAACCGGCAGCACCAAATTTCATGGTGCCCTGCTGGATGAAAGAGCTGGAACAGTTCAACCCCTTGCCTATGTCCATGGACTTGCCCATGCGGCCCTGGCTGCCGGAGCACAGCTCTTTGGCAATTCTCCTGTGACAGGACTGAAAAAAGAAAACGGTGGATGGGTACTGACCACCCCCGGGGGAACAGTTAAAGCAAAATCCATTATTCTGGCCACCCAGGGATACCCGCAATTCGCCTTTAAGGATAAAATAAACGCCTTAATTCCCTTTAATTATTTTCAGTTTGCCACGCAGCCCCTTTCCGATGACATCCGCAAAAAAGTACTTTGCCAAGGGCATGCGGCCTGGGATACAGCCCTGATTCTCTCCTCCTACCGTTTTGACGATTCCAATCGATTCATTGTGGGCAGTGTGGGCCAGGTCATCAATGGCGGTTACGGCACCCATGAAGCCTGGGCACTTAGAAGCATCAAAAAGGTATTTCCCCAGATTCCCACCACACAGCTGGAATATGCCTGGGGGGGGCGCATTGCCATGACCACGGATCATATCCCCCGGTTTCACATGCCGGACAAAAGTTTTGTCACGGTGACAAGTTACAACGGCAGAGGAATCGCTCCAGGAACCGTGTTTGGAAAACTCATGGCTCAACTGGTGCAGGGTGAGGTTGAACCCAAAGATATTCCCCTACCCCTGCAAAAGGAAAAACCCATTTTCATGAGAAACCTCCGGGGGCTCTTTTATGAGACCGGTGCCCGGCTTTACCATACAGCCCAGCGTCGGATTTAAATTGCTCAGCAATAATTTGACAAATTCCATAACAATCCAATATTGTTACTTGGTTAAAATACAAAATGTAAATATTCGGGTGGTAGTGTAAAAATTTGGCCAGTGCCCCATATTTGCCTAAGGTTGGGACTGCGTAGCATACTAATGCCATGTGAGCAATCCAAACCTTAGGTGAAGATGGGGTGCTGGACGAATATTTACTACAAAATGGGATTGAGCAAATCAGGCAATTCCCGCACAAAAAGGAGATTTTATGAAAGTTTTAACATTGCAGGGCGGTGCCCGGAAAAAGGGCAATACAGCAACGGTTCTTGGCTGGGTGGAAGAAGAACTCACAACCATGGGTCATGAAGTCGAATCCGTCTATCTGCAAAATAAAAACATCAAAGGATGTCTTGCCTGCGGTAAATGCAAGGAGACAATGGAAGGCGTTGGCTGCATTCAAAAGGATGATGCCATTGAAATCCTTGAAAAGATGGTGGCGGCGGATCTTGTCATTTTTACATCTCCCCTGTATTTCTGGGGTATTGCCGGTCCATTGAAATCCCTCATCGACAGAACCTACAGCTTTTATGTGGATTACCACCACCCCACCCATGCCTCCCTGGTGAAAGATCAGCGTCAGGCCCTGCTGGTCACGGGTGCTGGCCCCTGGGAAAACAATGCTGAAGCCACATTTACGGCCTTTGAACGACTTCAAGCCCCCCACATGGCCATTCCAGCTGGAAATCTTTATATCAGTAAATGCACCACTCCGGAAAATCTGGACGAGGCAGTAAAAGACCAGGCAAAGGCCTTTGCACAAAAAATTGTGGCTTAACACCCCTGTTTCATAAAGTGCAGACGTTCCTGGTTGTCTGCACTTACCACCCAAGCCCCCCCTCCTTGATCCAGCAATTATAATTTAAAATTTGACGTCCTTCATTTACCAGGTTACGCTTGCTGGGCAAGCCTGCCAACCAAGACATACAGCTCACGACGCCCGGGTAAATCGTTCCCGGTACTCCCGGGGTGACAGCCCGGTGTACTTTCGAAACAACCGCCGGAAGGAGTTGCTGTCTTCATATCCCACCTGCCAGGTAATCTCGGTGATGTTTTCCAGTGTAGTCTCCAGTTTTCGTTTGGCAGCTTCAATGCGAACCCGCTGGAGATAAGTCAGAGGGGAATCGCCGGTGGCATTTTTGAATCGCCGTTTGAAATGGCGGGGACTGAGCCCCAGATCCGATGCCAGAGCATCCAGGGGAATCCCCTGATCAAAATCTTTCTCCATGCGATCCTGGGCCGCCAGCACCTTTTCATCGGAATGACTTTTTTGGTAATCAAATACCACATAGGGAGATTGATTCCGGCGATTGGGCTCCACCAGCAGCGCCTTAGCACAATGGGTGGCAAGCTCGGCAGAACCAAACTTTTCAATGAGAAACAAAGACAGATCCAAAAAAGAGGTGGTGGCACCGGAGCAGACCAACCCGTTGTCCTCAGTGAGAATCCGTTCAGGCTTTAGTTGTACCTGGGGATAACAGCGCTGAAAATACCGTGCAAAGGCCCAATTGGTGGTGGCCACCTTCCCATTGAGCAAACCTGTTTCCGCCAGAAAAAAAGTCCCGGTGCAGCTGGCACCGACCATGGCATCTTTTCCATGCCAGTTCTGGAACCACTTGGTAAGCGATACTGGTATCTGTCCCATAAAATCCAATGGCGGCAGAAATCCGGGAATAAGAATGAAATCCGTGGTTTCCACTTCATGGATGGCTTTGTGGGGCTGTACCAACACCCGGCCAGCCCCTTCAACAGCTTGCCCGTCCAGAGACACAATATCCCAGGAAAACAAAGGAAGCGTCAATGCCTGGAGCTCCTGGCTGCGCCGGTACCACAAATTGGCCATGGCAAAGGCGTCAATGGGGCCAATGATACTGGACATTGAGCAATGGGGATATGCAAGCAATGTGATATGGGCCATGTTTATTTTCCTATGATTGGGTGTAAGCACGAGAGGGAGTGGACAAATGGTCAACTTTAACCATTTTTTGGGGCCATTAGTATGATGAGGAATGTCAATCCGTCCATTTCAGCATGGTTAAAGTCATATATGCCTCTTTTTATTTATATCGTCAACCCATAAAATATGAAATAAAAAGAAGAAGCTTTAATGCCAGATTCACATTTAAAAATTTAACATCCGGAGGCCCCATGAAAGATCCCCTGCTTCAACCCATCTTCATCAACACCCTTGAAATTAAAAACAGAATCTACCTGCCCGCCATGCACCTTGGCATGGCCGAAAAATTCCTGGTAACGGACCAGATCACTGAATTTTATGCAGAGCGTGCCCGGGGCGGAGCCGGAATGATCTGCGTGGGATTTGCCACGGTGAATGAACTGGCTGGCAACACCCAGAACATCGGTGCCCACAAAGATGAATTTCTGCCCGGATTGACACGGCTGTCAGATGCCATCAAAAACAATGGCTCACGATCCTGTGTTCAGCTCAACCACGCCGGTCGGTACAATTTTTCTTTTTTTCTGGAGGGGAAACAGCCCGTGGCCCCCTCGGCCATTGCCTCCCGCATGACAAGGGAAACCCCTAAAGCCCTGGAAATTGATGAGATCCATAAAATCATTGATGACTTTGCCCAGGCAGCCCTGCGGGTACAAAAGGCAGGGTTTGATGCAGTGGAAATATTGAGCGGCACTGGATATCTCATCAGTGAATTCCTTTCGCCCCTGACCAACCACCGCACCGATGAATACGGCGGATCACTGGAAAACCGCATGCGGTTTGGCCTGAATGTCATGCAGGCCATCCGAAAAGAGCTGGGAGACGATTTCCCGGTGATGGTTCGCATGAACGGCAATGATTTCATGCCCGGGGGCCAGGGACGGGATGAACTGCGGGAATACGCCAAAGCCTTGACCACAAAAGCCAGCGTGGATGCCCTGTGCATCAACGTGGGATGGCACGAGGCAAAGGTGCCCCAGATCACGGCGGCGGTTCCCCGGGGAGCCTTTGCCTATCTTGCCCGGGGCATCAAAGAGGTGGTGGATGTGCCGGTGATTGCCAGCCATCGTATCAATGATCCTGAAACGGCCCGGGAGCTCATTGCCGACAGCATGTGCGACATGGTGGCCATGGGCAGAAGCCTCATTGCCGATCCCTTTCTACCCCAAAAAGTCGAAGAAGACCGGGAGCATGAAATTCTCCATTGCATTGCCTGTGCCCAGGGCTGTTTTGACAACCTGTTTAAACTCAAGCATGTGGAGTGCCTTTGCAACCCCAAAGCGGGTTATGAGTGCAGCAGTAGCTGTGAAACCGCAGCAACACCCCAAAAAGTAATGGTCATTGGGGGCGGGGCTGCCGGTATGAATGCGGCCCTTGCAGCCCGAAAACGGGGCCATGGGGTCACCATTTATGAAAAAGAAGGGGGGCTGGGCGGCCAGCTGTTCCTTGCGGCCTCCCCTCCGGGCCGGAATGAATTTGCTGAACTGGCATGGGACTTGGCCAATCAGGTCTATGACAACGAAATAGATGTGGAATTGGATCAGACCGTGGATGGCGATCTCATTGATGAAGAAGAACCCGATCACATTGTTTTGGCCACCGGGGCCGTTCCCATGGCCCCCCCTATCCCCGGCGCAGATCTTCCCCATGTGGTCCAGGCCTGGGATGTGCTTTCCCACAAGGTGTTCACCGGTAAGCGGGTGGTCATCATCGGTGGTGGTGCCGTGGGGGTGGAGACAGCCCTGCTACTGGCAGAAAAAGGCACCCTGTCCGCCGAAGCCTTGAAATTTTTGTTTGTGAACAAGGCAGAATCCCCGGAAGTGCTGTTTGAAATGGCCACCCGGGGCACCAAAAAAATCACCCTCATTGAAATGCTGGATACCATTGGTAAAGACTTTGGTAAATCCACCCGCTGGGGTATGCTCCAGGATGTCAAACGCCACGGTATTACATCCAGGCCCGGTGCAAAAGCACTGGAGATCACCCCCGGGGGCATTAAAATTGAAACCCAACAGGGTATTGAAGAAATCCCGGCGGACACCATTGTCATGGCTGCCGGTTCCAGATCTGAAAATGCCCTGGCCGATATTATCAAGGCCCGGAATATCCCCTTTGATGTGGTGGGGGATGCAGACACCATAGGCATGGCCTTTGATGCGGTGCACAAGGGATATGCTGTCGGTATGAATATATAAAATCCCAGCACTTCCAACGGATGGTTCCAGGAAAATAACAGATCTTTATTTCCCTGGAACCCGGGTCTGCTCCCCACGGCCCATGAATTGCCCAAAATTCATTCCTCATATCAATACTCAAGCAAGAAAAATTATTTTTAAAGATGGTGGAGGCGGCACGCTGTTCCGGTTCAGGACACTTTGCCGTGTGGAAGGACCATATCCTCCCTTTAAGTTCACCGGGACTCATTGCAGGTGCCGGCATCGCCTTTGTTTCTTCCCTGGGTAATTTTGGAATCCCTGCCATGCTTGGAATTCCCTTCTCTTATTACAGCCTGCCAACTTTAATTTATCAAAAATTGACTGACTTTGGAGAAGAAATAATCACCAACGTGGCCGCCCTGGCATTGATAATTGGTGTAATTGCTCTTTTGGCAGTTGCCCTGCAAAATTATTTCCTGCGCCAACGTGACTACCGGCTGCTGGGCTTCAACGGAAGTGCCCTGGATTTTGACCTTGGCCACTGGCGTCTGCCCATGGAAATCTTTTTGTGGAGCTTTTTATTTGTGATCCTGGCATTTCCCCTGATATCCCTGGTGGCAAGTTCCCTTGTTCCAGCCTGTGGTGTAACGCTCAATGCCGAGACCCTGAGTCTTGCGTTCCCTTGAGAATAAAAAAAATATCCGGCCGTGAATATGACAGGCAGGTTTCCCAAGCCCTTAAAACAGTATCGTTGGAGGATTGCGGCAAAAGGAGACCTTCGGAATTAAGCGGCGGACAGCGTCAGCGTGTTGCCCTGGCCCGCTGCCTTGTCATGTCCCCCGATGTGGTTCTGCTGGATGAACCCCTGGCCAACCTTGACCGAAATCTGAGGGGAACCATGGAAAATTACTTCCGGGAATTCCATCGACAAACAAAGGCCATCATGCTTTATATCACCCATAATCAGGATGAGGCCATGGCCCTGGCCCACCGCATTGCTGTTATGAACCAGGGGAAAATTGAACAGTTTGCAAGTCCAGAAGTCCTGTATAATAGACCGTCAACCAATATTGTTGCTGATTTTATAGGCGAAGGGAAACGCCTCAGGACAGGTCCCATTGAAGGTAAATTCGCACGATTTGAGAATGCGAAAATTCCCCTGCGCAGGGAGGGAATCCAACGCCTTTCCAAGGGAAATGTGGTTGTAAGACCCGAACATGTCAGGATTGGAACAGGATCAATCCAGGCCAGGGTTGAGAATTGTCAATACAGGGGTGAGAGATACTATTTAAACCTATCCCTTGTTGACGGGCAGTCCCTTGATGGCTACTCCCCCCTTCGCCATTGTCCTGGGGAATCCACATGCATAACAATTGATGATGCTTGGCTTTTACCAGGTGGTGATCAGCCATGAAACTGAACATTCTAAGCGGCGTTGGCGGAAAACTTCCGGCCTGTCTGCTATTGGACACAGGTGAACAACAATTCCTAATTGATGTTGGTGAGGGCCCTGAACCAGGCGTGTTTCCGGAAATTCCTCATCTGGATAACCTGGCCGGTATTTTCATCACCCATGATCACATGGACCATGTGGATGGCCTTAGGCACTTTAAACTTGATGCCCCTGTTTATGTTACCAAAGCTGTGGCCCCAAGTGTGCCGGACCACATGGAAAAAATTATTATTCAGGAAAAAGGCAGCTTTAACTGCAAAGGACTCAAGGTAACCACAGGACGTTCTGGGCATTCCCTGGGAAGCATCTGGTTTCATTTTTCCCTGGGGGGGAGCCTCTTTTACAGTGGAGATTTCTGTCTGGAGTCGGATCTTTTCCCCTTTGATATCCCCCCCCAAGCTGATTTGGCATTAATGGACGCCTCCTATGGCTGCCATAAGCCGAGCCGGGGAGATTTACTTGAAAAGGTTGTTGAACTTTCCTCCTCGGGACAATGTCTGTTGCCGGTTCCACCAAGCGGCCGGGCCCTTGAAATATCCCTTGGACTTTGCTCCATGGGGTTTACGGACTGGTCCATGGACCAGGATTGCTGGCAAGCCTGGGATAACCTGTGCCAGGTCCATTCGGGGAACGAAGCAATGGCCGAAAAGATTAAATTAATGGAGGCCCGGAAACGCCCATTTAACGACCATGCTCCCCTGTTGATCGCCAATGCTCCCTGCGGCACCTTTGGAAAAAGTAAAGAGATTATCTCAACGTGGCTGGAATCGGGTTTAAAAAACAGACATATTATCTATTCAGGTTATCTCTCCCGGGAGTCCAGGGAGCAGATTGACAAGGGTGTTGCACAGCTAAATCTTTGGAACGTGCATCCAAGGGTGTCTGACTTAAGTTGGCTTATTTCAAGGCTTTCATGCAAAAACTGGGTCCCCTTATTCACAGAACAGGGATATAATGCTTCCTGGCACGAATGCATTGATGTTCAACCTTCTTTTTCGAGGGAGTGGTTTTTATGATAAAATTAATAAGAAAGCCCTTGTTTTTCATGCGCCATGGACAAACGCACGATAACCTGGCACATCTCATCGGGGGGATAACAGATACTCCCCTTACGGCAAAAGGAGAGAAACAGGCTCGTATGGCTGCAAAAGAACTCCAAGGGCTGGATTTTTCCTACATTGCAGTCAGTCCAATGCAAAGGGCCTTTAAAACAGCCCAACTGGCACTGCCCGATTTAAAGCTTCATATCCATGGGGATTTAAAAGAGCGCAACTGGGGGGACCTTGAAGGGCACCCCACAGAAGAACTCAACAATCGTTTTGGCTGCCCTTGCAACGGTGAACACTGGGACACATTCTGCCAGAGGGTTCTGTCCATTGTAAATGAACTGTTAAACCGGCATGACAAACCGCTCATTGTGGCCCATTCAGGAGTATATAGGGTCCTCTGCTCAGCTATTGGGGAAGATCCGGGAGCAGCTCAGATTGCCAATGGTAGCATCTGGTACTTTTCTCCTGAACCTGCCTCACCTTTCTGGATAAAAAAAGTATGTAAAACAATGCCCTATGAATGCTGTGATTGTAAAAGTTCATGAAACCCTGGCAGTTTTTAATAATGACCTGCTAAGTTAATCTGGTACTTGGACCTGATAAAACATGGGACCCATTCTTTGGTACTGGTACCGCTTTGTTTGGATGAAATACGGCCTGTAGCCCTTCCGAATGCATCGGTTTTTCCCGGCTGCCCAAGCTCATCGGCCTGCTGTCTGGAGACCAATTTCACCTAAAAATCATGCACCAAATTGATGTGCTTGTCGAGAGGGAATGACAGCAATGGCCCATCAATTGCCATGGGGGAAGCCATGGGCGCATTCCCATTTTCCCGGTTGGAGATTCAACTATTTGATTTATCAAGATATTTTGTTTTACATCAATGGAGTGCTGGCTTAATGAAATCAATGGGTTATATGATAAGGGCGGGAAAATGGGAATACGCCCGAAAACATTTACCCACCAAATTTTATCGGAGACAATTAAAAAGGAATAGAGTGTTCCCCATTAACGGGACTATGTGTTAGGGTAAAAATGCACTGTTTATCCAAGAAGAGTTCAGAACTTGATCATAAGCTGGAGCACCCAGATAGATCGTTAATTCATATCGAACACCCTTAATGATGAAAGGAAACACCGTCATGACGTTTCAAAAGAAAATCACCGCTTTAATTGCTCTTTTCACCCTGCTTTTTGCAATGGCATGGACATTACCCACCTTTGCAGAAAACCGCAGTTATCTCCTGACCACGGCCAGCACCGGCGGCACTTACTATCCCGTTGGCGTAGCCCTGTCGACCCTGATCAAAGTAAAACTACAGCCCACCCACAACATCGGCATGTCCGCCATCAATTCCGCCGGTTCCGGCGAGAATGTGAAATTATTAAGGGAGAACGAAGCCCAGTTTGCCATCCTCCAGGGCCTTTACGGCTATTTCGCCTGGAACGGCATAGGACCGGTGAGCTCGGACGGCCCCCAAAAGAAATTGCGATCCATTACCATGCTTTGGCAAAATGTCGAGCAGTTTACAATTTTGTCAAAATATGTTGACCAGGGCACCATTGCTGATCTTAACAGCCTGAAAGGAAAGCGCCTGGCTCTGGGCAAAAAGAATTCCGGTACCCTGGGCTCAAATACCTTTCTGCTGGAAAATTTAGGATTTGATCTATCAAATGATTTCAAACTGGCTTACCTTGGATACGGCCCCAGCGCAGACGGCCTGCAAAACGGCCAGTTAACGGCCATCAGTACGCCGGCCGGAGTACCCACCGGTGCAGTGACCCGGGCACTGGCTTCCATGGGAGAAAAAATTACCATCTTGAATTTTACCGATGAACAGCTTAAAAAAGCCGACGGCGGCCTGAATCTGTGGACCCGCTTTACAATTCCGGCAGAGACCTATCCAAACCAGCCCAAGGCCATTGAAACCATTGCCCAGCCAAACTTTTTAGCCGTCCGGGAGAATATTGACGAAGAAGCGGTTTATCTGATGACCAAAACAATCTACGAAAATCTGCCATTTTTGCAGGCCATCCACAAAGCCACAAAAGCCATGAGCAAAGAAAAAGCCCTTTCCGGTCTACCCATCCCCCTACATCCAGGTGCCTTAAAATATTATCGTGAAGCAGGATTTGACGTCCCAGAAACTCTGGTTGCCAAATAACTCAATTTACCACGAAAATATGGATAATGAAATGGACAAGGAAATAGAAAATAGCGGGGTGGAGAGAGCACTGCTCATTATGGGTGTGATTGTGTCACTGGTACACATTTACTTCAATACCATTGGCGTACTGCCGAGCCTCTGGCGAAATGCGATTCACTATGCCGGATTTGCCCTGATGTGCCCTCTGGTCTATCCGCTGATGCGCGTCAAATCCGGCAAATGGGCCACACAATTGCTTTGGCTCGATATTTTGCTGGGCCTGCTGGCGGCATTCAGTGCCATCTACATGGTTAGTATGGAAGATGCCATTTACGCCAGGGGCGTTCGGATGATTCTGCCGGAATGGATCATCGGGGTGATCCTGGTCCTGACCGCCATTGAGCTCACCCGTCGAACCACCGGATGGATCATCCCCGTCCTCATTGTGTTAAGCCTGACCTACGTTGGGTGGTGGGGAGAACTCATCGACGGAATCTTTCAGTTCAAAAGCCTCAATGCGGAAACCATTCTCTTTCGAAGCGTATACGGCGACGACGGTCTTTTCGGCAACATTGCCCGCATCTCTTCCACCTTTGTATTCATGTTCATTCTCTTTGGCGCGTTTCTACTCCGATCCGGTGCCGGAGATTTCGTCATTGACCTTGCCCGCTCAGCCGCTGGTAAACTGGTGGGTGGACCGGGACTGGTGGCGGTGTTCGCTTCCGGGCTCACCGGAACCATCTCCGGATCTGCCATCGCGAATACAGCCTCCACCGGCGTCATCACCATCCCCCTGATGAAAAAAGCAGGATTCCCCTCCAAATTTGCCGCCGGTGTGGAGGCTGCCGCCTCCACCGGGGGACAGATCATGCCACCTATCATGGGAGCTGGTGCCTTTGTCATGGCCAGCTACACCCAGATTCCCTACACCACCATCATTGCGGTGGCCACGCTTCCGGCCATCCTCTACTTTGCCACGGTGGCCTTCTTTGTTGTCACCGAAGCCGGACGCAGCGGCGTCAAGGTGGTGGAAGAAGACAATGCCCCTAAATTCACTGAGGTTTTAAGACAAGGGGGACTTCCCTTTTTACTCCCCATATCCATCTTGATCGGCTCTTTGATCTATGGATTTACCCCATCCTATGCTGCGGCTCTCTCCATTGTTGCCGTCATTGTCTCATCCTGGTTTACCACCAACAAGATGGGCATCAAAGCCATTTCCGAGGCCCTGGCATTGGGGGCGCGGAACATGGTCATGACCGCTGTCCTTTTATGTAGTGTGGGGCTTGTGGTGAACATCATTGCCACTGCTGGCGTTGGGAACACCTTTTCCCTGATGATCAACAATTGGGCCGGTGACAGCCTGATCATCGCCCTGATCCTCATTGCCATGGCCTCACTGATTCTGGGAATGGGTCTGCCAGTGACCGCCTCTTACATCGTGCTGGGGACCCTGTCCGCACCTGCCCTCTATAATCTGATTGTGGATGCACAGCTTGTCCAGATGATTGCCGACGGGGCCGTTGCCGAAGGTGCCAAATCCCTCTTCATGATGGTCAATCCCGAAGCCATGGACGCCTTGAATTCACCCATGTCGATGGATGCAGCCAAAAACCTGATGGCAGCCGTGCCCATTGAGCTGGAATCGCATATCCGCGAAGCGATTCTACCCAAAGAGACGCTCATGTATGCCTTGCTGTCGGCCCATATGATTATCTTCTGGCTGAGTCAGGACAGTAACGTCACCCCACCGGTCTGCCTTGCAGGGTTCACAGCAGCCGCCATTGCCAAGACCCCTCCCATGGCAACGGGTCTGGAATCGTGGAAAATTGCCAAAGGGCTTTATATTGTACCGCTGCTGTTTGCCTATACACCCATCATCGGTGGGGATATTTCAACGGTTACGGAAATATTCGTATTCGCTCTGGTGGGACTTTATGCTCTGGCTTGCGGCTTACAGGGGTATTTGCGGAGTCCGATCAAAATGCCCATGCGTATTTTAGTCATGGGATGCGGCGTTATCATGCTTTGGCCAGCTTCTATCTGGGTTCATATGGCCGGTGCTGGTGCATTCATTGTAATACTCTATGCCACCCGGTCGTTTAAAAAAGCGGATAAGTCTACAAGTGTTGACCTGATCTAACTTTAAACATGCTTTTATTGCTTCAACAAGTGCAATTTAAAAAATGAAGGATACCCATATTTTAAACAAAATTAAAATTTATGAACAATAATCCTTGATATTTTTATATTGATTGGGTATGAATTAAGCAATCTTGCTGATAAATCTGATAATTATTTGAATCTTAAATTACGCTTGGAAAATTTCGACCTGTGTGTGTGGAGCTTTGGATCGGCATCACACGAATATTCGCAACGTAACGATACAGATGGAAGGCTGAAATAACCTTGGTTTGCTCTATTCGCATTGTCAAGTGCTATAGATATTTTGCCACCCGCACAGATCACAAAACTTAATCGCATTGATATCGCCTCTTTTCTCCTTCATTCTACTGTATTCCAAGAAGCCAAACGGCTTAGATTTCTGACATTCTTGTATTGGCCTCAAAGGTCCTTTACACTTTTTCCAAGGCCAAAACTCCTGGGGAAGGGGAATATTAATTTAAAAGTGTAAAACGGGGAATGAAGCATGTCAGATTTCTCTACCAATCGTTGAGTCATACATATCGTACACCAAACTATTTAAGGAGATTTACATGAAAAAATCAGTATTGTTTTCTTTGGTATTATTTGTTGGACTCTGTTTTGCGACGTGCAGTTTTGCAGCGGATAAAAAAGAAATCGAAAAATCTGTTTCATCGGTGGTAATGGCGGGAATTTTCAATGATAAGGCCTGTGAAGCCAAAGCTCCGGAAAGTCTGTACATCTTTGTCATGAAAAAAGATGGGGAGTTGCTGGTACATCCCAGCAAGGATGCCATTAAAGATTTAAGCACCCCAAAATATAAAGTCATTTATGATGAGTTAATCAAGGCCACATCTGATGGGGTATGGGTGCAATACCAATGGAAGGGCAAAGAAAAAAATACCTTTGTAAAAAAATCTGGGAATAAAATAGTCGGCTGCGGGTACTGATATCGACACAATTCATTTTTCCAACAAAAAAGCCCTGACCATTAAAAGCTAATGATCAGGGCTATTTAAAAAGATAATCCGGCGGCGTCCTACTCTCCCACACAGCTGCCCGTGCA
>CAKZLA010000026.1 GCA_937124525.1 uncultured Desulfobacterium sp.
AGAATTAAATTTCACATAACCTACCAATTTCTTATCATTCGGAATATCTTCTCGAAGCGATTTCGCTCCGCTTTCAACTGTTCCTGGATTGCTATCGTATCTGTGACATCGTTGATGATGCCATTTGCAACCAGACCGCGCCCGTATGTGTCCTTGCGGGTCACGCCGCCCGTTGAGTGAATCCAGCGCCATTTCCCGTCTTTGTCCATCATAGGCGTGACAGTCTCTATCGCGGCTTGCTTATTTTCAAAGGACGTTTTGAACTGAATGACAACATACTCACCATCGGGAGCGCCAGGCATCACGGTTTTGTAGATTTTCATCAGTACATTTCTCGATATAAGCTTACCAAGAGGCTTACGAACCACCTGCATGGATTGCTCCCATTGCTCCAGCTTTACGGCATTTTTAAATAAGCCAGCAGTTTCTTTCCAGCTTTTGGAATAATCTCCGGCATCAATAATTGTGAGCCATTTTTCTGCTGCAGAAACAGCAGCCACTTCTTTTCCAGTATCACTGGCCATGGCAGTCGCACATGATAGAATCAACACAAATAGACTAAGACACACAATTCTATAAACCATTTTTCCGTCCTCCTATGTCTAAATCAGAAAAGAGCTTTCCGGTTATTTGAGCCATCCCCTTGGGAAAGGTGCCGTGATGGATGCCATGGCAAAAAGATGAAGCATCCGCCCGCATACAATGCTAAAAAACGTCGTAAAAACAGGGAGCCCCCGTTGTGCCAGGTCCCTCTGCCACGTATGTTATTGAGGTCTCCTTGATAATTGTGCCATGGCCAGCAAAGCCGATTTTTTTTGTTTATCAAATTTGCTGGCTTGGCCAAAGGCATTCTTTGCCCGGTCTATCTGCTCCAGATTCCAGGCGCAATACCCCAGAAGCAAGAGGTATTCTCCTGGTTTTTTGGTCCGCTTGATTAATTGTTCGTACACCGAAGCTGCCTTGTTATATAGCTTCATCTCATAAAGAAAAGCCGCCTTTTGCTTTAAAAGGCCAAAATCCGACTTCAGGGCCAGTCCCCGGTCAATCCAGGCAAGGGCTTTTTCAGGTTCATGGGCCGCCGTATAGGCCTGGACAATGCGTTTTATCTTTGAAAAATCATCTTTTTCCTTGAGTATGGTTTCATAAAACACCGATGCCCGGGCCGGAATGCCAAGGGAAAGATAAAGATCGGCCATGAGGCTCTGCTCTTCCCGGGTGGGGGGAGTGAGATAAGAGTATATCAACAGGTGACTCAAGCCGTTTTTCATATCATTGCGGTTAAGGTAAAGATGGGACACGGCTTTCCACCATTTGGGTTCTGTGGGATCGGTGCGGGTGAGCATTTTCCCATAGGTTAACGCCTTTTTTGCCATTTTCAGGTTCAGATACTGGTAGAGCAAAATTTCCTGCCATTTTTTTTTCTTCTTACCGGGGAATTTTTTGGCCAGCATTTCCACATGGGGAAGGGCTGTTTTATTTTTATCCATGGCAAAGAGAATGCTCACATAGTTTTCCCGCCACGCCAGGGAAAATGCCTTTGGGTGATTTTTAATAAGCCGGTTAAACGTCTTTAAAGCCTTGGCATGATCATTTGACTGAAAATAACAGATGGCCCCATAGTAAAGGTGGTTGGCATCTTTTTTGGGGCTTTCTTCATAACCCTTTACAAAGGCAAAGGCCGCTTTATTCATTTGATTAAGATCGTAACGGCATTTGGCAAGGTTAAGCCAGGCATGTGACAGATCCGGCTTTTTTTCCACAGCCTGTTCATAGGCCTTAACCGCCCGGTTGAGCCAGGCAGTGCATTTGCCGGTATCTGCTTCGGAACACATCAGACAGGTGTTGCCAAGTAAAAAATCAATATAATAGTGGGTATACCCCTTTTTTGCAGCGGTCTTAGTATCCATACCCTTTTGCCTGGCTTTGAAATCCTCAAGAACGGTGACGGCTTCCTGTAGTTTTTCCTTCTGGATCAGGGATTCTACTTTGTTGATGCACATGCCAGCCCCCAGGGGAAGCTGTTCGCCAGCACCGGCACCCATGGGAAACAACACCATGGTTAACACGAAAATAAACAAGCCCGCCACTGCGGCCAATTGGTCTTTTGGATGTATCATCATTTCTCCAACTCAAATCGAATGGTGGTTTCGGCCATGGTGTTCACAGGAACCCCTTCCACGGTGCCGGGCTTGAACTTCCATTGGGAGACGCAATTGATGACACTTTTATCAAATATACTTTCCGGATCAGACTCGATGATTTTTAGCTGCTCTACCCTGCCCTGGGTGTTGACCAGAAATCTTATCGTCACCCACCCTTCAATGCCCCGGCGCATGGCCCGCATGGGGTAGATGGGGGGGATCTTAGCAAGGGGGGTCAGGGGGCTGTCCAGCTCTCCCATTTCATAGAGCCCCTTCAGTGTGGGAGCTTCCATGGAAAAATGTTCCATGGGCGGCATGGTGAGGCTGGTGGAGGTGGCTGGCAGTTTGGGATTGAGCTGGAACGGCAACCGAGGTTTAAGTTGCAGTTTTTTTTGTTGTACCACCTTGGTGGGGGTGGTGGTTTTCAGACGTTTGGGTTCCTGTTTGGGTTTCGGTTTTTTAAGCTCTTTTTTCCGGGGCGGGGTCTCCTGGCGTTTTATCCGAATTACCTGGATAGCCTTGATGTCCGCAAGTTTGTCCTGATCCTGGGGAATCATATGAATGAGCCCGGGCATGAGACCAAACAAGGTGATATTTAAAAGGGCGGAAAGTGCAATGGCAAAGCCCCACCCCACAAGTGAGCTCCATAAGGATTTTCCCGTCTTTTTTATGGAAGCATTTGGGGGATCTGCTGTGGGGGATGTGTCAATAAAATGGGTTGAGTTCATGGGTGAAGCCTTATTGTCCCTGGGGCAGGCTGGCGGCCAGGGACACGTTCTCGGCACCTGCCAGCTTGCAGTTGTCCATCACATTGATCACAAGACCGGTGAGGCTATCCTTGTCCGCCACAATCACCACACTGGCTTCGGGGTTTTCCGCCAGGGCTCTCTCCACATTGGCCCGCACGGCCCTGGGATCAATTTCCCGCTTATCCATGTGTACGGTGTCGTCCCTGGTAACACCAATTAGGATGGTGGTGCCCGTTTTACTCACGGCGGTGCTGGCTGCCGGACGGGAGATATCCACGCCGGTCTCTTTTACAAAGCTGGTGGTCACCAGAAAAAAAATCAATAAAATGAACACCATATCGATGAGGGGGGCAATGTTGAGTTCCAGATTGCCCTTTTTGCCCCGCCGGGCCGCTGATATATTTAACATGAGTTGTTTCCTTATAAAAATCGTCTAAGATACATTCCAGTGGCTGAGATGCGATGCTTCAGGTTATCGGCCCGCCGGTTGAGAAAGCCACTCATGTAAAGCCCAGGGATAGAGACCAGAAGACCTGTCTGGGTGGTGATCAATGCCACGGAAATCCCCCCGGCCATGGCCTTGGCATTGCCGGTGCCAAACACCGTGATGACGTCAAAGGTGGCCATCATGCCCACCACAGTACCCAAAAGTCCCAAAAGGGGGGCCACGCCGGAAAGCACGGCAATAAAGGCAAGATATCGATCCATCTCCATGATAAGCCGGAGCACGGTTTCATCCAAGATATAGCCGTCCAGCTCCCGGTCTCCGGTTCTGCCGGATAAAAATTCCCTCACCAGAAGGGAGTTGGCACCCTGGTATTTTTTATGGGGCATGCGGTTTTCTTTGACCAGTTCACCTGCCTCAATGCGGGGAATATTTTTTATGAACAGTTTTCGCATAACATAGACCCGATTGATAATGAGCATCCACATGATAAAGGAGACCACCAGAATGGGAAACATCACCACCCCGCCGGATCGTATATAGCTCTCCATGTGAAAAAGAAATTCATCCATGGATCTTATTCCCTGCAGGTGTTGCGATTTTTAAAGACCATATTGACAAAAGAGACGGCCTTTTCTTCCATTTTGCTGATCTGCATCTCCACCCGGCGGTTTAAAAGGGTATGGAAAAGCATGATGGGAATGGCAACGGTAAGGCCTAACATGGTGGTGACAAGGGCTTCTGAAATACCGCCGGACATCATTCGAGGATCGCTGGTGCCGTAATAGGTGATCACATGAAAGGTATTGATCATGCCGGTGACGGTTCCCAAGAGTCCAAGAAGGGGTGCAATGGCCGCCAGCATCCCCAGGGTTGACAAAAATCGTTCAATGTGGGGAATTTCACCCAATATGGCCTCCTGCAAGGCATTTTCCATGTCCACCCGCTCCTGATCCCTGAACTCCAGGGCGGTCAACAGCACCTTGGGGATCAACTTTTTCCGTTTGGATTCCAGCAAAACACGGCAATCTTCCCAGCGATCTTCATTGATCAGTCTCTGGATTTTAAGCATAAATGCATCGGCATTCATCCGTTTTCTAAATAGAAAAAAGAGGCGCTCCAGCAAAATCAGACCAGCCAGCCCCAAAATGCCCACAATGGGCCATACAATGGGGCCCCCCTTGGGAATCTGTTCCCACAGGCTCAGCTGATGGGTGAGCTGGCGCAACGCACCGCCCTTGGAGATGTCCATGAACACATCTCCACTTTCTTTATTCATGTAAGCCTTGATATTGCTGCTCATCCGGGTGGGGGGCAGTTTGGACAGGGCAAAGAAACGCTGGCTCTGATCCGAGTAGAGCAGAAAACCGGTTTCATCGTCAAGGGTGTACATGCCCGTGAAATTGCCGATGATTAAAAGATCTGCCATGCGTTCCTTACCATGGCGGTCCACAATGCTTCCCCGGGTTAATTTCACCTCACCTGAAGATTGAATTTCAGCAAATAAAAGAGACACCATGCTACGGATATCGTCCATGGAGGGAAATTTTTCCTGGTTGATCAGGGGGGCAAGAAACCCGTGGCGTTCCGGATCAAGGGCGCTCTGGAGGCTCTGGATAAGCATGCTTTCAAGATCCTTGGCATTGCTGCGGATAAATCCGGATAGTTCCCGGTTAACGGCCTGGGTTTCAGATAATGATTCTCTGACCTCGACTGCCTCGGCTTTGCTCTGATCAATGCTGGCCTGGAGATCGGTGTTTTCCCTCTCCAGTATCTCATTTTTTGCCTTGATGGCTCTAATAGCCTCTGTCAGTGCGGTGCGGTCCTGTTTAATATCAGCTTCCTGGGTTAATGCCTCCTGGCGTGCATCTCTTAACTCCAGGGATGCTTTTTCCTGCATTGCTTTTTTCTGCTGGGCAAGTGTCACATGGGTCTGCCTCATATCCTGGGCCGCTGCCTGAGAATAGGTGCAGCAGATCACAAGGGCAACCACTACCATGCCTTTGTGAATAATGTGCGGGTATTTCATTTACAAGTTCCTCAGAAAAATAGTGTTAGTTGGCCAATTGCCCGATGGGCAGGGAAATGACTTCCACGGTACGTCGTTTTTTGCCCATCTCCACGGCGGCAGCCACCGACTGGAGCTGTTCCTTTTCAAGGGGGGCCCAGCTATTTTTTGCCACATTGAAAACCCCAGCTGACTGGTGGTCCAGGGTCAGGGCAAACAACGAAATTCTGCCCAGACGAAAGACATCGGCCAGTACCTCACTGCCGGAAAGGTTTATCTTGTCCTGGGTGACTTCAATGGTGTTCCCATATTCAGCCTCCACAAAAAGTGCTTCCATGACCTTTCTGTACTTTTCGGCAATGGAAATTTCAACATCATCCATGAAAAGGGTAAGTTTTTGAAGACGGTTTTTTCGCTCTTCCTGGAGGAACGGGGCATCATTGGCCACCATCTCTTTAAGGGAGATGTGCACCTCCTTGAGAAAGGGCAGCATTTCCCTTTGAATATTCAGGTTGGCCTCTTTCTGGGCCACAAGCCCCTCTAAAAGAACCTGGTGGGCATGGGCTTTTGTTTTTAATGCGGCATTGGCTGCCACCAGGAGTTCCTGCTCTTGCTTTAACTGTTCATACTCCCCCACCATCCCCGATTTTTCCTGCTCCCACTTGTCCACCTGCTTCTGGGTTTTCTGCCGGGTGGCAATGGAAGTGTTCACTTTCTTTTTTACCTTTTCAGCGGTTTGGGCGCTGAATCCAGGGCTCGGCCCCACCAACAAAAGGCAGAGGCTGAAAAAGAGTACTCGTTTTAATGAAAAAGGATTCATGTGTGTTTTCCTGTTCAACTTTTCGCCAAGGATTCCCCTTCTAAATCTCTGATTCAGGAGGGGTGGTTGACAACTATTGTTTTTTGTTAACCATATTTTTATCTGTTTATTTTTTTATAACCTTTAAAGTCATATTATAACCAAAAACGACACCTTAGCACGAAACATATTGCTTCTTTATACCCATGGTGCATAATTCCTGCAAGGAATTTTGGGACCGGGTGTAATATCACTCACCTTGAACACAATGCCAGAGGCATTCTGTCCTGCTAAATGGTATTTTACTGAGAAGGAAGCATGGGGGTTCAAACGGTTTCCCTGCGCCCGTATCAACATATGCTCGCAGGTTTTTTGGGAGAGGGAAAACGCTGATGGGGGCATTGAAACCAGGTTTCAATGCCCCATAAAAACAGCCATCAGCTACTTGAGGAGAAAACAACGGCACTCCCGATAAAGTCCTGGGAAACTTCAGAGAAGTTCCACAGGATCTTGTCAAAAGCTATGGTCCGAACAGCCGGTATTCCGTTCTTCGCCGTTTTATGTGATATCAGGGGTAAAGCCGGACCCATGTCACTAAATCCGACTTGCCCTGTTGTCACCCAATTGGGAGAGGGTAAGCGTCTGGAAAAAAAATCACTGCCTGATTTAAACGCATTTTTTTGCCTGTTTTGGTCCTTCCAATGGATTAAAAGACACCTTTTCTTAAAATGGGTTAAAAAAGAAACAGGCTGTTCTGGAAGCGTTTTTTCCCCAGACGATGGAGGAGGGAGATACTTACAATTTACAGGCGGGAAAGACACATGGCCCTTTATATGGCCACAATTTATTTTTTGAGGAAATCCCCTCGAAAACAAAGTTTTCAGTCCCATGGGATTTCCAGAAAGGCTCCGGAATACCTTATCCATAATCAAGTCCCTTCTCAACCCTGTTGCACCGCCGACCTTTATAGATGCAAGCATTTTTGGGAAAGGAGCCACATTATTACAATATCTAAAAAACGCGCCCGCAACGCGATCCCGGAGCCTTCCGGGAATCATATATTTGGTGATATATTGGAGATCCTTCATATGATCCCAAAAATATTTTACAGTTTTTGGGGAATAATTCTTAAAAAATGAAATTTTTGTTCCAATCAATGCAAATTGAAAGATGAAGGATACCAGATATTGATGGAATTTTATATTGAATCCAGGGATGTGATGTGCTGGAAAACCCTGATGGGCATGCATGGGCCGGGAAGGTGGGAGGAAGCATGGGAATCTCACTTGACTGTCACGGCAACCAGCCATGGGAAACCCAAGCGAAAAACGACTATTAATATATTTTTTCCTGCATTCCATATCAAAACCCCACAAATACAAAAAATCCACGAATTAGACTTAGTCATCCGTGGATTTCCCTTTTTTATCCATGGGATCTATGGGCCGACTGCATTCCCATGCAATGCACCCTGAAACAATAATCTCACAGACATGGTTGATGGTACGGACCACCCATAGCGTAATCCAGACACGCTATATTCTACGGTTATCTGTGGGGACGTTAATATAATCAAGTCCCGTAACGATAAATTGTTTCTATTCATCAGGCAGGTCTTCTGACTTTCGGATCATCCTACTGACTGCGTCTTCCCAGATATTAAATCCAGTGACATTTATTGCAGTGTTCGTCCCCGATTACAGCGGCGGGCCCGTTTCCGATTTTCACGGAATTCCCTATTGAGCAATAACACCTAATGAAACTGTCAACCAAAATACAAAGGAAAAATGGGAATGTCAAGCCCTAAAAATACTTTTTTTGTTGACATATGGAAAGCGTTTTTGCCCATATTAATTTCAAGGACCTTTTAATTCGATGAAGTCTGCATACCACGATGCAATCCTTTGGTCTGCCCATGGCAGTTATTGAGCATTTCTATCATAGTTATAAAATTCATGAGAACTAACGATTTGCCATGATGATTCTCCCCCAGGTAATATACAAAATACTACCATGACTGAAAGTACCCTTTTAAAAATCAAAAACAAGGAATAATTCACATGAAAACGTTCATCTTGATCATCACGGCTTCTTTTCTGGTCGCTTCTTCCGCCCTGGCTTCAAATTACAATTTTATATCTCCGGAAAAGACAAAAACCTGGATTGAAACCCAGGCCCCGGTCACAATCGTGGATATCCAGGTCAAAGAAGAGTTCGTGTCCCACCACCTGCCCGATTCCATAGCCACCTATGCCTATCCTGTAAAAAGCAAGGAAGAAAAGGCCAGGCTCGATGATGTTGTCGCGGTGTCTATTGCCAAAGGGAACCCTGTCATAGTGGTCTGTCCCCGAGGTGGAGGAGGTGCCAAGCGCTGCTATGATTACATGAAATCCCAAAGTGTGCCCGAAGACAAATTGCTGATCCTAAAGGGCGGTATCGCCGGTTGGCCTTACAAGGACCTTCTGAAGTCCGGCAAATAAAGGGGAAAAACGTCTGCCGCAAATCCATGGGCAGGCGCAACACTTCTACCTGAATAAACACATCAAGTGCTCTAAACCGATGTCAAGCACTGCCAGACCCATTGCCGTGTAATCAAATCTCGTACGAGGCACCAAGGCTGATACCAGCCCTGCTCCCACGCCCAGGCAGAGTGCAATAAATTCTTGCAGCAGCAATACTGTATTCCTGCAAAAAAACTTGACTTTTTTATTTGAGAATATTAGTTAGCACATGCTTATAACATTTTCGGCAGAAGCCGTTTAAGGGGTGAAAGGGTTACCTTATGAGTTCGTCTGGTTAAAAGACCGTTTAAAGGTCTGAAAACCAAAACCGGGAGTATTAATTCCCGGCAACAAAAATTGTTGTAGCACTAACTGAAGCCTGGAAGGCTTCCAAGGATAGGGAATTTATCCATGGAAGCCTTTCAGGCTTTTGTCGTTTTGAGATTTAATTTTTCAGACTAAATTTCAAAAAAAAATTAACCTTAAAGGGAGAGAAAAGGAGAATGGTACAGATGAAAAAAAAGTTTATTTTTACCACATTTTTGGTGTTGCTAATGACCGGGACAGTCCTGTCCAATGAAAACAAAATTTCGGACAAATCGTCGGAGGATACTTATGAATTGGAGGAGATAAGGGTTACGGCCCAGAATGTCAAACTCAGCCCCAACAAAACCGAAGTTTTCATGGACGATTACAATATTGCAGGGCAGTCAACCAATGTACTGGATATTCTCAAAGATCGGGCAACCATTGATTTCAGAGGAGAAAGCGACCTGGTTCCCGAGTCCGACAGTATCCAGATGAGGGGGTTTGACGTTCGTCAATTTCTGGTATCAGTGGATGGTCTGGTCATTCAAAAAACCGGTGGCTGGTGGGGGACCCATTATGTGGACTTCGGCATGATCCCCCTTTCTCTTGTGGAGAGCATTGAATTTATTTCAGGCCCCCATTCCGCACTTTATGATGGTAAAAGCTTTGGAGGTGTCATTAATTTTAAAACCAAAGAGCCGGTTTTTTATGAAACACCACAATTTGAAGGCAGTCTCTCCACAAGTTTCAGGAGTTATAACACCCAAAATCAAAGGGTGGAACTCAACGGTGGGAAAGGCGGTTTGAACTTAGGTTTCAGTTACGAAAAATACCATACCGATGGATATTTGAGAAACAATGAAGCAGATATAGATACTGTAACCGGAAGGCTGGGTTACAAACTGCCATCGGGCGGCTATATACGTCTGACCGGCACGTACAGCGACCTTGAGCGGGAAATTCCCTGTGCCAATGATTCTGACCAGGATGACTATGATAATGATTATCCCGTGGTTAAAGTAAAGGATGTCTCTCCCAGGTGGCGAAATCCTGATGATGACAGCAGGAGAGATTATGATGGTCACTCCGTTCGTTTTGATTTTAAGCAGCCATCCTCCATGGGAACATGGTCTCTTGGGGCATATTATACGGATGAGGGACAATCCTACCACCGCAATGGTTTTGATTACAGCTCCTATACAACCAATTATGTCTCCTATGGGGCTTTGGTGAAAAACGAATTCAATATTTCGGACAATCATCAAATCACCGTAGGCATGGACACGGCCCACCTGTATCAGAAATATTCAGAACAAATAGTTGAAACATGGGCCGGATATCTCCAGGATAAATGGCAGATCATTCCCCGTCTCTCCTGGACGGCCGGTCTGAGGTACGAGAATATTGATGTCTGGTGGGACAATTGGTGGGAACCCTCCGACACCTATCCCGACGGGGCATACAAAGATCCTTCCCACTCCTCAACCCATGTGAAACGAAATTATACTGAATTGGCTCCCAAATCCTTTCTCACCTACCAGTTGGACGACCTTGCTTTATGGCTCAGGGATACATCCGTCTCCCTGGGTGTCAGCAAAATATGGAGTCCCAGGGACTACTGCGAAGTTTGCAGCTGGGGGTCGGGTGTTGAAATTGATCCCACCCATGGGATTGGATATGATGTGGTGTTTACCAGAAGATTGTGGAGTAATATTTTCCTTAACGTGGATATTTCCCATTATGAGTTTAAGGATTACGGTATCTGGGCAAATGCGGCCACGGATTATTTTAAAGAGGCCCTTTGGGGACGACGAATGGTGGAACTCGAGGATGTCCACAAGGACGGCGTGGATGTGGAGCTCAACGGCAATATCCTGGACAATCTCTACTTTTATCTGAGTTATTCCTTCAATGAATGGAAATACAAAGGCCCCCACAACGGAGGACCGGAGGAGTGGGCCGACCAGGATTTGAGTGACCGGGCCAAACACCGTTTAAACGCCGGGCTTCAATACAATCTTTTTGAAAACACATTGCTGCTTCTGGACTACAAATTCCAGGACAAACAGGTTCAGCAGGTTCTCAGCATAGTTGACGATGATCCAAGCGACCTGTATGTGAACGAGGTCAGCTTGGACAGCTACCAGGTGTTTGATTTTGCCGTGGAGCAGCAGCTGTTCAAGAATCGGTATCATCTCAAAAAGGGCACTTTGAAGCTTTACGTCAATAATCTGTTGGATGAGGAGTACTCCAACAGTCAGGGATATCCCATGACGGATCGAACCTTTGGTGCGACCCTGAGTCTTAATTTCTAAGCGGCACGGCCAGCATGCCACTGAGTGAGGTCACAAAAAATGATGGAAAAGCATGCATCCGGCTGTAACGAATGGTGAAATATCCAAAGTAGTGTAAGGCTTGTGTTATTGGCACTTTTGTTGATGCTCAATTTTTTCCAGGTCGTTGTCGCCAGTCGGCTTCCCTGGAAAAAATTGCACGACATGATCATGTACCCACACCCGGGCGGCGTTGAAATGAAAGACGGTCTGAAAGACCAATACCGCCGGGCGATTATTTTGATGAGGCCGATCAGATCATCTGCCGCCGTGAACGTCTAAATGAGCTGACACAAAAGCCGCCTCTCCCTTTAAATTTACGACAAATCGGCTCGGCTTTTGTAGTCAGCTCTATTTTTTGGTTATGGCCTTATATTGTTTTCGTATAAATCAGCAACAGGAAAGCATAGATCATAATCATTCCATTCCAAATCACCCTCATTTATTTTATATTTCATAAATTCATTCCGGTTGAGATATTTTCTAATCAACGGATTTAATGAATTTGAAAGAAAGTGGCCAAAATCTATTGTTTGTTCGGTTCCGTCGTTGAAGGATAGCTTGAGCTTATGGTCACCGAGATGTTTTGCCTTTTCTATTTTTACAATCTGGCCTTCACTAATCATTTTACTTTTCTCCCAATTTTTTCGCATTTTACTTGTTTGTGCAAAACAAAATAATCTATCCATTTTTGTACTATTTGGTCGGAATATACATGAATAAACTTACTGAAATTATTCAACATGTTTGGAGATAACGGTTTGCGCCCTCTTACCGTCCTGATAATAATTTCTACCACTATGCCGTTTTCAATAATGAACTCAGCCTTTGATTCCTGCCCTTGGTACTTTCCATGAACGTGAATAGGTTCATGTTCGTTGCTGTAAAACAGAATAATAATACCAAGGTATTCGTAAATTTTTGGCATATCTACTTATTTTCTCCTGCCATAACGCCGCAGTAAGCTGCCGAAAAAGCCGGCTACCCACTTAAGCCGGGATATTTTTAAGGCTTTTCATGTGGAAAAATTACCTGGAATCCCCAAATTTAAGGTATCCCAAGAGGCTTGATTTTAAAGCCTGTCCCGCCTTAAGTGGGTAGCCAAAAAGCCGACACGACAGCCTTCAAATTATACGAAAACCCAACTCGGCTTTTTGGGTCAGCTTTAGTGCAATTGTTGGGCAACATGCCCAGACCAAGGCTTAATTCTCATTATTACATTATTCAAAGTACGTTCTGCAACTTCAGTATCGTATGCTACTTGAGCACGTAACCAGTAGCCATTGGACAAGCCAAAAAAACGACATAACCTTAAATCGGTATCTGCTGTGATCGAACGTTTCCCTAAGACAATTTTACTAATACGCTGAGCGGGAACGTCAATTTCTTTGGCTAAACGATATTGGCTAATCCCCATAGGTTTGAGAAACTCTTCCGAGAGAATCTCGCCAGGAGTGATAGGTTTAAGTTTGTTCATAATAAATTTTCCTCAGTGGTAATCAACTATTTCCACATCTTCCGCACCTGCATTCGTCCAATAAAAGCAAATACGCCATTGGTCGTTAATGCGGATACTGTGTTGACCTGAACGATCACCCTTGAGTATTATTTCAAGGCGATTTCCAGGCGGAACTCTTAAATCTTCAAGCTGATTAGCAATTTCAAGTTGCCGCAGCTTACGTCGTGCAACATTTTCAATATTTACAAATCGCTTGACACGTTGACCTTTTGAGAGTGTTTTTGTGTATTTACATTTAAAAGATCTTATCATGTTTATATAGTAACGCGTGGCGTTATTAATGTCAAGCGTGACTACGGATGCCCAACGGGGAGCTGAGGGGCCGGGCTTTTAAACCCAAAAAGCTCGGATAAAAGGTAAAGTTTCCTGAACCACATACTTTCCAAAACGCCGCGCAGGTAGCCCGGTCCCTCTCCAGCGTTTGGTTATACTTCTTTTGTGTATTCTCCATCAATCTCTTTAGCAATTTCGATAAAATGGGGGTGTTTTTCTCGAATGTAAAAGAGGTATATTCTTGCATCTCTTTCGGTCAGGGTTTTATTTTCTCCCGATAGGAAGGATTTTAAAATGCTGATAGCATGTTTATATTGTTCCAAATCGTATTCGATAGATTCATTCAGCTCATTTCTTTCTGTTAAGGCATTTTCATATTCAAAATAAGTTTTTTCGATTGATTCCAGCATTTTTAAACCAAAATGGCCATGGTGTGGTGTCGAGGTGGAGTAGATTCCTTCGGCAACTTTTGAAAATTGATACCCCATTGAGGAATGAAAAATGTCTATGATAAGTTTATTTTGGAATTTTTCTCGATGCATTCTATCGGCCTCAATTAATTTGGTAGATATGAGTTTGTAGCTTTTTTCAATTTCATTAAGCTGAGTCGTTAAAATGGAAAGTAAGTCAACATCTATGAATTCATCCCTGCTCCCCTCTGAAGACCGTAAAAGTGTGAAACCATATTTTGATAGAGTGATTCTTGAAATATAATTGTAAAAAACAGTTCCACGAACTTTATTTTTAGTAGGATGCCCTATTGATGCATTTCTTAATGCACGAACTTTTTTAAGCTGTTCATTTATTTTAAAGTCTATTCCAAATGCTTCTGAAAGATGCTTCACAGCATCCTGTTGGATAAAAAGAGATTGTAATAAACCATATGTGTAAATGTATTTTAAACCATCGTTTTCAGGGTAATCAGATGTCAAATATTCTTCAATAGAAAGAGTCGTGTCCCCAGTGGTGTCCAGAGAACTGCATATTTGATTCCAATTATCCAAATCCTGCAACAAATCGGTTTGGTATATAGTTGTGTTAATATACTTTCGAACAATATTTTCTTCTGATGATATTTTATGGAGTGATGAAATTAAATCTTGGACTATTTTATCTTTTTCACTCATTTGGATAGTTCCTGCATAAAGTATAACTAATAGCGTAACTAATAGCGTTTTATCAATAGTCCCGCCCTCAAAAAGCCGCAAAATTAGAAGAATTCATCAATCCACCAAAACCT
>CAKZLA010000027.1 GCA_937124525.1 uncultured Desulfobacterium sp.
TGGTGGATCCGCCAGGCCATCACCCGGGCCATTGCCGATCAGGCCAGAACCATTCGCATACCTGTACACATGATTGAAACCATTAACAAGCTGATCCGAACCTCCCGGTATCTTGTCCAGGAGATGGGCAAAGAGCCCTCCCCCGAGGAGATTGCCGAAAAAATGGAAATCCCCCTGGACAAGGTGCGGCGGGTGCTGAAAATTGCAAGGGAGCCCATTTCCCTTGAGACCCCCATCGGAGAAGAAGAAGATAGCCATCTTGGCGATTTCATTGAAGATAAGAAATTCTCTCTGCCTTCGGAAGCGGCCATTAATCTGAATCTGGCCGAGCAGACAAGAAAAGTGCTTGCCACTCTTACCCCCAGGGAGGAAAAGGTGCTTCGCATGCGATTCGGCATCGGAGAAAAAGCCGATCATACCCTGGAAGAGGTGGGGCGAGACTTCACTGTTACCCGTGAACGCATCCGTCAGATCGAGGCCAAAGCCCTTAGAAAATTGCGCCACCCCACACGAAGCAAGAAATTAAAAAGTTTTATAGAGATTTAATCCTTGACAATATAATTGAAAATTATATAATTGCCGAGTTCTCCAAATGGGAGGGGCCCATAGCTCAGTCTGGTAGAGCCACCGGCTCATAACCGGTCGGTCCCTGGTTCGAATCCAGGTGGGCCCACCAATATTTCCGGATGACAATGGATGTCAATACCGGGGCGTATCCGGGAAGAAACAGACCGGAAAGGAAGAAACATAAAAACAGGATATATACATTTTATATGACTGTGGTAACACCTGAAAATGATGAATGTTAAAAGCGTGGTATTTAAATACCACGCTTTTTTTATTTTGGTGGCTGACGGTGAGATAACGGGAGAATGTCTGATGAAAATGCTGCCTTTTCATATACTCTGGGAGATGTATGACCACTACAATTTATAATTTTCTTGGACATCTTGATGCCATTGCCCCCTTTGCCCTTGCCGAAGGCTGGGATAATTGCGGCCTCCAGGCAGGTCACCCGGACGGGACTGTGACACGGGTCATGGTTGCGTTGGATGTCACCATGGATGTGATGGATGCCGCCTTAAAATGGGGGGCCGATCTGGTATTGACCCATCACCCCCTGATGATTAAGCCCCTGGCCCAACTCAATTTTAGCACAATGCCCGGATCAGCCATTGCCATGGCAGCCATGCATCATATCTCCATTATTTCCCTGCACACCAACCTGGATAAAGCCAAGGGTGGACTAAATGACCGTTTTGCCAGCATGTTAGGCTTATATGATTTGTCTTGTCTTCAATCATCCTGTGAGAATATCATGTCAGATAGTTGCCTGGAAGGGCTTGGCAGGGTTGGAAAACTCCCCCAGTCCATGACATTGGAAGCACTTGGGAAACAGGTCAAAGCGGTGTTTAAGACCCCCCATGTCAGGATGGTGGGGGATCCGAATATGAGGGTGGACACCGTTGCCGTTTGCACAGGCAGTGGAGAGTCTCTGCTGGAAGCGTTTTTTTGTTCCGGTGCCCAGGCTTACGTCACCGGAGACATGAAGTATCATGGTGCCCGTGACATTGAGATGTCGGGTGTGGGGGGAATAGATGTGGGGCATTTTGCCTCAGAGCACATTGCCATTGACCTTCTGGTGGAAAAGCTAAGCGCCCTTTCAAATCAAGGTGACTTGGGTCTTGAAGTGAGAGGATATATTGGAGAATCAGACCCTTTTATTGTAAAATAGTCAAACTTGGTTACACCTTTGGTGCTTTGGGTGTGGCTCCAGGTTTGTGTTGTTGATTTTTTTATAAGAAAATCCCGATAAACTTGGCGGATTTCAATCTTTGTTGCGGGCAAACCAAGGTGCAATACAAGGTTCAAGCACGTAGGGGTAGAATCTATTTCTGCCCTATGGGTAAAGCAAGATGGATTTTCAATTTTTGTTGTGGGTGGACCAAGCTTAGAGCCTGGTCTGCCTATGGCGGTTATTTAAATACAAACAGTTGGCAAAAGTCAAAATACCACAAGCCTGATCCCGCTGCATCACCCATTGGCCGGGATGCCCAACATTTTAAAACCAGACGTCAGTCGTTGGCTTGATCACTCCGACGTCACAAGGGAAAAATTATGGCAGCAATTACCAAAAATGAGATGGATGTGCTCATACGTCTCCAGACAGCTGAGACAGAAACCGTTCGGATTCTGTCTTACCTTAAAACCATTGACAAAGAAAAAGATGCCCTGGAGTCAAAATTGACGACCTTTGTCAAAGCGTTGGACAAGAAAAAAGCCAGCCTTGCCGCCGTTGTCAAGGCAACCAAAGAGATGGAGCTTGAAATCCAGACAACGGATGATCGCATTAAAAAAAGCAATGACACTTTGAGGCATGTGAAAACCGACAAAGAATATCAGGTACTTCAACGTGAAATAGATAATAATAAAAAACGCCTGGAAAGCCTGGAAAATGACCTTCTGAAAAAATTTGAAGACAAAGATGTCCAGGAGGAGATCGTCCAGGAGCAGATGGCCGATCTTGAGCAGGCCACGGCAAAAATCAGGTCCGACCAGGCAGCCATTGATAAAAAATGTGAAGATGATCGGGAATTACTTGAGACCTATAAACAGCAGCGGGAAGATATTGGTGCCTCTCTTTCCCCTGCATTCCTGAAGGTTTTTAATGAAATTTCTGAAACCAGCGGTGGACTTGCCGTGGTGGAAGTCAGAAAAGAGGTATGCCGGGGATGTTTCATGAATATCCCCCCCCAGCTTTACATTGAGGTGCAGCGTGGGAAAGACTTGATTTTATGCCCGCAATGCAATAGAATCCTCTATTTTAGTGCCGCAGAATAAGAAAAAATTAAAAGAATATACGGTGGAAGTAGACTATACGATCGCTGGATCTTAGCGGATCTGGAGGAAAGTCCGAACACTGCAGGGCAGGACGCTCCATAACGTGGAGTCGCGGTAACGTGAAGGAAAGTGCAGCAGAGAGTAGACCGCCCTGTTGTTTCTTTGGAAACACCAGGGTAAGGGTGAAACGGTGCGGTAAGAGCGCACCAGTTCTCCGGGTGATCGGAGAAGCTTGGTAAACCCCGTCCAGTGCAAGACCAAATAGAGAAGTGTTTGAGGGCTGCCCGTCCGAGCTTCCGGGTAGGTTGCATGAGGTGTGCGGCAACGTACATCCAAGATGAATGATCGTGGCCCCGATGGCGGGTAACTGCTCCGGGGTACAAAATTCGGCTTACTGGCTGCTTTCACCGTATATCTTTTAATCCAAACTGTTTTTTATATGAAACTTAGTACAAAACACTGGAATCATAAAAATTTCAACTTTCGTTGTGGTCGGTTTATCCGTCATGGCTGCCATTCTTGCCACATAGGCCTGGAAAATTTTATCATCCAGTGAAAGGACATATACATGCTATTAATTGAAGAGCTCAGGGTGGAGGTGGGAGACAAAGAGATTCTGCAAAATGTCAACCTCCATGTGCCACCCGGGGAAACCCACATCCTTTTTGGACCCAACGGGTCTGGTAAAACCAGCCTTATGATGACCATCATGGGGTTTTCAGGCTATCGGATCACCCGGGGGAAAATCACTTTTAAAGGGGAAGATGTTACTTTTATGCCCCTCCATGAACGGGCACGCCTGGGTATCGGGGTGCTTTTTCAACGCCCACCCACCATTAACGGGCTTACCACCCGCCGCATGGTGGAATTGTGTGCCGGGGACAGGCCGGTTGATGTGGATCAGCTGTCTACCCACCTTAAATTTGAAAATTTTTTGGAACGGGATGTGAACCACAATCTTTCAGGCGGAGAGATCAAACGCTCGGAAATGCTTCAGCTCATGGCCCAGGAGCCGGACATGCTGCTGCTGGATGAGCCGGAATCCGGTGTGGATCTGGAATCCATTGCACTCTTAGGTGAAAGCATCAACACCCTTTTGGATCGAGGCATTAAAAAATACCCTTCCTGTCAAAAAGGAATCATCGGAGAGAAACCTAAATCTGCTCTGGTCATTACCCACACCGGTCATATTCTGGACTATATCACCGCAGATAGAGGCCAGGTGCTTTACAAAGGGCAGCTTCGATGCTCCCGGAATGCAAGGGAAATTCTAAAGTGGATTCATGAATATGGGTATGAGGAGTGTGTTGGATGCACAGTGTAAATGATAAGACCATTGTTAATCTGTCGGATTTTACCAGCGGGGCCAAAGAAAACGACTACGCCTATGTTGACAACCTTGACGCCATCACTGAAACCGATGCAAATGAATTTGTCAAAGTGGGCATTGAGACCGATGCATCCCTGAGGGCTGGCACATTTATCCAGAAAGATAACGCAGTTGTTCACTGCAGCCACTCCACAGACGGGGCAGATGTCATGGGCATGGCCGGTGCATTGGAGGTCTTTCCCTGGCTTGAATCCCATGTGTGGAAACTCCTGTCCCCTGAAAAGGACGACATGACAAGGGAGGCTGCCAAAAGTCCCCTCCAGGGATTTTTCATCCGTAGCCACAAGGGAGTTAAAATAGAAAAACCCCTGCAAACCTGCCTTCACATTGCCCAGGATAAATTTTCCCAGAAGGTTCACAATATTGTCATTGCCGAAGAAAATTCCGAAATGCATATCATTGCAGGGTGTTCCACCTCTCCGCATTTGAATTCCGGGCTTCACATTGGCGTGTCTGAATTCTATGTAAAAAAAGGGGCCACCCTGAAATATACCATGATCCACGACTGGGGGGAAAATGTATTTGTCCGTCCCAGAACAGCGGTACATGTGGAAGAGGGCGGGGTGTATATTTCCAATTATATCTCCCTGAAACCGGTGGGGTCTTTGCAGTCCAATCCCATTACCTATCTGGAAAAGGACGCAACGGCAACACTGAACAGTATTCTGGTGGCCGGTAAAGGCGCTCATATGGATGTGGGGTCTGTGGTGGAGCTTAACGGTGAAGGTGCCCGGGCTGAAATTATTTCCCGGGCCATTGTTGCCGGGGGGACCATTATCTCCCGGGGGCACATCAAGGGGAATGTCCACGGGGTTAAAGGCCATCTTGAATGCAAGGGGCTTATCTTAAGGGATGGACTTCTCCATGCCATCCCCGAACTTTCCGGCCTTGTGCCCGGTGTGGAAATGTCCCATGAAGCAGCTGTGGGTAAAATTGACAAGCGGGAGATAGAGTATCTCATGGCCCGGGGCCTCACCGAAGATGATGCCGTTTCCACCATTGTTCGGGGGTTTCTCAATGTAGAGATTGAAGGATTGCCCGAAGAGCTGGCCAGAAAAATGGATCAGGCCGTAAAGGAAACAGAACAGGACATGATGTAAGGGAAGGCAGGAAATAGACCATATGACCCTTTCGTGCGATATATCCTTCAGGGAAAAAGCCAAACAATTTTCATTTGAGTACTTGAAATGTCTGATGTCTGTGGCAGAGATGGAGTCCGAGGCCTATCTTCTCACCAAAAAATTGTATTCAAAACTGATTACCTCCTCCCATCTGCTGGAAGATTTTCTGGATTTCCACGGGGCCAAAAATAACCGGGAATGGGTGTTCTACAGGGAACTCACGGCGGCGGTACGGCATCTTTGCCTGGCGGGGTATTCCCAGAAGCATATTTACAACCGCATTGGGTTTTATGAATTTGAAAAAAAATACGAAACCTTTGTCCTGGAGTCCCGGGACACACTTTTAATGATCCAGGGTTCTTTGCAGCTGGCAGCCCCGGTGATTCTCCAGGAGGCGGTGAAGCTTGGTATAAAGATTCCGGCCATGGGCTATGAACCGGGCTATTTCCCGGGTATTGCCACGGGCGAGCAGCTGGAACATGATATTGATGACCAGGAGAGCAGGCAGAACCAGCAGCAGAAAAATCTCACCATCATTGCCAGTGATTTTTTGGCCCTGGTGGACCGGTTTGAACAATTTGCCTTTTATGAAAGATATTCCAGCGTCCAGATTCGAACAATTGTGCCGGATAAAATCAATGAGGTGGAGATCCGACGATTTGAAATGCTTTTGCATAATCTTCAATCCTCCTTTGACTCCTATGTGATCCATGGCGGTTTTTTCCATGGTAACCGCAAGTTAAAACAACTCCGGAGCCACTTTTCCATTGTGTTTCATATCCTCCAGGTGATGGGACGATTGCTTCATTTCTATGAGCGTCATCTCCATGATGTGGAGTATAAGGATGTGTATAAAAATGTCAGTGAAGCCCTTACGGAACTCATTGACCCCGACGTATTACTGGACAGGGCTGTGAATTATTGCCTTTTCTATGCCTGGCAGTTTTTATCGTCGGGAAAACGTCTGGCATCTGAAGTTCTCAATGAAAATATTGATCGTGATTCCATCATCGTGGGGATTCCCCAGGAAAGGGGCTTTCATTCCCGTCCCAGCCTTCTGGTGGCCAAAATTGTACAGTATTACGGCGGTGAGGTGGAACTTCTGGTGGGGCCGGACCGTTTTGATGCCTCCAGTGTACTGGATATCCAGTGGGCCGGGGGGAAAATCAAGAAAGAAGAGGTGGAGCAGGTGATTTTTGAGGGGGACACCCGGGCCCTGGCTGATATTAAAATCCTTGCCAGTGTTAACTATGGGGAAGATCACATTGGAAAGGGGGTTCCCCTTCCCAAAGAACTCTCCTATTTGAGATAGGCAGCAGAATATGGCTGAATGCAAGGTGGCTGTTATTGTTGTGGCCGGGGGAAGCGGTCAACGCATGAACGCTTCCGTACGAAAACAGTACATGACCCTGGGGGGGGTGCCCATACTGGTGAGAACCTTGAATGTGTTTGCCCCCATGGAAGTACCTCTTTTGCTTGTTATTCCCCAAGGGGATATGGCATTTTGCAGACAAAAAATCCTGGCCCCCCACCTCCTTGAAGAAAAAGTGTTGTTGGTTCCCGGGGGAAAAGAGCGCCAGGCATCGGTTAAAAATGGCCTTGATGGCCTTTACAGGACAGGTTTTCCCGACAATGGCATTGTATTGATCCATGACGGAGTTCGACCCTTTGTGGATAAAACCATGATTGTACGCTGCATTGACGGGGCGCTTACCCAAGGGGCCTGCATTCCGGCGGTGGCGGTGGTGGACACCCTAAAGCTGGTGGATGACCAGGGTAAGATTGTATCCACTGTGTCCAGGGATAATCTTTATCAGGTGCAAACCCCCCAGGCCTTTCGGTTTGATCTGATCATGAAGGCCCATGAATATGCCATGGACCGGAAGATAAAGGGAACCGATGATGCCTCCCTTGTGGAGGCCATGGGAGAGGCCGTTTATCTTACCTCCGGCACCGTGGATAATATAAAGCTCACCACCCCGGGAGACCTGGAAAGAGGAGAATATATTGCATCTCGTATCAAATCAACTATCCCCACCAAATCAAAGATTTGAAAGGGGACTTCTCGGTTAAAAGTCAAAGGAGTCAATGGGAGTCATCTTGGAAATTGATTTAAAGATACGTCATGGGATTTTTCGGTATTTGAACCTCAACCATTCCCTTGGGTTTCATTTTTCATCCTACCGGGGGCTTATTTACACGATCATGGTATTTGTCCTCATACCCCTGTTAACACCATGTCCGGTGTCTGCCGATGAAACTGGCCTTGACCCCCTGGCATCGGCAATGGCCGAATATCTGGAATGCTATCCCCTTGAATTGTTGACATTGAAAGATCAATTGCCCTCTGCCACATCCCAGAATTTATGCCTGGCCACGATTTACCATAAAAAAGGGTTGTCCCCCCTGTGGGTTACCTCCCAGGGCCCTGGTTCCCGGGCAGCCATCATTCTTGATGCGCTGGCCAACGCCCATGAAGAGGGGCTGGATCCTGCTGATTATGAGGTGAAACAAATGCGCGGGCTGTGGAATTCCCTGGAGCCCTCATCCCTGGCCCACCTGGATACCCTGATCACCTTTAATTTGATTAAGTATATTCATGATGTGAGCCGGGGACAAATCAAGCTTCGCTACATGGACCCGATTTTGTTTGCCGAGGCTGGAGATGTTGATTTTGATCCCCTTGCCACAGTGGATAAATCCCTTGGGGTTTCAGACCTTTCTGCATATCTTGCCTCATTGCCCCCGGCCCACCGGCATTATACAGATTTAAAAAAGGCCTTGAAAATTTACCATAGCCTGGCCCGTCGGGGGGGATGGAAAAAAATTCCACCGGGAAAAACCATCCGACCGGGTGATGTGGATCAACGAATTCCTGCCATCATAAACCGCCTTGCCATTACCAAGGATTTAGAATTGCCACTGGAGGGGGAAAAAAATATTTATGTGCCGGAACTGATCCCTTCTGTGAAAAAATTTCAGACCCGCCATGGCCTGAAACCCGATGGTGTTGTGGGACCCAATACCCTGGAGACCCTCAATATTCCAGTGCACAAGGCAGTTCGTCAGATCATGATCAATATGGCCCGGTGGCGGTGGCAGGAGCATTTTCTGGGTGAAAAATATATTCTGGTGAACATCGCAGGATTTGATCTGGCCGGATTTGAAGGGGGGGAGATGAAGATTCGTTTTCCCGTCATTGTGGGTAAATTACAGCATCAGACTCCTGTGTTCAGTGACCGGGTGATGTACATTGATTTTAATCCCTATTGGAATATCACCCCCAGCATTGCCCGCAATGAAGAGCTGCCAGGGCTGCGTAAAGACCCCCATCATTTGGTGAAACGGCATATCCGGCTTTTTTCCAGCTGGAAAGCCGATGCCGTGGAGCTGGACTCCACCACCATGGACTGGAATACAATTTCCCGGGGTCAGATTGCTGGCTTTAAATTGCGCCAGGACCCGGGTCCCTGGAATGCCCTTGGAAGGGTTAAATTTATTTTCCCCAATAAATATGATGTTTATATGCACGACACCCCCAGCCAACGTCTTTTCAGCCGTAACAAAAGGAATTTCAGCCATGGATGCATCCGGGTGAGTGATCCCCCGGGACTTGCCCTGTTTATTCTTTCCCATGAAAACAGTCCATGGACCCGGGAAAAGATAGACGTCATCTTGAAATCCGGAAAACGAAAAGTTGTTCGTCCGGATGTGTTGGTACCCGTGCATATCACCTACCAGACGGCCTGGGTTGACAAAGATGGTTTGATTTGCTTTAACAGGGATATCTATAACCGGGACAGAAAGCTGGGACAGGCACTTTTCCCGGGAGATGTACTGAACTGACCTTTGAAGTATGTTTTTTGTATTGTGTGTTTAATCTAACACTACAGCGACATTTAAAATGTTTACATAAAAAAAACCACGTCATTTGGGCTATGATTAATGCTGATTAAGCTCATGAAAAATCAATTGGCATATGGTTTTAAGTCAAAGTGTCGCTGTAGTGCCAATGTAAAACAATTTAAACTAAGGTTAAAAATACCATATATACATGAAGATCAAAACAACTCGACGTCAATTCCTCCAGTTTTCTGCCAGCGCCATGGCCGGTCTTTTTGTCAGCTCACCTCTGCTTGCTCTGGCAAGTACTGGTGGGCAGCGCTCCCTTACCTTTTTTCATACCCACACCGAAGAGTACCTTAAGGTTCGCCATACTCCAGGGCTCAGATCCATTGCTAATCAACGGAAAATAAATAAATTCCTCAGGGATTTTCGCACCGAAACGGTCCATCCCATTGATCCTGGCTTGCTTGATATCATCTGTGCCGTTCAAAGCCGGGGGGGAAGCCGTGGTGTCATTGAGGTGATTTCCGGTTATCGTTCTCCTAAAACCAACCGGGAATTGCGGAAAAAAAGTCGAGGGGTGGCCCAGAAAAGTCTGCACATGGAAGGCCGGGCCATTGACATCAGAATCCGTGATCTTTCCACCCGCCATCTCAGGGACGTGGCCGTTTATCTCGGTGCTGGCGGCGTGGGGTACTATTCCAAATCGGATTTTGTTCATTTGGATACCGGAGATTGTAGAACCTGGTAAGGGCGTTCAAAAAACAACATACCCAACCTTGATGAGTTTCATATCGATTCTCCAGAGTGCTGAATACAAGAGTGGGTTGTTTTTATTATGACTAAGTCGGCAATGTTGATATAGAGGGCGTTTTTCATCCACCGGTGGACAATTCCTCAACCCTTTGACGGGATTTGAAGGGTGGGGTGTTTGTATTTGCTGTTTTCGCAAAATTATCGTCACTATTCTCTAATGAAGTCATTTTTTTATCGCTGTTTGTACACCTTTATCACCATTTTTTTTATTTGACTCTTATATGTCTTGTCCGCATGATGTATTGAGCCTCCTATCTCTTTCAACATACTTATAATATTGATGGATATTGTATTTTTGCAGGGGTGTGCCTGTTTGGAGTGATGCGCCTTGTTCAAAGGTATCTTGCGGATGTTTTTTTATTTCCACGGGATGTCATCCATCTGCCATGGTGTAAATATCGTGAGAAGCTGTTTTTTTTGCTATAGCATTTGACACTTGTATATAGCATTGGTATTGTTTAAACAATAGAACTCAATGATTCGTTTTTTTTACAATGGTCATCTGTGTGTAAGGCCCCGGGTTTGTGTTATGGACATTATCATTGAGAATGCAGGTATTATACTGATAGTGCAAGGGCGATGATACTCATGAAACATAAATTCATTCACTTTTTCCAGAAAGTCGTCCTTAAATACAGAATCATTGAGTGTCAACAACCCCTGAGCTAAAGACTTAGGGTTTTTTTTGCCAGTTTTTTATAAACGTCCAAGAATTCCACTACAGAGTTGCATACAGTTTTCATCAAACAGGTTTTCCGTCATTTACTTTATATATGATCGGCAGCAAAAAGCCTTGATGCTGCCCAGGGAGGGAACAATGGATGATAAAATTACGTCAAAAACACTTTCCAATCACATTGAGCTTGTAAAAACCGAAAAAAGAACCTTTGAAGATTGTTTCCAGGGTGTCTCCCGTATGATTTTGAACAGCGGGGTGGATAAAATCAGCGTCAAAGGTCGAACTACCTACCATTTTGACCTTTTCAGCAAAGGAAAAAAACATCTTGTGGGGATGTACGACGAGATTAATAGCTTTGTCTCCTTTGTGAAAGATGCCTCCGAGGGGGGATCATCCAGGGAAATGGCCTATGTTCTGGTGGGGGAACCTGGGAACGGCAAAACTTTTTTTGTGGATTACCTTTGTGAATCCTATCGAAATTTTATTTTTCAGCCGGAAAATCGCAAATTTACCTTTCGATTCAAAGGACTCGATCAACTGGAGGGGTATGGCAAGATTAGCACCATAGAATCCCAGACCTATGAAGATCCCATGATCCTTGCCATGGGCCTTGATGAGACAAAGGATGCCTCCCTGGACTACCTTGGTAAACATTATGGGTTTTCCGACAGAGAACTGGACGTACTTATGGGGAAATATCGTCCATTGGGGGCCTGTTCTTCCTATATCTGGAACCAGATCCGGGAGTATTGTGATGGTGATATAGAAAAGATGCTCTCCTTTATTGAGGTGGTGCGGGTACCCATGATTGAGAGTATGGGCACATTGACCGGTAAATATCCGGCCAAGGATAAAATAACCTCCTCTGCCGTGGATCTGCTGGGGGAAGAGTCCATCCAGCGCTTGCTCCACATCACCGACACCAACAACCCCTATCGCTTTGACTTGAGACGGGGGGCCCTTGCCAGAGTGGCCGGGGGCGGTATCCATTTCAGCGATGAGATTTATAAAAACAAGAAAGATCTGGTCCAGGTGTATCTGGGGGTGATCCAGAACAGGAATATTGAAATTGATGGATATAAATGGCCCATTGACACCCTCATCGTTGCCACCAGCAATAATTCCGAGTTTAATACCTTTCTTGCAGAAAAAGAAGAAGCCCCCATTGTGGATCGCTGTCGCATCTGTTACGTGGCCCACAACACCGATTATAAACTCCAGAGCGAACTCACCGCCTATGCCATTGGGGGGGATGTAAAAACCACCCTGAACATGGAAAAGCTGCACCAGGATCCCAACCTGAACTATGCGGCATCTGTTGGGGTGGTGCTCACCCGTCTGCCTCGATCTGAAAAACTCACTCCGGTGGAGACCATGAAGCTTTCTGCAGGGGAGGTGGCCGGTGAAAAGAGCCTTAAAACCCTTTCTGAACTTATTGACACCTTAAATCAAGATACAGATATTACCAAGCGGTTTGGGCAAAAGGGGCTGGGTCAGAGAAATCTTGGACGGGCCATCCAATTGCTCCTGGAAAGTTCTGAGACCAACGAAGGCACCTGCATGTTTGCCCTGGATATTTTCACCACCCTGGAAAAGGTGGTGTTAGACTATGTCACAGAGCCCGGTGATCGCACCAAGTTCATGGAGGATCTTCACACGGCCCGGGGACTTTACCGGGAACGCATCATGACCGAAATATTCAATGCATATATGGATGAACCCCTGGCCATTAAAAAAGATGTCATGAACTATGTGAACATGATCATCGGCATTGATGCCGAGCACCTGGGTCCAGACATGATGTGGAAATATAAAGACCCCCAGTCCAATGAGCTCAAATCCATGAAGATTGATGAGCGCTATATTAAAAATGTTGAAGAACGATTGGGATTGAAAACCGATGAGCAGAGATCTTCCTTTCGAAACACCATTCGAAAAATATATGGCCAGAAGATCTCCGTGGACCCCAACTATGATTTCATGGATAACCTGGAGCTTGTCAAGGCCATCACCGATGTGCGGCTTAAATCCGACATTGCCGGAGCTGGCAGTCTTGTGGGGGCCCTGGCCAATCGCACCAACGAGGAAAATAAAAAACTCCATGACCGGATGATCACCACCATGATGGATAAATTGGGATATTGCAACACCTGTGCCCAGAAGACCATTGAATATTTTTGCAGTCAGGAGGATGATAAATAATGATAACCCTGGATGAACTCCTGGAAAAGGACCGGAAGCGGGAAGAGGACGGATTTAAACGAAAAATTCGTATTGGCCGTATTGTGAAACCTGTCCAGGGCGGCAGGGAAAGGATCATTGTTGTACCCACCACGGTGGAAGAAAAATTTGTGCATGATGAAATAAGTCTGGACGAAGAGGGCGAAGCCCAGCCCACCGGGGGAACCGGTACCGGAGAAGAGGGGGAGGTGATAGGGGAAGAACCCATCCGTCCCCAGGAAGGTGAAGGCGAAGGGACAGGCGAAGGAGATGGGGAAGGCCCGGGGGAGGGCAGCGGAGGTGAGCATGAGTTTGAATCCAATGCCTATGATCTGGGACGGACCCTGGCCCAGGACTTTGAATTGCCCAACCTGGTGGATAAGGGCGGTAAAAGAACCCTGGTTCGTTATGTCTATGACATGACCGATCGCAATCGTGGCTTTGGCCAGATACTTGATAAAAAAGCCACCATGAAAAGAATTGTCCAGACCAATATCAGCCTGGGCAATATCCCGGATGTTTCCAACATTGATGCGGCAAAATTTCTGGTGGCCCCTTCGGACATGATTTACCGGGTGCTTTCCCGGGAAAAGAACTATGAATCCCAGGCTCTGATTTTTTTTCTCAGGGATTACTCCGGCTCCATGGGGGGCAAGCCCACCCAGACCGTGGTGTCCCAGCATGTGATGATTTACTCCTGGCTGCTGTATCAGTATGAAAAGCAGGTGGAAACCCGTTTTATCCTCCATGACACCGAGGCACGGGAGGTGGCTGATTTTTATAAATATTACTCCTATAAGGTGGCCGGGGGAACCAAGGTGGTGTCTGCCTTTCGCATGGTCAATGAAATTGTGGAAAAAGAAGGTCTTGCAAGGGATTATAATATTTATGTTTTCCACGGTACCGATGGAGATGACTGGGACACCGAAGGCAAAGAGGCCGTGGCAGAGCTTGAAAAAATGGTGAACTATGCCGCCAGGATCGGTATCACTGTTGCCAAGCACAGTTATGCCAAGGGCAAGGAGACGGAAGTGGAAAAGTACATTGCCGCCTCGGGGCTCCTTGAAAACAAAAAAGATCATATCCGCATGGATGTGATGCCCGAGGATGCCGAGGACGGCCGGATCATTGAAGGTATTAAAAATCTTTTGGGTAGTTGAGGCGATTTCTGTCAAAGAATATACCAGTCTGCTTGTCTTTTTATCCGTCTTCTACGTTGGACTTTCCCGTACATATAAAAAACTTGTTAAGGGGCACGGGAAAGCCCGTCTTGGGTACGATTTAAAAATCCTGAATTTTCTGGAATATTCTTATCCGGTAATTGCTTAACCCCCACCTGGATAAAAGGGGAGGTTCACCATGGAAATAGTTGATCAGCATGTAAAGGCCATTATGGAG